>JACOMT010000007.1:5015-25359 GCA_014623385.1 Paracoccaceae bacterium
AAAGCGCCGCCCCGCCCCGGCAGCCATATTGACGCACCGCAACACCGGGCCGAGGCGGAGGCCGCCGACGATCCGCCGACGATCCAGACATGCATTTCAGTGCCGACGCGCAAGCGCGGTGGATCAAGAAAGGCCGGAAGCGTACGCCGGGCGACAAGTTGACATCCAACGGCTTTGCCCGACAGGACGAGGCCCGGACGAGGAACGTTTCATCGACAAGGTCTACGTCTACACGGGCACCTGCCAACCGGGCCAAGAGTTTCAGGTGTCTATACCATGGTTGAAGGGGCAAAAGCGCGGGCGGGTATTGGCCGACAAGGCCTGTGTCAGCAAGGCCAACCGGGATGCTCTGGCGTGGTCGCCACCGTGACCGAATTATGCGAACGGTCGTCCGTCATCAGCCCCTGCAGGCCCGGGAACAACGCGGGGGCAGGCTGATCTCCAAGCTTGCGGATTGAGCAGTGTTTTGGCACGATGAAGCGCCGCCCGATAGTTCGGGCTGGCCAAAACAAAACGCCCAGCTGGTGCTGGCGGCAATCGGGCAGAACCTGCCCCGCAAACAGCGGCAATCGCATAAAGCCAGACCACCAAAAACGCTTTGCCCGATGTAAGGCCAGGTAAGGCCCGCAGCCCGGACAGAATGGCCAAATCAAAGCTTCCACCGAACATCGCGCTGTCAAGCAGAGGTCTTGATCAAGAAGTGGTCGGGGCAGCAGGATTCGAACCTGCGACCCCCTGTACCCAAAACAGGTGCGCTACCAGACTGCGCCACGCCCCGGATCGCACAGCCAGACTAGCGCCACGGTTCTTATTTGAAAAGACCTAACAAGGCCAAATTGCAGGCCCGTCGGAAAACGCCGGGTGACGCATCTGGCTGCCCACGGTAATGCCATAGTGGTCGGTTAATCCGCCGTTGATTTCAAGTACTGCAAAAATTTCATTACCTCCGAAAATCGAGGTAGGATCGCCCGGGATTGCATGTTTATGCAGGCGGGTCACAACACCATGTCGATCAAGAAACAACATATCCAGCGAAATCAATGTATTTTTCATCCAGAAACGCACATGCTGGGGCTGGTCATAAATGAACAGCATGCCAGCGTTGGGCGACATGGATTCGCGGAACATCAATCCACGCGACCGTTCCAGCTGATCATCGGCGATTTCGACGTTGAACCGGACCCGGCCCCAGGTACCGCGCAGCTCGACCACATCAGGGCGACATTCGGACGCGACCGAGGCGACCGAGGTCAGAACAAGCACTGCTGCGGCGAGACCGCTACGCTTGACCTGCTGTGAGCGCCGCTTCCCACGGGCAAACCTCGGCGGCCAGTTTGCCGCGTTTGCCATCGATGACGCGGATGGCCAGTGCCTCACCCGGTTGCAGATCAGAGAGACCCGAGCCTCGCATACTTTCAATACGAACAAAAACATCCTCGGATTGTCCGAAAACATTGGCAAATCCAAAACCCCTGGACTTGTCAAACCATTTTACCCGTGCGGGCCGCAACGGAGGCTGTTCCAGGGTCCGCGTAGTTGCATCAGCCGGATCGGCCCGCCCAAGCCCCATACCCCGTTTCGGTGGCTTGACCGCAATCACCTCGCGCACCTGCGTACCGCGCGGCGTAGTGTGTGTGATCACATCAATGACTGTGCCCTCGGCAATCGAGCTCTGGCCAAAATGACGCAGCACATTCAGATGCAGCAGGACATCAGGCCCCCCTTCGTCGAGGATGATAAAGCCAAATCCCTTAACCGGATCAAACCATTTGATTTTTCCTCTGACCTTTTGCATTGTTCCTGGATCATTGGCCAATCAGATTCACCGAATTACTGTGTTGCGCTCCTTATCGAACTGCTTTGTACCCTGTTCAGTGGCCACTGTTCAAGGTAAATTAACTCCGTTAATATTAGTAACACAAATAACAATGCTCGTTACATAAAATTTTGAATTTTATGTATCAGGGATTGAGACGCTGAGCAAACCAGGAGTCGTCCTCTGTGTCCCGGGTCCAGCGGAACCTGTCATGTAGCCGAAATGCCCCGTCTGCCCAGAATTCTATTTCCAGGGGCACAATCCGGTAACCGCCCCAGAACGGAGGGCGGTTCGGTGCGGTGCCGTGGGTCGCGGTGACTTTGGCGAGCTCGGCCATCAGGGCAGCCCGGCTGTCAAGCGGTTGCGATTGTTTCGACGCCCAGGCACCCAACCGGCTTTTCAGCGAACGAGAGGCGTAATAGGCATCGGCGCGCGGGCCCTCCTCGCGCGTCACCGGCCCCCGCACGCGAATTTGTCGGCGCAGCGACTTCCAATGCATCACAAATGCCGCCTTGCCTGTGGCTTCTATATTCGCGGCCTTTTCGCTTTTATAGTTGGTGTAGAACATGAACCCGTCTAGGGCGATTTCCTTTAACAGAACCATCCGCACATTCGGCATGCCATTTGCATCAACGGTTGCCAGGGCAATCGCGTTGGCATCATTGGATTCTGTTTGTTCAGCCTCGGCCAGCCAGGCCTGTGCCAAAACAATCGGGTCGTCCCCGGCAAAAGGGCCTGTACGGTCTGCCATACCTGATCTCCTGTACCGCGCCTATTGTATCAGCACAGCATACGGCGTCGAGCCCTATCGGGGTTGAGGCACCAGGATAAATTGCCTAAAGGTCATTGCCAGGATTTCACGACGCGCGGAGACTAGGACCAGATGGCCAATCAGCTAATGATGGGCAAACGCGGCCTTATAATGGGGCTGGCAAACGATAAATCCATAGCTTGGGGCATTGCGCGCGCCTGCGCCGATGCAGGTGCACAACTGGCATTTTCATATCAGAGTGCCGCGCTGAAAAAGCGGGTCGGCCCCCTAGCCGCACAATTGGGCAGCGAAATTATCCTGCCCTGTGATGTCACGGAAGAGGCATCAATTGACGCCCTCTTTAACACGCTGAACAGTGCCTGGGGCGCGCTGGACTTTGTCGTGCATGGCATCGGCTTTTCTGACAGGAATGAATTGCGCGGGCGTTATGTGGATACCTCGCGTGGCAATTTTGCCATGACGATGGACATTTCGGTCTATAGCTTTACCGCCGTGATGCAGCGGGCGGAACAGATGATGGGCACAGGGGGCAGCGCGCTGACACTCACCTATTACGGGGCCGAACAGGTGATGCCACATTACAACGTGATGGGCGTGGCCAAAGCCGCACTGGAGGCATCGGTACGCTATTTGGCCGAGGATCTGGGCAAGGATGGCATTCGCGTCAACGCGATTTCAGCCGGACCAATCAAAACACTGGCCGCCAGCGGGATTGGCGATTTCCGCTATATCATGCGATGGAACGAATATAACGCGCCCCTGCGTCGGAATGTCAGCATTGATGACGTTGGTGGGGCGGCCGTGTATCTCTTGTCTGGGCTTGGGGCCGGGACCACGGGCGAGGTTCTGCATGTGGATGCGGGATATCACGTGGTTGGCATGAAAGCCGTTGACGCCCCTGACATAGCGAAAGCCTGACTCTGCGATGACGGACTATTTGCCACACGAAAAAGGCTTTCATATCAGCTGGGACCAAATCCATCGAGACAGTCGCGCGCTGGCCTGGCGTCTGGATGGCCAAGGCCCGTTAGATGGCGGTTGGAAAGCCATGGTTGCCATCACGCGCGGCGGCATGGCCCCCGCAATGATTGTCAGCCGCGAATTGGATATCCGGGCGGTCGATACGATTTCCATCAAATCCTACGACCGTCAAAACCAGATCGATGCCACGATTCTGAAAACCCCGGATGCCGGGTTGATGGGAGACGGGACCGGGATCCTGATCATCGACGATCTTGTCGACAGTGGGAAAACGCTTGAAATCGTGCGGGAAATGCTCCCAAAGGCCCATTTCGCCGCCGTTTATGCCAAGCCCAAAGGCCGCCCCCAGGTCGATACCTTTATCACTGAAGTAAGCCAAGACACCTGGATATTCTTTCCGTGGGATATGGCCTTGCAGTATGTCAAACCCTATCGAGGCAGGGACTGAAACCCATGCGGGACGAGACGGTGACACGGCGCTGCCGCCACCGTTCCCCCGCCGGTGATAGCGGTATGGTACCGGGATACCGCCGTGACGTTCCCGGCACTTTTCCGGCTGACCGCCCGCTGTTCAATGTCGGCCCGTTGGGCCATTCAAACCGCCCCACCCGCCTTGCGTCAGGTCATGGCTATGCGATCCGATGATACCGCGCATCTTTACGACTTTACAGCCCCCGGTTCCGGACCTGTCCGAACTGCACAGCCAATGGATGGCGGGGATGTTCGCAGAGTCCGGAACGATCACCGGAACGATCAATTGCAATGACATCAGGTTATAATCAGACCTGTGTTGCCCTTAGGCCCGCGTCGAACGGGCAGGGGTGACACGGCGGCTTCTTCCGACGCCTCGGTATTCAACAGCGGTCGCGCCACATCACCGGGGCCGGTCTGTGACCCGACCCTAGAAATCTGCCGTGCCACGAATAGCCGACCGCACCCGGGCTATCGTGCTGGTCAAGTCCCGCAACCTGACCACAACCCGGGCAGTGTGAAATATCCCGCCCGTTGATGCAGGCGTTTTACGCACGGGTCCGAACCCATAGGCGTCGCATTGATCATCGATGAAACCTGTCGCGACCCTCACAGCCAGACCGGCCTGAATATCCCGATTGGGACCAGACGCCTGTTAAGCACTGTTCACTTGTCAAATCCTACCGGTTGATAGGTTATCACGCAAGGGTCTGTCGCGGCAAGCCCGGCCTTGTTGTTGAGGATTAAACAGGTTCCGGCCACGGTCATGCGCGGCCCGCCAACTGTTTGATCGGCGTGCGGGACTGCGGGGGATAAAGAACCTGACCTGTGCCAATGGATGGCAGGTAAGCACAATGAAGTTCCGGACCGGCGTGTCGCGGTGACCGAAGGAGTGGAACAACCGCGATGGCCGAGCACTGTTGGGCACGGGTGCCTAATTTGCATGGGCTCGGCATCCGTTTGATCCCCCAGCGGGGCAACCGACCCGGATTCCGGTATCACCACCTGCTGCCAGGAACAAGGGGCTGTCCGGAAACCGACCTCGCCAGTTGCCAGCAGCTGCGTATCGCCTTTGTCGATAGCGACCGGGATGATGGCATTGGCACGTTGATCATTCAGTTGCTGGCATTGCCCTTCTGACCTTGCCCCCCCAAACTTTTTGACATATGCTACGGAGAACTATGCCTCGGCCCCCCGAGCAGACCAACAGGCGGTACCCCATGTCCGACAAAAAGAATCCCGTATCCAGGACCGCGATGTGGATTTTGATGGGGCTTTTGTTCGTGGGTCTGGCAGGGTTTGGTGCCACCAACTTGACGGGTACCGTCAACACAATCGGCGCGGTCGGCAATCAGCGACTCCACGCCAATGACTACTTCCGCGAATTACAGCAGGAAATCCGGTCAATCGAATCCCAAACCCGCCAGGTGCTCAGCATCGATCAGGTGCGGCAATTGGGGTTGGAGCAACGGGCCTTGTCGCGCCTTGTGACCCGGGCCGCACTGGATCACGAAGCCGCCGAAATAGGCCTGTCAATCGGCGATGCGAATTTGCAAAGGAAAATTATACAAATCTCTGCCTTTCGCGGCATTGACGGTAATTTCGACCGCGATGCCTATCGGTTTACTTTGCAACAAGCGGGGCTCAGCGAACGCGGGTTCGAAGACAACCTACGCGCCCAAAATGCGCGGAACATCATAAAGGACGCTGTCCTGTCCAGGCTGCATATGCCGACCCAGATGGCGGATGTGCTTCTGGACTATCTCCTGTCCCGGCGCAGTTTCACCTGGGCTGTTCTTGGGGCCCGGGACCTGACAACACCGGTACCGAAACCGACAGAGGCCGACCTGCGGGAGCATTATGACGCCAATACTGATGACTTCACCTTGCCCGAAACCAAAGAGATTGCATATGTCCTGTTGACACCCGACATGGTGCTGGGCGAGATCGAGGTGGATGAATCCGCATTGCGCGCGCTCTATGATGACCGGACAGATCAATACAATCGACCCGAGCGCCGTTTGGTTGAACGTCTGGTCTTTTCCGATACTGACACCGCCGCCTCGGCCATGGCCCAATTGGAAATAGGTGGCAGCAATTTTGATCTTTTGGTCGAGACCCGCGGTCTGGCGCTTGGGGATGTTGATATGGGCGACGTGACCCGGGCCGAGCTGGGCGAGGCCGGTGCGGGTGTCTTTGCCGCTCGGGTCAATGATGTGGTGGGCCCCCTGCCCAGCCCATTGGGGCCCGCCTTGTTCCGCATCAACGGTATTTTGACCGCCCGCGTCACCAGCTTTGAAGATGTCCGCGCCGAACTGCACGATGCGCTGGCTGCTGACCGGGCCCGCCGCCTGGTTGCGGCACAGGTGCAGAAAATTGACGACCTGTTTGCCGGGGGTGCAACGCTGGAAGAGGTGGCACAGGAAACGGATATGGAATTGGGCAAAATCGCCTGGAACGCACAGGTTTTTGACGGCATTGCAGCCTATACCGCGTTCCGTGAGGCGGCTCTGGCCGTCACAGCGGGTGATTTTGCCCAGGTCGCGTTTCTGGACGATGGCAGCATTTTCGCCATTGAGCTGCGCGATACTCTGCCCCCGCGTGCCGAACCGTTCGAGGATGTTCGCGACCGCGTGCTCGCTGGATGGGCGCAAGTCGCCACCGAAGAGGTGCTGCAAGCCCGGGCCGCCGCGCTTGTCACGACCTTGGCCAGGGATGGGGATTTTGCCGCCGCGGGGTTGGCACCACGGGTGGAAACCGCGCAAATTCGCAGCGCCTTCATCGAAGGCACACCGCCCGATTTTATGGATGACGTGTTCGCGATGGCACCGGGTGATGTCCGTGTTCTGTCCGCGGATGGGCGCGTTTTTATTGTGCGGCTGGATGAGTCATTACCGCCCGCCGACACACCGGAAACCGCACAATTGCGGACAGCGTTATCGGGCGAGCTGGACCAGGCACTGGCCGCCGAAATCCATGAAATTTATGTCCGTGACGCCCGGCTGCGCGCGCGCCCGCAGATTGACGAGCGTGCCGTCGACGCAATTCTGATGAGCATTCGGTAATGACCCTGACCCCCGAATATGACGAATTTGCCTGCGCCTATGAGGCCGGGGAAAACCAGGTTGTCTACACTCGGCTCGCTGCGGATCTGGATACACCTGTGTCGCTGATGCTGAAGCTGACCGGTGCCCGGAAAGATGCCTTTGTGCTGGAATCCGTAACAGGTGGCGAGGTGCGCGGGCGCTATTCAATCATCGGGATGAAACCGGACCTGATTTGGCGTTGTACGGGCACGACATCTGCCGTCAACCGCAGCGCGCGGTTTGATTCACATGCCTTTGACTCTCTGCCCGGCAATCCCATGGACCGGCTGCGCGATTTGATCGCGGAAAGCCGGATTGATCTGCCTGCCGGGCTGCCACAGGCAACGGCGGGTCTTTTTGGTTATCTGGGCTATGACATGGTCCGGTTGGTCGAACATCTGCCCGATGTGAATCCTGATCCGATTGGTGTGCCCGATGCGTTGATGCTGCGCCCGTCGGTTGTGGCCGTTCTGGACGGTGTAAAGGGCGAGGTTACGGTCGTCTCGCCCGCATGGGTCGGGGCCGGGCAATCGGTACGCGCCGCCTATGTCGAGGCCGCAGAACGTGTCATGGCCGCAGTGCGCGACCTGGAACGGCCCCTGCCCACTGAAAGCCGCGATTTGGGCGAAGCGGCGGATGTACCGCCGCCGGTGTCAAACTTTACCCCTGACGGGTACAAGGCCGCTGTGGAAACGGCCAAGGAATACATTCGCGCGGGCGATATCTTTCAGGTGGTCCCGTCCCAACGCTGGACCCAGGATTTTCCGCTGCCGCCTTTTGCGCTCTACCGGTCCTTGCGGTGCACCAATCCCTCGCCGTTCATGTTCTATTTTAACCACGGTGCCTTTCAGGTGATTGGGGCCAGCCCCGAAATCCTGGTCCGCGTGTTTGGGAATGAGGTCACAATCCGACCCATCGCCGGGACCCGTCCGCGCGGCACGACACCGGAACAGGACAAGGCCAACGAACAGGACCTGCTGACCGACAAAAAGGAATTGGCCGAACATCTGATGCTTTTGGATCTGGGCCGGAACGACACCGCGCGCGTGGCCAGGGTCGGCACCGTGCGCCCGACCGAACAGTTCATCATCGAACGGTACAGCCACGTCATGCACATCGTATCGAACGTTGTGGGCGAGCTCGACGCTGGCAAGGATGCGCTGGATGCGTTTTTTGCCGGTATGCCTGCAGGCACGGTGTCTGGTGCGCCCAAAGTGCGAGCGATGGAAATCATCGATGAATTGGAGCCGGAAAAGCGCGGAATTTATGGCGGTGGCGTCGGCTATTTCAGTGCGGGCGGCGACATGGACATGTGCATCGCGCTGCGCACGGCCATCATCAAGGATCAAAAGCTGTATATTCAGGCCGGGGGTGGCGTGGTTTATGACAGTGACTCTGAAGCTGAATATGAGGAAACCGTGCACAAATCGAACGCAATCCGCCGTGCGGCGGCGGGTGCGGCACGCTTTACCGGAACCGGGACCGGCTGACACAGAAATTGACGCCTGAGGTGATTTCAGACCTGAAATTGTAACTTTACAATACCTCATAGCTATATGAGCCACCGTACAGTGCGGTACGGTTTCGTGCAGGCGGCCGCGAGACTGCCCTCATCCGGCGGATAGGGTTAACCGCTCGTGCCTCGCAGCAAAACGGCCGTGACCGGGTGCAAGAGCGACCCGGCCTGTCCGGTCCTGCGCGCCCCACGGCACCAGGGCGCTAACCGTGTCGGATTGCACTCTGCCCAGCACGATCACCGCACCGTCTTGACCGGCGCGAAACTTAGGTCTACGCTAGGAACCGGCGCATCATATCGGGCGTTTAACCCGCTCCGTCAAAATCCCGGAACACCAAGGCAGATGGCACCCCTGACCCCTGCGCGGGCGGCCGGATTTTGAATCGCATGGAACCAGGAGCCCCACGTCATCAGGCCGCGCCCGCTGTCCCGATAAAAGCACCGCCACCTGTTCCGACAACGCAGGGTTGCCCCGAGCACCAGAGACAACCCCGTTCAGCACCGCAACAGACTCTGGAACCAGTTGAAAGCTGCGTTCCAAGATAATTTCAACATCCCGGGCCGTGCCGGTCAATGGCAGGGGGCGGCCAGCACCAGTATCTCGAATCCCGCGTCGCGATGTGCACGCATCTTTTCACGCGCCGCCGGATCCAGCGGGTCAATGGCAAAGGTTAGCGGACAGGGGAAATCCCCCAATGCCCCGGTGCCCGGCGATTTTTCATTGTCAATCAGTGGCTTATCATTACTGTTCTCAAAGGATTCTGCGAACGCAACAATCGGCGTTGGGCCGGATGCATTCCGTTTGGTGAACGGGACAACTGCCGACCTGGGTGCCAGCCTGTTACCATCCACAGGTGCCGGAGCCGCCGCCGGGCGCGGCACCGTCACCGTATCCAGCGTCTGAACCGCAGCGGCATGCACCGTCTGTGGGGCGTCATCCGCCGGGCGGCTGACTGATGGCGCATCTTCACCGGTCACAGCACCGGCTGGTACCGGATGTCCGGCCACCACGAGCTCGGTCCCGGGGGCGAGAGACGGCCCCTGGGGGCTGGTTGCGGTGATAGTGTTAACCGCCGTGTCGATGCTGGTATTCGATGTGGGGGTGCTGTCTTTGAACTGCGGGGCGTCAAAGGCATGGCTAATGCTGGGCACAGACGGTGCTGCCGGTTGTGTAGGCAGGGCAGGGATGGACGATTCCGTTTCGGTCGGCGGTACCTGCGGTGCGGCACCAGGGAATCCAAGGGATATGGACACCGGTGCGTCCGCCCCGGCCGACACCGGATCGGGTGCGGTTTTTTCCGCAGATTTGGTCAGTGCCCCTGCGGCCCCCCCGACCTCGGGCGGCGGTCCAGGGTCAGTAGCACCATCGGCCAACGACACGAGAGTATCGCGCATTCCGGCCTTGCCTTCGGGTGCTGTCGGAACCAGTTTCACCAGCCTGGCATCGCGCCCATCCGCATTGACCCCGCTGTCGGCACCAACCGCGTCCGGGGTGCTGGTGGCGTCGGGTGCGTCAACCACCGCCTCCGGTGGCACCGCCAAGGGTAACAACAATGACATTACAACAACGCCGCCGAGCCCCACAACGCTACCGCTGAGCAATCCTGCCAAAAATCCCCACACCGCTGTGCTCCCTTTTTTGTTGTCCGCCGGTTAATTCGGTCGGGATCTGGCCGGGGCTCGGTATTAAGACCCTCCCGGACGGTACCGACCCTTGCGCCTATTGACGAGTCCTCGCAATCCTTGAACATGTAGGCAAGGAATGATACTCTGCGTATGCTGCGACCGGAACTCCGGTTTTTACCCCTGCTCCAATGGGTCCGACACATGCTGTTGCTGATCGACAACTATGACAGTTTTACCTATAATCTCGTGCACTATCTGGGCGCGCTGGGCACCGATGTGGTCGTGCATCGGAATGATGCGCTGGATGTGCAACAGGCGATGGCGCTGAACCCTGCGGGAATTGTGCTCAGCCCGGGCCCGTGTGATCCGGCGCGGGCTGGTATTTGTCTGGCCCTGACCCGGGCGGCAGCAGAAACGGGCATTCCACTTCTGGGCGTTTGTCTGGGTCATCAGACCATAGGCCAGGTCTTTGGCGGCCAGGTCGTGCGGTGCCATGAAATCGTGCATGGCAAAACGGGTCCGATACACCACACGGGCGCGGGCGTATTTTCCGGTCTGCCCTCGCCGTTCAAGGCAACGCGCTATCATTCCCTGATTGTCGCCCCCGATACCCTGCCCGGCAGTTTGCAGGTGACCGCCCGTCTTGCGGATGGGACGATCATGGGCTTGCAACACAAGGGTCTGCCCATTCAAGGGGTTCAATTTCACCCTGAATCCATCGCGTCAGAGCATGGCCATGCCCTGTTGCAGAACTTTTTGAATGACATGGAAATCCCTGCATGAGCGATACCCTGAAACTCCTGCTTGATGCAGCCGCTGACCGGTCCCTGACCAGGGACGAAGCCAAAACCGCCTTTGGCATCCTATTTGATGGCACTGCTACGCCCAGCCAGATTGGCGGCTTGCTGATGGCGCTGCGTACGCGCGGCGAAACGGTCGAGGAATACGCCGCCGCTGCCGCCGTGATGCGGGCCAGATGCAAAAAGGTGCGTGCTCCCAAAGGCGCGATGGACATTGTCGGCACCGGAGGCGACGGCAAAGGCACGCTGAACATTTCTACCGCAACCGCCTTTGTTGTGGCGGGTGCGGGTGTCACGGTCGCCAAACATGGCAATCGCAATCTCAGCTCGAAATCCGGGGCGGCGGATGTGCTGGCCCTGATGGGGCTGAACGTGATGGTGGGCCCGGAAATCGTCGAGGCGGCGATACATGAGGTGGGCATCGGGTTCATGATGGCCCCCATGCATCACCCCATGATCGCCCATGTGATGCCCATACGCGCCGAGCTGGGCACGCGGACGATATTCAACATTCTGGGCCCCCTCACCAATCCCGCTGGCGTCAGGTGCCAGTTGACCGGTGTCTTTTCCCGCGAGCTGCTCCGCCCGATGGCGGAAACCCTGGGCCAGTTGGGGTCGGAAAAGGCATTGCTGGTACATGGCGGCGACGGCACGGATGAACTGTCGATTGCCGGCATCAGCTGGGTTGCCGAACTGCATCCTGATGGGTCGGTCAAGGACAGCGAACTGCACCCCGAAGAGGCCGGGCTGCCGGAACACCCGTTCGAGGATATTCTGGGTGGCACACCGGAAGAGAATGCACAGGCACTCCACGCCTTGCTGGACGGTGCCCCCTCCGCCTATCGCGATGCAGTCCTGCTGAATGCAGCGGCAGCGCTGGTTACCGCCGATGCCGCGGCTGATTTGCCCAGCGGTGTCGAGCTGGCCCGCACCAGCATTGACAGCGGTGCAGCCAGGGCCAAGGTGGCCGCCGTCGCCAAAATCACGCAGGGGGTACCGCATGACCGCCCCCATCCTTGACAGGATCAAAGCCTACAAGCTGGACGAAATTGTTGCGGCCCAAGCCCAAAAGTCGATAGAATCGATCACGGCAGAGGCCCAGGCGGCAAGCCCGGTTCGCCCCTTTACCGCGGCGTTGAAGCAAGCGGCGGTTCACGGATACGGCCTGATCGCCGAGATCAAAAAAGCAAGCCCGGTCAAAGGGCTGCTCCGCAAGGATTTCAAACCCGCCGCGCTGGCCGCGGCCTATGCCGCAGGTGGTGCCACCTGTCTGTCGGTTCTGACCGATACGCCCAGTTTTCAGGGCGCACCGGATTATTTGAAACAGGCGCGCACCGCCTGTACCCTGCCCGTCCTGCGCAAGGATTTCATGTATGATCCCTATCAGGTGGCCGAGGCGCGCGCCTGGGGGGCCGATTGCATCCTGATCATTATGGCCATCGTGTCCGATACCCAGGCACTGGAGCTGGAAGCGGCGGCTGAAACGTTCGGCATGGACATACTGGTTGAGGTGCATAACAGGGCCGAGCTGGACCGTTCCCACCTGTTGTCCAGCCCCCTGCTGGGGATCAACAATCGGGATCTCAATACCTTTGAAACCACACTGGATACGACCCGCAGCCTGGCTAAATGGGTGCCGATAGACAAAATGATCGTGTCCGAAAGCGGGCTTTTTACCGCACGGGACCTGGCAGACCTCGCCGTTTATGGCGCGCGCTGTTTTCTGGTCGGGGAACACCTGATGCGGCAGGATGATGTTCAGGCCGCGACCACCGCATTGCTGGCCAACCCGCTGATACCGGGGTTCTGTTGATGCCGCTTTCCCATTTCGGCAACAAGGGTGACCCGTATATGATCGACGTGTCGGACAAGGCCGTTACCGCCCGCGTTGCGATTGCCGCCGGACATGTGCGCATGAACAGGGAAACATTTGATTTGATTGCCAGGGGTGAGGCGCAAAAGGGCGACGTTCTGGCCGTGGCCCAACTGGCCGGGATCATGGGGGCAAAAAAGACACCTGACCTGATTCCCCTGTGCCACCCGTTATCGGTGACCAAAGTTGCAGTGGAACTGACACTCAATCCCGACCTGCCCGGCGTTGACATCACGGCGAGCGTCAAAACCACCGGCCAGACAGGGGTAGAGATGGAGGCCCTGACCGCGGTCAGTACGGCGGGGCTGACGATCTATGACATGTGCAAAGCGGTCGATAAAGCCATGCAAATCGGTGGTGTGCGCGTGATCCTGAAAGAGGGCGGAACATCAGGGCGCTACAAGTCACCATGATTTCCGTGGACGAGGCGCGCGCGCATCTGGCGGCGTTGGTATCGACGATGCCGGTTGAGACCGTGCACCTGGTCGATGCCGCGGGTCGTGTGCTGGCCGAACCCGTGACCGCACAGAGGGACCAACCGCCCTTTGCCGCCGCATCCATGGATGGATATGCGATCAAGGCAGGCGAGGCCAACCTGCACGCCCGGTTCAAGGTGATTGGCGAGTCGGCGGCAGGCCACGGATTTTGCGGACGCGTCGAACCGGGGCAAGCGGTGCGCATTTTCACCGGCGCGCCGATGCCCGATGGGACGGATTTTGTTGTGATACAAGAGGCTGTGGACCGCGCCGACCCGCTGATTTGTATCACGATAGACCCCAAGGGCACATCGAACGTCCGGCCCGCCGGAGGCGATTTCACCGTGGGTGCGCAAATCGCTGCCCCGCGCCGCCTGCGGCCCCGGGACATGGCGCTGCTCGCCGCAATGAACATTGCGCGCGTCCCTGTTCGACGCAAACCGGTCGTGGCGCTGATTCCGACCGGGGACGAACTGGTCATGCCCGGCACCAATCCGGGACCGGATCAGATCACTGCCTCGAACATCTTTGGGCTCAAGGCGATGCTGGACGACCTGGGTGCCACGACGCGTATTTTGCCGATTGCACGGGACAGTTTGCGTTCGCTCAGCACGGCCTTTGATCTGGCCGCCGGTGCCGATCTGATCGTGACAATCGGCGGGGCGTCGGTGGGCGACCACGACCTGGTCGCTACTGCGGCCGAGGGGCGCGGCATGCACTGGTCGTTTTACAAGGTGCGGATGCGCCCGGGAAAACCGCTGATGGCAGGGCGGTTGGGTGATGCGGTGCTGGTGGGTCTGCCAGGTAATCCGGTTTCGGCCATGGTATGTGGGTATGTGTTTTTGAAACCTATGATCCGGCTGATGCTCGGATTGATTCACATTGAACCGCCCCGGTGCCAGGCCCGGCTGTCGGCACCACTGCGCCAGAACGGCCCACGCGAACATTATATGCGCGCCTGGCTGGATGCGGACGGGCTCACCGCCTTTGACTGCCAGGACAGCGCATTGCTGACCGTATTGGCCGATGCGAATGCCCTGTTAATCCGCCCGCCCGATGATCCCCCCCGCGCTGCAGGCACGCTTGTGGATTATTTGCCGCTGTGACATGACACCTTGACACAAAACAGGGCCATGGATATAAGTCGAATATTTTTGAATATACTGCATACCCGAATTAACATAAAGTCCGAGGGGGTATCAAATCTGTGGAGTATAAAGCCCGTGAGAAATGAATTCCATCCGGAATATGTTCTGCCTGTTCTCCTCTGGGTAGGACGTTCAGGGGCCCCCTGACAAGGGCGTCCCGGTGCCAGCGGGGGTGGTTGATTGCTCCCCGCTCCCGCTGGCACGTGTTCAATGCTGGCGGCAGCAGGGAGCCCTTTGGACGGTGAGGTGGTTATGTCCCTGATGGCTTGCACACGATAAGATCACAATCGTTGGGAGGGGTCAAGGTTCAGGGCCCCACCGGGTCGGGGGTTGACCCGTACCTGTTGACCCCCCACCCAGCTATCGGGACACGAGAGTCCACAATCGCTGCCCCGACAGGGCGGCGGCGGTTTCAATGCGACCCGCGCGAACGGCAATGCTACCTGTTTGGCGCAGACGCACAGGATCATAAACCGTGCAAGGGCCGCGCAGCGGCAGAGCGACCGACGCCACAACAATCTGATTTGCATCACAGGATTTGAACTGTGACGCTGCATTTTTGCCAGAAACGTGCACGATTTCCGTCTCCTGAAAATGCAAATGGCGAATGCGGCCCGCCGCATCCTCCCATCGGTCGGCGGCAACCGGCTGTGCCACCCGATCACCGTCATTCTCCAGCCAAACCCGAGCGACGAACCCGGACCCGCGCGCCCGGCTGAGCGCACGGCCCTCCTCTGTCATCACCCCGACCAGCGTGCCGGATTCGGCGATCAGTACCCCGGGGCGAGGCTGATGTCCCCATACGGCAAAGGCAACCGCGATTCCAGCAACCCCGGCAAAGCGGGCCCGGCCCTGCCACAGTATCAACCACAGCGCGGACAGGGCCATCAGCGGCAGGGCCAGCGGCGCGGGCACCGCGATAGCACGCACCGCCCCGTCAGACTGTGCCACCCACGCGGCCACTGACAAAATCCATTGCAACCCGATGCCCATCACCCACAAGGGAGCAAAGGCCAAACCAAACGGAGCCAAACAAAACAAGACCACCGCGGCGGGGATCACCAGAACCCCCATCAAAGGCACGGAAACAAGGTTCGCGATCAGGCCAAACTGGGCCAGCATGTTAAAGTGGGCCGCCGCCACCGGTGCCGTGGCTGCCCCCGCAACAGCAGAGGACACAAAGAGCCAAAAGCTGGGGCGCAGCCATCGGGGCATGCGTATGGTCTCAAGGGTGCCAAACACCGCAACCAGCGCCGTTGTCGCGGCAAAAGACATCTGAAATCCGGGGCTTAACAAGGCCTCGGGCCGGAGGATCAACACGATGAGCGCCGCCACCGCCACCGCCCGAAGGGTCAGCGCACGCCGGTCGAGCATCACAGCAAAAAGCACCACGGCAGCCATGATAAAGGCCCGTTCCGTCGCCACATTGCCCCCGGATAGCATCAGGTAAAACCCTGCGGCAATCAACGCGCCGAGCGCCGCAATCTTTTTGATGGGCCATCGCAGCGCAACCCCGGGAATGGCGGCCATCACCAGCCGCAAAAAGGCAAAGACAAAGCCCGCCAGCAGGCCCATATGCAGCCCGGAAATCGCCAGAAGATGCGCCAGATTGCTGTCGCGCAGATTGCGTAAAGCCTCTTGGCTCACACCGCTGCGATCCCCGGTAGTCACAGCGGCAGCAAACCCACCCGCATCACCGGGCATCACCGACCGTATATAACGCGATGCCGCATCGCGTAGTTGAAACACCCATAATGACGCGCCCTGTGGCGGGGCAACCGTCAAAACCGGAACGCGCACGTATCCGACAGCACCCAGCGCCTGAAACCAGGCATGGCGCCGAAAATCAAAACCGCCGGGCTCCGCCGGCCCTTGTGGCGGCGACAGATGCCCGGTGGTCATCACCCGCGCCCCGGGCGGGATGGACATTCCCACAGCGTCGCCATGCAGGGATAACCGGACCCGATGCGGCGTGTCGTCAGGGGCAACACGGGTCAGCCGCACCTGATCCAGCGTGATCCGCAACGCATCCGAAGTGGACCGGTCAATGGCGACCACGCGGCCTTCAACCGGACCATAATATCGCCAGTCCAGCACCGGCCCCGCCACCAGATGGGCCCGCCCGCCCGCCAGACAAAATCCGGCCAGTACCAGGGCCACTGCAATGGGCAGCGGGGACCACAGCGACTGGCGCACCGCCGCATATCCGGCCAGCACCGCCGCCAACGCCCCGCACAGCGCATAGACCCACAGCAATGGTTCAAACAGCAACAGGAAATAAACGCCGATCCCCAGCGCCAGACAAACCGGCACCCACGGAAACAGGTGCCCACACTGGATCGCCCATGCATATTCGGTCCGTGACAGAACGCCCATGCTTGCCCCGTGCCTTTCCGCTCGCTAGACAGGCACCGACACTACGCTTTGCCTGGTTAGCAAAAGGTAAATTCTCCATATGCCTCCAAAGGTCGTCACCCGCTTTGCCCCATCGCCCACCGGTGCTCTGCATATCGGCGGCGCGCGCACGGCGCTGTTCAATTGGCTCTATGCCCGCGGGCGCGCGGGGACGTTTCTGTTGCGGGTCGAGGACACCGATCACGCCCGGTCCACGCCCGAAGCGACCAAAGCCATTCTGCAAGGCATGGCATGGCTTGGCCTCGATCACGATGGCGAGGTGCTCAGCCAATTTGACCGGGCTGACCGCCATGTCCGGGTGGCGCGTCACCTGCTGGCCGAGGACAAAGCCTATAAATGCTATTGCACGCTTGAGGAAATCGCCGCCATGCGCCGGACGGCTAGGGCCAAAGGGCGCAGCACCCTGTTTCGCAGCCCGTGGCGCGACGCCGACCCGGCCACATATCCGGATGCGTCCTTTGTCGTGCGGATCAAGGCACCGCAGGACGGGGTCACGGTGATCCGGGACAGGATCCAGGGCGATGTGACCATCCGCAACGACCAGCTGGACGATATGGTTCTGCTGCGCAGTGACGGGACGCCCGTCTACATGCTGGCAGTGGTGGTCGACGACCACGACATGGGTGTGACCCACGTCATCCGGGGCGATGATCACCTGAACAACGCCGCGCGTCAGATGATGATCTACAACGCGATGGGCTGGGAAGTGCCGGTCTGGGCGCATATCCCCCTGATCCATGGGCCGGACGGCAAGAAACTGTCGAAACGCCACGGCGTCCCGGACACCCGGGAATACCAGAAAATGGGCTATCCTGCCGCAGGCATGCGGAATTACCTGGCCCGTCTGGGATGGAGCCATGGAGATGACGAATTTTTTACCGATGAACAGGCCAGGGCGTGGTTCGATCTGGACAGAATCGGCAAAAGCCCGGCGCGGTTCGACCTGAAAAAACTGGAAAACCTGTGCAGGCAGCATATTGCCTGGAAAAAAGACACGGTATTGCAGCGGGAGATTGCCGATTATCTGGCGACTGTTGGGGCACCACCGCTGACCGAACCACAAAAAAAAGGTCTGGAACGGGCTATATACTGTTTGAAATATCGGGCCAGGACCTTCCCGGAGATTATTGCACAGGCAGAATTCGTTTTGGTGTCCCGTCCAATTGTACCCGATGACAAGTCGGTAAGGTCGCTGGATATGCCATCTCTTCGTATGCTCGCCGAGTTGACGCCGCAGCTGCAAAATGCTACGTGGGACCGTGATACGCTGGAAAGCGTCTTCAACACCTTTACCGAGGCGCGCGGGACGAAGTTCGGCAAACTCGCCGCCCCACTGCGTGCAGCCTTGGCCGGACGCGCGGTGACCCCATCGGTGTTCGACATGATGCTGGTGTTGGGGCGCGACGAGACAGTGGCCCGCCTGAACGAGGCCGCGATAAATCCTCCGAGGGGGGAGGCCCGGCCGGGTTCATAAACGGGTCATTCTGGACGGTTACGACCGGTTCAAGGCCGGTTTGCGCCTTGTGCTGATGACTCGAACGTCCGAGGGTAGGATATCGAAAGGAACTGACATGACCGACACCCGAAAATCGGCAGTACTCACCATTGATGGTGCGCGTTATACGCTGCCCATTCACTCTCCCACCGCAGGACCGGATGTCATCGACATTCGCAAACTGTATGCACAGGCAGGGGTCTTTACCTATGATCCGGGCTATACCTCGACAGCCAGCTGCGACAGCACTATCACCTTTATCGATGGTGACAGGGGCGAGTTGCTGCATCGCGGGTATCCGATTGACCAGCTGGCGGCCAAATCGCACTATCTGGAAGTTTGCTATTTGCTGCTCTACGGCGAACTGCCAACCACAGCCCAGCTGGAGGAATTCGAGGACACCATTACCCGTCACACCATGATGCACGAGCAGATGGTGAATTTCTTCCGCGGGTTCCGCCGCGATGCCCACCCGATGGCAATCATGGTGGGCGTGGTCGGCGCGATATCGGCCTTCTATCACGACTCCACCGACATTCACGACCCGCGCCAGCGCGAGATTGCCTCGCACCGTCTGATCGCGAAAATGCCCACCATCGCGGCCTGGGCTTATAAATACTCGATCGGCCAACCGTTCGTGTATCCGCGCAACGATCTGGACTATGCATCGAACTTTCTGCGCATGTGTTTCAGCGTTCCGGCAGAGGACTATGAGGTCAATCCGATCCTCAGCCGTGCGATGGACCGCATTTTGACCCTGCACGCCGATCACGAACAAAACGCATCGACCTCGACCGTGCGCCTGGCCTCTTCTTCGGGTGCCAACCCGTTTGCCTGTATTGCCGCCGGCATCGCCTGTCTGTGGGGCCCGGCCCATGGCGGGGCAAACCAGGCCTGTCTGGAAATGCTGGAAGAGATCGGGTCGGTCGACCGCATCCCCGAATACATTGCCCGCGCCAGGGACAGGAACGATCCGTTCCGTCTGATGGGCTTTGGTCACCGGGTGTATAAAAACCTTGACCCACGCGCCAGGGTGATAAAGCAATCCGCCGACGAGGTGCTGGAGCTGTTGGGGATCGGGGACAACCCGAGACTACAGGTTGCCAAAGCACTGGAACAAGAGGCGCTGAACGACCCGTATTTCGCCGATAAAAAGCTGTTCCCGAATGTGGATTTTTATTCCGGTATCATTCTCGAGGCTATGGGCTTTCCCACCTCGATGTTCACGCCGATCTTTGCCCTCAGCCGGACCGTGGGCTGGCTCAGCCAGTGGAAAGAGATGATCGCAGATCCACAGAACAAAATTGGCCGCCCGCGCCAGCTTTATTTGGGCCAAACCAGGCGGGATTATCTGGATATCGAACACCGCTGAGGCGGGCACAGGATACCCCGAAAACCCGGCCAATGCCTGATTTTTTCTTTTGGCACGGGGTCGGGCGGTCATGCGCAGGGCGACACGCTCACGAGCGTAGAGCGCCTGCGCGGTTCGGGCCCATGACGACAGGCTGACTGGGGCTGACCGGGGATGGTGGCAACAACCGGCTGCGGGGTGACGCGGGTGCGGATACGCTCGACGGTGGGGCCGGGATGGACCGGCGGGGCGGCGGGGGCCGGGGCCGATAGCCTCACCGGCGGGGCTGGTCGCGATGTCTTTGTCTTTCGGGCATTCGACGGTGCCACCATCACCGATTTCAAGGATAGTATGGACCGTAACTGGATCCCGGAGGGCGGGTTCGACGATCTTGCCATTGCCGACAGCAGCGGTGCCGTGGTGGTGACCCGGGATGGCGGCCCCCTGACGCTGATGGGTGTGGAGTTCACCGACCTCACAGCGGATGATTTCTTCTTTGGATGAGGCCGACACCGGGG
>JACOMT010000008.1 GCA_014623385.1 Paracoccaceae bacterium
GCGATAGTATCGGATAGTGCCTTTGCCCTGTACGATGCCCCGCTCTGGACTATGGCGCTGATCGCATCCCGCCTGCATCTGGTCTGGATTGCCACAGTCTGCGGAAAGCTGAAAACAGATTATCGTTACTCCAACACAATGGGCTGGAACACCTTTCCCGTCCCCAAACTGACGACCAGGAACAAACAGGATCTGACCCGCCACGCCGAACAGATCCTGTTGGCGCGTGCGGCGCATTTCCCTGCCACCATCGCCAAGCTCTACGCCCCAGGGAAAATGCCCGAACACCTGCGCGCCGCGCATGACCGCAACGACGAAACCATCGACCGCATCTATATCGGCCGCCGCTTTCGCAACGACACCGAGCGCCTGGAACACCTGTTTCGGATGTACAGCAAAATGACCACAAAGGGCACGGTGTGAACCGGTTCCCCCCTGCCCCCTATGACGCGCTGAATGCGCGGCAGGCCGCGCGCCTGGCCGATGATTGGCAGGGGGCGGTTGTCCGTTGAGCGAAAATATTGGGGGAAGGCGATCCACGTGATGACGGGTATCTCTATGATCACGACCGGGCCAATGGCCGGATCGGTGCCGATAGCGTGATCTGGCGCGAACGGGGAATCCGGTGCCGGGCGCATCCGCCGGTTGAGCAATCGATTTTTTGGCAAAGTACAGGATTTGACCATGACCAGCACCATGACCAGCAATGTCCCCTCTATTTCCGTCACCTATGCCCAGAACGGCAGCTCTACCCGGTTGAACACGCTGGGCATGCGCAGGATGCAGGAACGCGCCTATGAACAACGGGGCGAGCAATATCTTTTGATCAAATCGCCACCCGCCTCGGGCAAGAGCCGCGCGCTGATGTTCATCGCGCTTGATAAGCTGGCAAACCAGGGGGTGAAGCAGGCGGTCGTGGTGGTGCCCGAACGGTCGATTGGATCCAGCTTTCACAACGAACCACTGCGCAAGTCCGGCTTTTGGGCAGATTGGACCGTCGCACCAAACCGGAACCTGTGCGACTCACCCGGTACGGATGGCGGCAAGGTCAAATCCGTTGGGGCGTTTCTGGCAAGCGGTGACCGGGTGCTGGTGTGTACACATGCCACGTTTCGCTTTGCCGTTGATCAGCTGGGCGTGGCAGCCTTTGACGGCCGTCTGATTGCTGTGGACGAATTTCACCATGTCTCGACCCATGAAAAAAACATTCTTGGCGACCAGCTGAACCAGCTGATCGCCCGTGACCGGGTGCATGTCGTCGCCATGACCGGCAGCTATTTCCGGGGCGATGCCGCACCGATCCTGACGCCAGAGAACGAAGCCAGGTTCAATACGGTGACCTATACCTATTATGAACAATTGAACGGCTACACGTATCTGAACAAGCTGGATATCGGGTATTTCTTTTATTCGGGTGCCTACGCGGATGATATCCTCAAGGTGCTTGATCCGCACGAAAAGACGATCATTCACATTCCCCATGTGAATTCCCGCGAAAGCACCAAGGACAAACATAAAGAAGTCGAACATATCATCGAAGCATTGGGAGAGTGGCAGGGCACGGACCCGGCCACCGGTTTTCAGCTGGTCAAGGCGGCGGATGGACGGGTGCTAAGGATCGCTGATTTGGTCGATGATGATCCGGTGAAGCGTGACAAGGTTTCCGCGGCGCTGAAAGACCCGACCAACAAAGACAACCGTGACCATGTGGACATCATCATTGCCCTGGGCATGGCAAAGGAAGGCTTTGACTGGATTTGGTGCGAACATGCGCTGACCGTCGGATATCGCGCCAGCCTGACAGAGGTTGTGCAGATCATCGGCCGGACCACACGCGATGCCAAAGGCAAAGAACGCGCGCGATTCACCAATCTGATTGCGGAACCGGACGCCTCGGAAGCAGCCGTTACAGAGGCGGTAAACGACACGCTGAAAGCAATCGCCGCAAGCTTGCTGATGGAACAGGTGCTGGCACCACGGTTCAACTTTACCCCCAAAACCGCCGAACGCGGGCCGGTTGCAGGCCTTGACTATGGTCCGGGCGGCTATGACCCTGCACAAGAGAACGTCGGGTTCAGTGAAGAACGCGGGGAGTTTCAGATCGAGATCAAGGGATTGACGGAACCCAACAGCAAAGAGGCACAACGCATATGCCAGCAAGACCTGACCGAGGTCATCACCGCCTTTGTCCAGGACACAACAGCGGTCGAGCGCGGGCTGTTCGATAAAGAGCTGGTACCGGAAGAGCTGACACAAGTCCGCATGGGCAAGATCATCGACACGAAGTTCCCCGATCTTGACCCCCAGGATCAAGAGGCGGTGCGCCAGCACGCGATTGCGGCCCTCAACCTTACCCAACAGGCGAAGGAAGCCACCCTTTCGGGGGCTGGTGCCACCCCACAGCCGCGCGGCAATACGGCCCTGATCAACGGGGTGCGCCGATTTGCGATGGACGTGCGCGAGCTCGATATCGACCTGATCGACCACATCAATCCGTTCGGCACCGCCTATGCGATCCTGGCCAAAACCATGAACGCGAAACGGCTGAAACAGGTTGCGGCGGTGATATCGGCAAAAAAGGTGCAGCTGACACCCGAAGAAGCCCGCGCCCTGGCGCGTCGTGCCTTGACGTTCAAACAGGAACGGGGCCGCCTGCCATCCATCACATCATCTGATCCCTGGGAACGGAAAATGGCCGAGGGCGTGGCGTATCTGGCACGAATGAAGCAGGAGGAAATGAATGGCTAAGGGTTTGGCAGAAGAACGTGACGCGCTGCTGGCGGCGCTCGGCGTCGAGGTTGAAGCCAAAAAGGTGGCCCCGCGCACGCCGCATGAAGAACAGATCATCGCCGGTTTTGAGGCGATTCAGCACTTTGCGGAACAACATGGTGTCGCACCCCGGCATGGCGAAGACCGGGATATCTTTGAACGCCTGTATGCGGTGCGACTGGATCGCATTCGCGCGCTTCCGGAATGCCGGGCGCTGGTCGAACCGTTGGACCATGCCGGGCTTTTGCATGGTGCGGCGCAAGAAACCGCCGTGGATGTTGCCGTGGATGTTGCAGCGCTCGATGATGACGCGCTTTTGGCCGCGCTTGGAGTTGAGGCACCACCGATAACGGTGCTCAGGCATGTCCGGTCAACCGCAGAAAAGAAAGCCGCCGAAGCGGTGGCCAGCCGTGACAAATGCGCCGATTTCGAGACCTTCAAACCACTGTTCCAGCAGGTGCAAAAACAGCTGGATAGCGGTCTGCGCCATACGCGGCCGTTCGAGGTGAAGGCCGAGATCGAACAAGGCCGCTTTTTCATTGTGGGCGGTCAGAAAGCCTATGTGGCTGAAAAGGGTGCAACGACGGTCACGGATCATGGGCGCAAGGATGCCCGCCTGCGCGTGATTTTCGACAACGGTACCGAAAGCAACATGCTGATGCAATCACTCCACCGCGCCCTGAACAAGGACAAGGCCGGGCGACGGATCACGGAACCTACCGCCGGTCCGTTGTTTTCTGACCAAACCATTGACGGGGATGAAGCAAGCGGCACGATCTATGTGCTGCGCAGCAAATCCGATCACCCGCTTGTCGCCGAACACCGCGATCTTGTGCACAAGATCGGCGTGACCAATATGAGCGTTGAACAACGCATCGCGGGCGCGCATCTGCAACCGACATTCCTGATGGCCGGTGTCGAGATCGTGGCGACCTGCGCGCTCTACAACATCAACCGGACCAAGCTGGAACACCTGATCCACCGCATTTTCGAGCCTGCGGCGCTTGATATCGAAATCATGGACCGGTTCGGGCGCCCGGTTGTGCCGCGCGAATGGTTCCTGGTACCTTTGTTCGCGATCAAGGAAGCCATCGAGATGATCAAGAACGGCACGATTGCCAACCACGTTTATGACCCCGGGTCAGCCCGGTTCACCAGGTCGGGGATGACAGCAGATGAGGCGGCAGATGATGACAGCAGCTGAGGCGTTTGCCAAGATTCGCGCATGGGCTGCGGACATTCCGGGTTGGCAGCAAGACGCGCTGCGTCGGCTGGTGATACAGGAAAGCCTGGCACCCGGTGAAATCGACGAGCTGGTTGCGATCTGTAAGGGAGAGAGCCCAGCAATCCCGTTGGATAGCGCGCATTTGCGCAATCCTGACCGTGACCAGGGCAACGTATATCTGCGAACGGTGCATGGCGTCAGGCATGTTAATGCGTTGGCCGCCGATCAACGGCTGACCCTGTGCAAGGTTGGTCTGACGATTATCTACGGCGATAACGGATCGGGCAAATCTGGCTATGCGCGAATCCTGAAACAGGCTTGCCGCGCACGTATGCCGCGCGTGCCGCGCGATGACAAGGGAATTATCCCCGATATCTATGACCCTGGTTCCGGTACTCCGGGCGCGACGATTGAATACGCCATCAACGGCCAGCGCCACACTTGTACGTGGCAGCTTGGGCAGCCCGCCGATGCCGCGCTTTCAGCTGTCAGTATTTTCGATTCCCGCACGGCGAATGTCCATGTTGAGGGCGCTAATGACGTGGCGTACACACCCGCCCCGCTGAAGGTGCTGGGCGCTTTGGCTGAGCTCTGCACATCGGTAAAAGCCAAGCTTGCCGCCGAAATAACAGAGATCCAGGCCCGGACGCCGCAAAGCATCAAATCGCCTGCGTGCGGTCGTACAACAGCCGTGGGAGTCCTGATGTCCCGGCTTGCCGCCGAAACCGACATTGCCACCGTTGAAAAATTGGCAACGCTCACCCAGACCAAACAACGTCGATTGGCGCAGCTCACATCCGACCTTGCGGACGATCCAAACCGGGCAGCACGACAGCTTTCCACGCTTAAAGACAAGGTCGAGGGCAACATTGCGCGGCTCGACGGGCTGTTCGCATCGATCTTGGATGATTCCGTTATGGATTTGCGGCGCTTTGCTGAAACGCATAGCGCGACTCAACGGGCAGCAGAGGCCGCCTCTGGTGCGTTGTTCAGTGCCGAGCCTATTCCGCAGATCGGATCAGATGCCTGGCAGGCACTATGGGCCAGTGCCCGTGCTTTTTCCGATCAGGAAGCTTATGCTGACAGCCGTTTTCCCGTGACCGAACCGGGCAGTGTATGTGTCCTTTGCCAACAGGAATTAACGCCTGTTGCGGCTGATCGTCTCAACCGCTTCGAGGCATTTGTTCAAGATGACATCCAGCAGCGCGCCGAGTCCGCCCGGGCTGCATACGCGGAACAACTTGCGAAGTTCAAGCGTGCAGCCATATCTATAAAAGAGTTAAAAACTATCCTGGATACTGTCCGTGACGAACTGCAGCAAGCTACCCTGGCATCTGACATCAGGCAGGCCGTGTTGCGCGCGCTGTGGTCCCATCGTCAAATCAGGCGGTGCCATGCAGATCCTGGCGTGGCAATAAACACAGCTGTCATATCCTATCCGCGCCAGCCGTTGGTCGATCAGGTGGCGGAATTGGCAACACGGGCGAATGCCCTGGTTGCAAAGGCAGGTTCACCGGCGCACGCTGCTTTGTGCGCTGAACAGGCAGAGCTCGCTGATCGGCAATGGCTTAACAGCATCAAGGCTGATGTCCTCGCTGAAATCAGGCGCCAGAGGCAAATTGATCGACTCAAATCGGCGCAACGGGACACCACCACCCACCGTATCACGACCAAGAGCAGAGAGATTGCGCAAGCATTGGTGACGGATGCGCTGTGTACGCGGTTCGCGCAGGAGGTGGCAAGGTTCAAGATCGATGGCCTTGCCGTAGAGCTGCGCGAGCATAAAAGTGAGCGAGGTGTCCCCCATTTCAAAGTTGTGCTGAAACGCAATCCGGATGCGGTTGTGGGAACGGTATTGAGCGAGGGTGAACATCGCTGTGTCGCGCTCGCGGCCTTTATGGCCGAGCTTGCGACTGCGCAACACAAATCCGGTATTGTGTTCGACGATCCGGTGTCATCTCTTGACCATGTAAATAGAGCGGCTGTTGCCAAGCGGCTTGTCGATGCAGCTGCATGCCGACAAGTCATTGTTTTTACGCATGATCTTGCCTTTTTGCTTGAGCTGAAGCGGGCCAGGGACAATGCCGACCCCAAGCCACTGGTTGCAAGCAGGTCGATCAGCCGGAATAAGCATAAGGCTGGTTTCTGCCGTCAGGATTCACCATTAAAGACGCAGAAGGTCAGCAAAATTACGGCGACCCTGGCCCGGCGGCTTGGGAACGAACGCTACCATTATGGTCAAGGCAACCAGGACGAATGGCGCAAGACCGTCAAATCCATTGCTACGGAATTGCGTGATGCGTGGGAGATCGCGGTAGAAGAGGTGGTCAGGCACGTTATTCCACGTCTGTCCAACAAGGTAAAAACGTCCGGGCTCGTTAAACTGACTGTTGTGACGGATGACGATTGTACGCGCATGCGGGACGGTTTTAAATGGTGTTCTGATTTATTGCACAGTGATGCCGCTGCGCTCAATCCCCCGCTTCCTGAACCGGAGGAATTGTCATCACAGATTGATGCCCTTAAAAAATGGGCAGAAGGGCTCCGACAGCGGCAAAAAGCCGCTAAACTGAGATGATGTCACCGCCTGATGTTGAACTTCGGTTTATAAGGGTGGCGTTGCGTCCCCGGAGCCAAAATCCCGGGGCGATGAAATGGCGTGAATATGCGACAGGACATGTCTGAACGAAAAGAACCCTGGCGATGATGCCCCAGGACCACGGGCGTGCGCATGGCACTGACCATGACGGATAGCCCGTGCGCATGCCTCGCCCGCTATCCCACAAGCACTTTATCCATTGCCCGCGACGCGATGCAGCACTGCTGGCAACCAGACGCAAGGCGGGCGGGCGGCACGACGCGGAGACGGATACATGAGCGCGGCGTTCGACACCCCGCGAGATCGAGAAGGCCGGGCTGAACCACGCGGCGGCTGAAGCCATTTCCGGGGCGATCCGCGCAGGCCAGGGCCAGCTTGCCACAAAGGCCGACAAAGGCCGCGACACGGACGGCGCTGGCGCAGCGTATGGATGCCCGGTTCGCGGCGCTGCGCGGCGAAATGGGCGAGATGCGAACCGAATTGCGTTGGGTGAAAGCCATTGGCGGTGCAATCGTGGTGCTTTTGGTGGTGCCGGTGCTGCTGGCTGGGCGCATTGTGTTCGCCATCATGGCGGCAGCGGGCGGATGAAACACCCGGGCGGTGTAATCCGTTGGCAATAGATTGCACCGGACAGTGCACCGGATGCGGCATTCTTCCGCAAAGCACCCGGACGGCCTAGAATAATTGCAAATCCTTTGTGCCGCTCCGGATTTCGGCGAAATTCGGCATGTTCTGAATCACGACGGGTTCCGGCAGCGCGCCCGGCAGCGCCACTGTCGGTTTTATCGCCGCCGCCCTGCCAAAGGCAGGTTGATCCAGCTCGCCCCGAATATCGCGCAACAGCGTTTTGTGATCCGGCATCGTTTTGAGTATCTGCACAAGGTCGGCTTTTGCGGCCTTCATGCCCTGAAACCAGACCGGTTTCTTCAACGGGCGCAGACGATCCCGAATGCCGACCCCATAGCCCGTATCGTAGACCTGTTTGCCCAAAAGAACCGTTTGATAGACCCGCGCGTTAAAGAGCGTCGCAAACTCGACATCATACCACATCGGCAAGCGATGTTGCCACAATTCAAGGTTCTCGGCCAACCCGTCCGGCAGCTTCATCGCTGTCCGCGCGTCGATCCAGTACGGGTCATCCGTGCGGTTGCCCAATCGATAGTGCAGACAGATGAAATCCAGAACCTCGTCATAGAGTTTATTCACCAGCCGATTATATCGGGTCCGCAGGGACGGCGCGATGTCACGGGTGGGCAAGTGTTCTGCAAACCAGCGCACCGCATGATCAATCATATGAATCGCGGTACTTTCCAGCGGTTCGATAAACCCACCGGCCAGACCGATTGCCACACAGTTCCTGACCCAGGCATTGCGCACCCGCCCGATGCGCATCGGGATCACGCGCGGCGTCTTGCCCTTGCCGCTGGCACCCAGCCATTCCAGGTATTCATCCGCCGCCTGATCATCGGTCCGATGCGCGGAAGAAAACACATAGCCCGTGCCCACACGATTATACAGCGGAACCCGCCAGGTCCACCCTGCACCCAGGGCGGTCGACCGTGTGACGCTTTCGATTTTATCCGGATCGGGATGCTCGATCTGCAACGCCATGGCACGATCATTGGGCAAATAGTCTGCATAATCCCTGAACGGCTCGCCAAGGGTCTGATTGATGATCAAACCGCGGAACCCGGTACAGTCGATGACCATCTCGATGTCATGACGGCCCGCGCGTTCCAGCATCAGATGGCTGACATTGCCCTGTTCATCGAGCTCAATCGCTTTTACCTCATCCCGGATATGCTGGACCCCCCGTTTGGTACAAACCCTGGTGAGCATAGCTGCAAATTTCACCGCATCCAGATGATAGGCATAGCCAAACCGCTGCTCAAATTCGGGCTGGCCCAACTGCCGTGCGCCTTTGCACAGGCGCGCCAGATCGTCATGGGGCGCGATGGATTGGGTAAAGTCCCGATCCCCGTTGCCAAAGCGCAGGAAATACTCGGCGGCCTCCAACCCGTACAACATTTGGCCGTGGGCAAAGGGGTTCACATAATCGATGCGCTTGCCCCGGGGGTCCCTGTTCCAATTGCAAAACTTTACACCCAATTTGAACGATGCATTGGTTTCGCGGAAAAAATCACGCTCTGAAATGCCCGCCTCGCGGATGGTCCGCGGCATGCGCGGCACCGTGGCCTCGCCGACACCCACAGTTGCGATATTGGGGCTCTCGATCAGGCAGAGGCGCGGGCGATCCTTTGGTGCTGACGTACGGGAAAGCACCATGTCCAGGATCAGCGCGGTCATCCAACCTGCCGTGCCGCCGCCCACGATGGTGATTTTGCGCAAATGATTATTCATGTGGTTCCGTCCCAGTGTGATTTTGGCGAGCATATAGCAGCTGCCAGTGCCCAGCCAAGGCCATGTCGGTCCAATGCCGGGGTTTTTGGCAAAGGCTGAACCTGTTCCACGAAATCCGGTGCGCCGACCTGAACCGGAAGCACCGGTCGGCGTCCATCCGGAATTGCGCGGAAGTTGGCAAAGGCGTTCGCCGCCTCAAAGCCTGCAAACAGCTGCCAGCCCCCAAAGAATGCTCTGGCACAGCAGCACGCCCCCGACCCCCCCCGCCGGTTCCGGCCGCATAACAATGACAGCCACGGCACCGCCCGGGCCGCCGTCCAACTCAGCTACATCCGGCATGTCTGACCTTTTGGACAAAGCCGTTGACGAACCTGAAGACCAGGGACGCGCAACCGCCCTGAAGAACCCGGATGGTCGCGTCGAACAGCACGCACGAACAGCGCGCAAACATAACCACCAGGTCCCGCGCCGATGACACGGAACCGATGACACGTACATCGCGGTCGCCGCTCATTGCCTGCCCGGTTAGTTCAGCATCATTGCCGCCGGGTTTTCAATGAGTTGCCGGAACTTCTTCAACCAAACGGCACCCAGGATGCCATCCACTACGCGATGATCGCAGGACAGGCAAACGTGCATGATTGTTGCTGATCTTGGGTTGCCTTGGGTATCAGGGACAAACTGTTGTGTGCCCTGCCCTA
Organism: Paracoccaceae bacterium; assembly: GCA_014623385.1. Lineage (GTDB taxonomy): Bacteria > Pseudomonadota > Alphaproteobacteria > Rhodobacterales > Rhodobacteraceae > JACOMT01. Next base: position 9,656 of record JACOMT010000008.1, read on the forward strand.
CTGCCAGGATCATGCTTTCGGGTGGATTGATGATTGCATTGAAGGACTTCACGCCATACATCCCCAGGTTCGACAATGAGAAAGAGCCGCCCTGATATTCCTTGCTCGACAGTTTCCCGGTTTTTGCCCGTTCAACCAGGTCGGCGATTTCGGCCGAGATGGTCTGGATGTCTTTCTTTTGCGCATTTCGCACGACAGGTGTGACAAGCCCGCCTGCAATGGCAACAGCAACCGAAATATGCGCATCGTCATATTTGATGATCGTGTCACCATCCCAGGATGCGTTCGCCTCTGGAACAGCTTTCAAAGCCGCAGCACAGGCCTTGATCAAAAGATCATTCACGGAAATCTTTTTGGCACCGGTACCTGCAAGAGCGGCGTTCATCTGCGCCCGCATCGTCAAGAGCGCATCAATCGCCACATCTGCGTTGAGATAGAAATGCGGAACGGTGCTGTTTGATTCAGTCAGTCGCCTGGCAATGACGGACCGCATTTTGCTTACTGGTGTCGCAGTATAGCCAAGCCCCAGTTCCCGTGCGGTTTGTTCTGCGCCTGTCTTGCCGCTTGCGTTGATCGCGACCGGTTGCAAAGCCACGTTTCCGTTTCCCGGGTTTTGGGGCACCGCTGCGACGTCTGCCCGCGTGATCCGGCCACGCGGCCCGGATCCGGAAACATGGGCGAGATCAATACCCCGCTTCTGTGCTACACGACGCGCCAGGGGCGTGGCACGGGTTCCGCCCGAATCCAGCGATTGTCGTTGGTTTGGGACCCTTGCTGTTTCAGACCCTGCGCCGTTTTCGGGGGCTTCGGCGGTTGGGTCCGGCATATCATTCGGCATATCAGAGGGGCCCGGGACAACCCCTTCGGGGGCAATTACCTGTTCGTTCTCGGCAAAGATCCAGGCAATGACCTGACCGACAGCAATCACATCACCCTGTTTTGCGCGCACAAAATGCAGCGTGCCAGTGCCAGGGCTTTCGACCTCCATGGTGGCTTTGTCTGTTTCAATGTCGAACAGGGCGTCGCCTTTCTTTACCGTTTCACCTGCGGATATGTGCCAATCGGCAATCGTTCCGGATGACATATCCATGTCAACTTTGGGGAAAATTACTTCGACCGGCATGGTTAAATTCTACCCTTCACAAGATCGGTCACCTTAGCCGTGATGTCGTCGATCTGGGGGACAGAGGCGTTTTCCAGCGCAGGATTGTACGGGATTGGATTATCTGTGCCACCTAGGCGCAGGATCGGCGCATCCAGAAAATCGAATGCCGGACTCTCGGCAACCATTGCGCTCACTTCGGCCCCGATACCCATGGTCTTCACGCCTTCATAGACACAGACAAGACGCGACGTTTTCCTGACGCTGGCAAATACAGTGCCGCGATCAATCGGGCGAATCGTGCGCAGATCAACAACTTCGGCAGAAATTCCCGCCTGTTCCAATTCCTCCGCCGCTGCCAATGACCTGTGCACCATGATTGACGTGGCAACGATGGTTACATCGGTTCCAGAACGCCGAATTTCGGCCGTTCCTATTGGCACCGTGTAGTGTCCCCGGGGCACCGGACCCCTGGTTTTGTACAGGAGCTTGTGTTCGAAAATCATTACAGGATCGGGGTCTTCCAAAGCTGCCAGCAACATGCCTTTCACATCATGGGGCGTGGCAGGCTGGATCACCTTTAAACCAGAGACATGCGCAAGCCAGGCCTCCAGACTCTGGCTATGCTGAGCGGCAGCTCCGGTACCTGATCCAGCAGGAAACCGCATGACGACAGGTACAGAGACCGCACCACCCAGCATGTAGCGAACTTTGGCAGCCTGGTTGACGATCTGCTCCATCGCCAATGTGGCAAAATCGGAAAACTGGAATTCGAAAATCGGTCTTAAACCAGTGAGCGCGGCCCCGACAGCGACCCCTGCCCCGCCAAGTTCAGAGATCGGCGTATCCATTACGCGGTCTTCGCCGTACTTGTGGACGAGATCTCCGGTGACCTGGAACGCACCACCATAGACGCCGATATCCTCGCCCATCAAGATGACCCGTTCATCGCTTTCAAGCGCGATATCCATCGCGTCCCTGATCGCCGCCGCATAGGACATTTCCACCGGTTCAGGATCACGGTTTGCTATGGGCGCGTTCATGCCTGAACCTCTGTATACACATCGCGCGACACGTCACGGATCAAGGGGTCAGGGCTGTCTTTGGCGAACTGGATTGCCATCGCGATTTCCCGGGCGACGTCACGTTCGATTGCGTCGGCCTCATCTTCAGTGAGAACCGAATGCTGGACAAGAAACGATTTGAACCGGATGATCGGGTCTTTGGAGATCCAATCATTGATTTCGTCTTTTGTGCGATATCTGTTTCGATCCGACCTGGAGTGGCCGCGCCAGCGGTAGGTCAGGGACTCGACCAGGGTTGGCCCCCGGCCTGCGCGCGCATGTCCGACAGCGGCATCAACCGCTTGCGTGATCGCGTTAAAGTCGTTTCCATCGACAGTCACCCCTGGCATCGAATATCCGGCAGCACGATCTGAAATGTTGTCAACAGCGGTTGATCGCTCGATTGATGTCGACATCCCGTATTTGTTGTTTTCACAAATAAAAACGACCGGGAGTTGCCAAACAGAAGCCATGTTCAGCGACTCGTGAAACGCACCTTCATTGTTTGCCCCATCACCAAAGAAACAAAGCACCACCTTTCCGGTGTTCAGTCTCTTTGAAGTCAATGCAGCACCCACTGCGATCGGGATGCCGCCCGCAACAATACCGTTTGCCCCAAGATTGCCATTCCCGACATCGGCAATGTGCATGGAGCCGCCGCGGCCCTTGCAGTAGCCGGTCTCTTTGCCAAAGAATTCTGCAAACATGCGCGAGACTTTGGCCCCTTTTGCGATGCAGTGCCCATGGCCGCGATGCGTTGAGGTGATCTGATCATCCTCGGCGAGCGGCATACAGCTGCCAACGGCACTGCATTCTTGCCCAATGGACAGGTGCATGGTCCCGTGGATCATCCCGCGCATATAGCTATCCTCTGCGCCTTCCTCAAATTTTCGAATGAGGTGCATCTTGCGCAGTGCTTCCCTGAGCTGATCCGGGGCGTATTTGGTCAGCGCAAATGGTTCGTTCTTTATCTCTTGTTGTATCATGAAGGAATTCCGGTTTCTCGGGTGCCAAAGATCATCTGATCCTGGAGCGCCCTCAGCTGAACGATCCTGGAGTCTGATGGTGGGGTGGTGTTCGCATAGGTGATCAGTTCACCTTTGCGGATTGGCCGGGTTACCATGGAACCGGCAAGCAGCCCGCATGGTATTGCCAAAGCTGTTTTTGCTTCGACGGTCTCCATAATCCAGGCCCGGTAGCAATACTCACCAATCTGATCAAGCGTAGCGCCGACGGCCAGGTCTTTCTTTGCAACCGCGCATACCTCTGCAACCGGTTTGTCAAGCGGTACCATATCCGCTTTGCCATGAAGGACGGCTTTGGCACAGGTGAGCGGAACCTCGAGAGAGGTGAGGTGATAGGGTCGAACCAACGAAAAGTACGGGCCCGTACCCATTTTGAGGTCCGTCATGCGTTCCCAGATGCGCGGATGTTCGGCTTCCACCACGACGAACACGCCGGGCGCGAGCCCTTTGCCGACCGAGTAATCTACACGACCTGCCTCACCTAGAACGCCGCCGTCCTGCTCTGGGATCAGTGTCTTTGCCAATTCATCCGGGCCAGCAGCAGGACCGTGCATTCCCGGTATGTCGGGAATTAGCCCCGTGGCATTGGCAATAGCGGCCATCTCTACCATTGTTTTCGACCCGTCCACAAACTCGACCAGCATACGGGCGTTCATATTTCTCGCGTCTGCTTCTGCCTGATAGGCGTCTGGTGTTGCATCAATGTTCAGAGGATTGTTTTTCCCCTTTCCGGCAGAGACGATCCTGTGCCCCATAGCACTGGCAAACTCGATCAATTCCATGCAGGAAGAAGGTTCATCGCCCGCACCCAGCGAATATACGACACCCAGTTTGTCCGCCTGATTTTTCAAATATGATCCAATTGTAATGTCTGCCTCGACATTCATCATGACCAGGTGTTTGCCTTGTTTCATGGCTTTGATGCCAAGCTCGGCACCTGTCCCTGGCAGGCCGGTCGCCTCGATGACGACATCAATCAAGCCACTTTCCAGAAGCTGATTGGCATCTTCGACCACACCTACCTTGCCTGATTCCATCGCGGCGTTCAGTTGGTCGGTGCTGTTTGCGACAGTCGCGTGACCTGTTTCCCGATAGGCAATGTCGACGGCCCTCGTCGCGTTCTCAACCCGGATGTCAGCGATCGCAGCAACATCGATTCCCGACATGAGGCGCGCGCGCGTCACAATGTCCGTGCCCATTTCGCCAGAGCCTATGAGCCCGATTCTTACAGGTTTTCCCGAATCTGCCCGTTGTTTCAATTCTCTGGCCAGGCCAGTCAACGCAACGTTTGACGCCATTAGTCATCCTCCCGATATTCATGCTTAATTCATGCTTGTTTGACAGAACATACGTAACTTTACCAATATGACTTTACCAATATGAATGTCCGGCTCGTACAGGCATTGTTAGCTGGATTTTGCGTTGACAGTGCGCCCTCAATACACGACTAGTCATTTATCGTACCTTTGTGCATCGCAGAGAGGTCGTAAGGGAGGACAAAGTGAACACAATGCTTGTGGTGTCGTTTGTGGCGTCAAGGGGGGGGTGACGGCCAGCTGTCATGCACGGCCCTGCCATTCATTGGCACCCGCCTTCGCCGGGACGGGAACTTCCCTTCAAAATCATCAACATGAAAGGAGAGTTTGGTGAATAAGCTCATCACACCATCGCGAAGATATTTTCTGAAGGGTTCTGCGGCTTTGGGGGCGGCAACTGCTGCATCCGGCCTGGGATTGCCCGCGCTCGCTGAAGATCAGTTGCCTGACCCGGCATCCATTCTCGACGATATTTCTGTGAAAAAATATGTGCGGGAAGATTATCAGGCTCTTTATAACATGTCCGGAGCCCCGCTCTGGGACCCGAACAAAGACTGGATTCGCACGGTGGACTGGGAAAAGGTCCGCGGCGAATTGGCCGGAACAACCGTGCGTTTTGCTATCGGCGCGGCTGACGCGGAATCGGCGGCTGAAGGTCTGGTACCATTTGAAAAACTATCCGGTATCAAGGTTGAGCTGGTTCCGATCCCGGATGACAGCTTCTACGACAAGGCCCTGGCAGAATTTATTTCAGGGAATGCCAGCTTCGACGCGCTGCAGTTCTTCTCTCCCTGGCTTGGCGACTTTGCCGCACCCGGCTTTCTTTATCAGTTGAACGATTTCGCTGAAAAATGGGGGCTGCCTCTGGATGACTTCTACGACACATACCGCCTGAACTACGGATTCTTCAGCGGGAAAATGTATGGCATCCCGTTCGACTGCGACATTCAGATGGTCCACCTGCGCAAAGGATTTGTAGAAGAGGCCCTGGGTGGCCCAATCGACAAGTCCGAGTCGGTACCAACATATGACGAGCTGATCCGTCTTTCGGCTGAGCTGAACAAAGTCCGGCCAGGCGTTGCGGGTGTTGGCCTGATGGCGGCTCCCGGCTTCTGGTCCACCTATACCTGGGAGCATGTGGCAGCCCAGGCAGGTATGATGCTGTTCAATGAAGATTGGGAACCAATCTTTAACGGCGAAGAAGGTCTTAAGGGTCTTGAAATAGTTCTTGCCCTGGCGAAAAACGCCAACGAAGGTCACGCAGGTGCCGGTTGGCCCGAGAACCGTGCAGCGTGGCTTGGTGGTCAGGTCGCGACCAACATCAGCTGGCAGGATTCAGGTACGCAAGCCATGCGCCCCGATCAGTCGAGTATCGTCGATGATTTTGTGACGATCTATGAGCCCCGCATTGAAGGGGGCCGCTTTGCGCCACCCAACATTGCCGGTTCGACCTCTTGTGTTGCTGCTTCGGCCCAAAACCCGGAGGGTGCATTCCTGATGTTGGGCTTCCTGACAACAGCGTCGATCATGGCGATGAACGAAGCAAACGCAAATGGCGTGGCACCGGGCTACAAGTCGGTTCTTGAGAACCAGAACCTGCAGGCTGTATCGCAACCTGCCAAAGTTTGGGGCGACTCGCTGCACCATGCCTGGTGCTCGCCGCGCCTGCCGGGTGCTTTCCCAATTGAACAAGCAATCGGGAATGAAATTAACCGCGCAGTTGTCGGTCAAATTTCTGCTGTGGAAGCTCTCGACAATGCAGCGGCGGCAGTCAAACAGATCATGACTGAAAACGGCTTCTATGCTGGTAACGATCCAGTCAATTATGCCGAAGCAGCTCCCGGCCTCTACGTTGGTGCAGGGGAAAGCCTCCCGTTCTAGGCGTCTGAACGCAGCAAAACGCTGGCCCCGCGAATGTGGGGCCAGTCAGCATGTTTTTGGTCTTTGGCGGACCTGGAAAGAATGTATGACCCAAAGCGCTTGCTGTCGCGGCTACGGTGCCAAATGTCGAAGCAAACCAGGACCTTGGTGCGGCAATGGCAAAAAAGTACGATCATAACTCCCCGGCCCTGTGTTCACGCTGGTTCAATAACGGTTTCAATAACGGTCCCGCAGGGGTGTGGAAGGTTTCAGCACCTGTCCCCGGTCCCCGGTCCTGAAGCTTCCCGTGACCTTCTGCCGAACCTTTGTCATGCACAGGTCGCGTTCCCGGCTTTGCATCGGGGAAGAGCAGGATCGCGGCCCTATGGGTTTGCATCCGTTGCGCCGGATTGTGTCCAGCACGTCGACTCGGGTGGCTGCCGGTTCTTTGCCGGGCGCGCAATCGGTGGCAGGCCATCATGGGATTTGATCGCCGGTTCACAACGGGCGTCGTCACAACAGGCGTCGTCACAACAGGCATCAAAGATCCCGGGCAATCTGTGTCAGCCAGAATGGCCTTTACATCCGGCATATCCATCGCCCGGGGCTTGTTGTCGTGATCAATCACGGCCTGCAACGGCCATGACCCTACGGGTCGCCAGCACCAGACCGGGTGGCCAGCAATCCGTGAAGCCCCGATAGCATATCACCGCGCCCGGTCCCGGGTCAAAGATGACCGGGGGCTGCAAAATAGAGCATATGCAGCCAGCGCGTCTTGCCGACATGTGGGAAGCCCCGTCGCATCCGCATGCTTCACGGGATACAGCCGCACTGGACAGAAGAAAATTATACCCGAACGTTGGTGACGGCCATCTATCCGGCGGTGGTTTGAAGCTGCCCGGTGCCGTCTTTGAATTCAACCTCCTGGATCCCCTCTGCTAGACGGCTCGGCCCGGATATTTTCCGCCCATCATCAACCAGAAGATCATGGCGCGGGCTGTTTTGCGGTTCAGGCAGTCTTTGGTTTTCCGGGTTCGGTTACGAACGGTGGCAAAGACGATCTCGATCTGGTTTGTGGTTCTGATGTGTTTCCAATGTTTGGCAGGGAAATCATGGAACACCAACAACTCGTCGCGATCATTCACCAGCTTTGCCACCGCCTTCTTATACTTCACCCCACAGGTTTCCACAAAGAGATCGAAGGCGGCATTGGCCTGCCCGGACTTAGCCTTGGGCAAGGCCCCCGTGACGTTCTGCGTTGCTCACGCATCTCGGGAAAGAATTCCCGCAGGGCCACCCGGAACCCGAGTGCGCCGTTGCCAGTGGTCAGTTCCGGCGGCACCGTCAGCCACCGTCAGCCCACACTTCTTCAGCCCCTTCAGCAGATCGCGCCAGCGCCACGCCTCGTATTCCTCTCACCAGGGTCGCCTTCAGCCGCGTGATCGTCGTAAGATGACAGGCCCATCCGGCCCCAGAAGCTTCGCCTTTTGAAGATACGATGGAAGCAGCGTCTTCATTGCGGCCACGATCACGCATAGGTCGCACCCGGGCAGAAATCCGTGACGCACCAGCCGCTGGCGATTTTCTTCCTGGCGATTTTCTTCGTCAAGAAGATGCACGTGCCCGGCAGTGCACGCGGACACTTCTGCTTGAACCGCCGTTCCCAACAGTTCCCGGGCACTTGCCCGGATCACTTTGGTCAGCGGATCTGGCGAAAATTCCGATGGCAGATCGAACGGTACAACAGTAAATTTGGAGTAGATTTGGCCATGGCGGCATATCCCTTTCTCTTTAAGGATTGACGGCACCTCTGCACCGCCATGATATGCCGCCTACTTCAGGCCATTACCAACTTTTGGCTATAACGCCTTTACAGGGGGTGTGGGTGGATCGAGAATTGTTTTTGGGTGCTCAATGGCAGAACTTCTTTGCATAGAAATTGCTGGTTCTTTTCTTTTTCGAAGCAATGTGCGCGCAAAGAAGGAACCAGGTACAGACCAATTTGGTTCGACACCTGCGAACAAGTCAAAGAAGCCTATTGCAAGGTTAACATCATCGTTAACATCCTCGACTTCAACATTCTCTTTGAATGACCACCAAGCCCCCAGGTCGTCCAATTCAGGATAATCGTGTTTCTCGATGTCGAACTCTTGCGCCAGTACGGCAGCCCTTATGTTAAGGCACAAAATCACATACAGATAGCCCTCTGGCCAAAAGTACGCCGGATTGGACTTATCTGCATTGGCCGGAAGCGACTCAACAGTGACGGGCTTTGATTTTATCAGCTCGCGCAACATCAATCCTGATGCGAAATCAACAAAATCAGCCTTGTCGTCTGTTTCGGTTGGCTTTTGCGCTTCAAACGCTTCTAACCACCGTAAAAAAAGCACCCTGAGTTCGTCATCGTTTATTGCATACTGGATTCCAAGCTGGGTGTGGAGCGCATCTGCCTGACGGTGCAATGTTTCTTTGAACCATCTCAGGCGCCGTGCAGACTTTCTGACCGGAGTATTTGAACCATTCGGCATTTCGACTTTGGTTAGTTCCATATCGATTCCCACCGTCAAACTGCTGCCAAAGCGTAGTCGAACAGATCCTGGATGCCGTCTTTCGCAACTGCCAAAGCCGCCAGCTGTGCCGATTTCTGTTCTGTGACGTCACAGCACATAATGATCAGATCTTCTTCGCTGTCCCGGAACCCTCCTCTTTCGAGGTAAGTCCAAAGGGAGGCGGCAAAGGCCACTTTTCGGATATCGGCTATTCGATCTGCATTGTGCTGACTCGGCACACCTGGCGGATCGCCCAAAATGCGCATTGCCAGGATGTGACGATAGAGATGCGAGCAAAGTGTCGCGGTGTCCTGTTGCCCAGGTGGCCAGTCATAAGATGCATCCTCAGCTATGAGCCGCGCGCAAAGCGTTTCGCTGACCAGAAGATCAGAAATCTGCATGTGCTTGACGCATAGTGTCAGCGCAAAAAACAGGTTGGATGCATCACGGGAAAGATTTTGATCACTCGAAGCCGCGTCCAATGCGGTTGCAAAAGACGGGGGGCCGAACGTCCCGGGATCAAACTCAAGACCCAGAATGTGTTTTGCGATCCGGTCAATCGTCTTGGCGAGGTTTTCTGCGGAATGCAGCAACTCTGTAGAAGCGGCCTCAAACTGTTCTGAAAGTTGACGCGGCCCGGCTTTGACCACAAGTTTTGCGCCACGCTTCAGGGCATACCGGAAGCCGCGGAAGGCGTCTTTGGCGACAACACCTGGGTCGGGGTGGTTCTTCGCGTTCATTCGTTCCTCAGAGTCGCGATTTGTTCCTGCCTTAGCATTTCGTTGGAGTTTCTGCCATGAAAGCCTGTGTGGCCTCCAGTGAGCTGACAACCGCTTGTGAACCCAGTCCCATCGCATTTTGCGCAGATAATGCTTGTGCCATCCTCACGCAATTCTGCGGCGACAAGCCCAGGTGCAGACCAGTCGCGAAACCAGCGTTGAAGCAATCGCCACATCCACAAGTACAGACAACATCGACATCATACGCCGAGATTTCAAAGGCCAGGCCCTGTTGGTCCCGATACAATGCTCCCTCAGCACCAAGGGTCAGCACGACGGCCTTGGCTCCCTTTTGCAGCAACAAATCGCAAATGCGGTCAAAATTGGTAAGACCAGAGAGCGCCATTGCCTCTTCCTCAGACGGCATGAAATAGTCTGTGTATGGCAGCAGTGGTTCGACTAATCGAAAATCCCGTTGTGTCGCAGCAAATACGTCAAGCGTGGTGATGCACCCCCGCGCTTTCGCCGCTTGCATGAGCTCTGCGGTACGCCCTTTATCCATGGCATGCATCAGTCCGACGCCGCCGACATGCAGAATTTTGGTGTCGAGAACGTTTTCGAGCTGCGCATCAGTGACATAGAACCCGCCCGTTGCCCCTTTTCTGTGAAGGGCCGGGCGGGCCCCATTGGGGCGAGTGGTGACAATCGAGGAAGAGGTCGCAAAGTCCTTCACACGCTCCATATTCCTGGTGTCGATGCCAAAGTGGTTCAGGCGTTGAATACCCCAGTCACCCATATCGTCGATGCCGACCCCACCAACAGCCTGCACCGACAAGCCGTGTTTTGCAGCAACAATTGCTGCACTGCCCGCCGCGCCCGAAACGGC
>JACOMT010000009.1 GCA_014623385.1 Paracoccaceae bacterium
CCCCGATCTCTATCATGCCGCACCCGACACAATGCGCACCGTGCTTTGCCAAACCTCGGGCAAAACCGTGATGATGTTGGGCCATAACCCAGGGATCGGAGAATTCGCCGCACGGCTTCTGGCGGCCCCCCCGGCGCATGCGCGGTTTTGTGACTACCCGACCGGTGCCACGCTGGTCGTTCGGTTTGATATCGATGATTGGGCGAATGTCGCGTTGCAATCCGGGCAAGTCATCGATTTCGTTATCCCGCAAGAATTGCTCTCTGACGAACAGGGTACGGCCGTACTGGCCAAAACCCAAGGCACTAATGCCCCAGGATCTGACTGAGGAATAGCTGGGTCCGCGGGTTTTGCGGGGTGTTAAAGAACGCCTCTGGCTCGTTCTGTTCCACGATCTGGCCCACATCCATAAAAATGACACGGTGCGCCACCTGACGGGCAAAGCCCATCTCGTGCGTCACACAAAGCATCGTCATGCCTTCCTCGGCCAGCTCGATCATGGTATCCAGCACCTCTTTGATCATTTCCGGATCAAGTGCCGAGGTCGGTTCGTCAAACAGCATGATGCGGGGCCGCATGCACAGCGACCGGGCAATCGCCACCCGCTGTTGCTGACCACCCGACAACTGGCCCGGGTACTTGTTCGCCTGATCAGGGATTTTAACCTTTTCCAGGAAATGCATCGCTGTTTCTTCGGCTTCTTTTTTCGGGATCTTCCGGACCCAGATCGGTGCCAGCGTGCAGTTTTCCAGGATCGTCAAATGCGGGAAAAGGTTGAAGTGCTGAAAGCACATGCCGACCTCTGACCGGATCTTGTCGATGTTTTTCAGATCCGACGACAACAATGTACCGTCCACCGTGATCCGCCCCTTTTGGTGTTCCTCCAGCGCGTTGATACAACGGATCAGGGTGGATTTACCCGACCCGGAAGGACCACAAATCACGATCCGTTCACCCCGATAGACGGTCAAGTTGATGTCGCGCAGCACGTGAAACGTTCCGTACCACTTGTTCATCCCCTCGATTGTGATCGCGACTTTGTCCAAAATTTTCATTTGCGCGGCTTCAGCCATGATGGCGGCACCTCCTTATTGGCGATCGGTTGCGAGCTTGCGCTCCAGCCACTGTGAATATTGCGAAATGCTGTAGCAAACGATGAAGAACAGGACCGAAGCAAAAAGGAACAGCTCCCAATACACCCCGTTCCATTCCTGTTGGGCCAGGATCGGCCCCCGGATCATACCCACCAGGTCGAACATCGAAATCACGGATACCAGCGTCGTATCCTTGAACAGGCCAACGGCCACGTTCACGATACCCGGGATCGAGATTTTCAGTGCTTGTGGCAGGATGATCAGGCGCATCGCCTGGGGATAGTCGAGCCCCAGACTGTCCGCCGCCTCATACTGGCCGCGTGGCAAGGCAGCGAGCCCCCCCCGGATCACCTCGGCAATATAGGCCGCCGCGAACATGGTGATCATGATCACAACCCGCAAGAACAGGTCGACCGTCGAATTTGGCGGGAAGAAATAGCTCAGCATCACATTGGCCACAAAGAGCAGCGTGATCAGCGGAACACCGCGAATGAACTCAATGAACACGACGCAGATGAGCTTGATAAACGGCAGGGTCGATTGCCGCCCCAGCGCCAGCACGATGCCCAGCGGCAGTGCTAGCGACACACAGGTCACACCTAACATAAAGTTCAGCATGAATCCCCCCAGATCGCGGGACGGGATTGCCTGCAACACCGGTTCCACCGGTGCGATTACATTGGTGATATAGCCACCGAGGGTCCAGACCACGATGGCCGCCAAGATTGCGCCCCCCACCGCCCCCGCAAAGCTTTGTGCAACAAACCGGGCATACACGAAATAGCCCGCAACAAACCCCGACAGGGCAAAGATCGGCGACCAGATGGTCCCGCCCCAGATCAGGTAAAACGCGATAAACGGGTATACGGCGGTGAACAACAGCATCTTGCGCGGCAATTCCGTGAACATCACAGGGGCCGCCGCCGCACCCAGCAGCAAAAAAGCCAGGTTCGGGCGCCAATACTGATCACCGGGATAGCTGAACCCATAGAGCAGCTGGTACCAGCGTTGGGTCAGAACCGAAAAACAGGCCCCGGTGCGGCCTTGCAGGATATCTTGACATTCCCTCAGGCTTTGTGTGTGCCAAATCCCGTTAAACAGCCAGGGCCAGACCGCCATGACCAGGTAATAGATTGCCATGACCGACAACACCGTCAGTAGCGAATTCACCGGTCCCGAAAACAGGTTTTCGCGAATCCATTTGACGGCCCCCTGTTCCCGCGCGGGCGGCGGAAGCTGAGGCAACTGTTCCTTGCGGACAAAGGCAAAGGGGATATCGGAGGGCATATCAGCTCAGCGCTCTTTCAACTTTACGGTGCTGTTATAGATATTCATAATCGCGGATATGCTGAGGCTGATCATCAGATAGAACAACATCAAAAGCGATATGGCTTCAATCGCCCGGCCCGTCTGGTTCAGCGTGATACCACCCAGCGTGCCGGTGATGTCCATGTACCCGACGGCAATCGCCAGAGAGCTGTTTTTGGTCAGGTTCAGATAATGCGAAATCAGCGGCGGAATGATGACCCGCAACGCTTGTGGCAGCACCACCAGGTTCATGATCCACCCCTTGCGCAGGCCCAGCGAGGCGGCAGCCTCGGTCTGGCCTTTGCTGATAGCCTGAATACCGGCCCGCACGTTTTCCGCGATAAAGGCCCCGGTATAGACCGCCAGCGCGAACCAGAGCGCAATCAGCGACCCCCGGACCTGTAAACCGCCCTGAAAATTGAACCCCTTCAGCACCGGGTAATCCAGCGTGATGGGCTGGCCCAGAACAAAGAATGCCAGGACCGCGGGCACGAACAGAATGGCCAGCGACGGCCAGCCACGCGGCAACAGTTTCCCGGTGCTGTAAAGCAGGCTGGTGGTATATTTCCGATAGGCGATCACGCCAATGATCGACAGCAGAAACACAGCAATCACAATGCCCGATCCTGCGCCCCAGACCGGTTTGGGGATATACACCCCCCGATTGGTAAAGGCGATGGAATCCAGCAGCATCGATGCCTGGGGTGGTTCACCCCGGAACGCCCGTGGTCCGGGCAAGGCCGCCACCATCACATAAAAGATTATCAGGATCCAGATCAAAACCGGCACATTGCGGAAGGCCTCGACATAAACGGCCATCAGTTTTTTGACGATCCAGTTGTTCGACAGACGCAGAACACCGGCCGTTACACCGATGATCGTCGCGGTGATACAGCCCAGAAACGCCACGATCAGCGTGTTCAAAATCCCCACAACCGACGCGCGCAAGTGCTCGGATTGGCTGTTGTACCCAATCGGGCGCTGGTTGATGTCATAGCCCGCAGGCTCATTCAGGAATCTGTAGGAAATGTCCAAACCTGCGGCTTCCAGGTTTTCAAACAGGTTGTTGATCAGATAGGCAAAGGCCGCGATCAACAGCAGCAATGCAATTGCCTGGAACGTGTATGATCGATACCGCGTGTCGTTGACCAGCATCGAAAGCTGAAACACATAGCGCGGCGAATCGGAGAGTGTCGTCATGATAGATGCATCGCTATGGCCCCGTGTATCGCTATGGCTGGCTGGCGTTCCCCATCCGGCGGGGATTCCCCCCTGCGTTCCGAAAGCCAGCCTGTTATTTCAACAGGAAAGGGCGCAGATTGGCCACGTGCGCCCAATCCCCTGACGTAAATCTTACCGGAACGGTGGCGCGTACAGCAGACCGCCATGGGTCCATTGTGCATTCAGACCCCGTGCCAGGCCAATGGGCGTATCCTCGCCAATGTTTGCGGCAAAAATTTCGCCATAGTTACCGCCGACCGCCAGAACACGTTGTGCCCATTCGGGGTCCAGCCCCAGCATTTCGCCCAGCGTACCTTCGGTACCCAGCAGTCGGGCCACCTCGGGCCTGTCTTCGTTGGAGCGCGCGGACAGCTCAGCCAGGTTGGCCGATGTGATGCCCAGCTCTTCGGCCGCGATCAGCGCGAACAGGGTCCAGCGCACGATATCGCCCCATTCGTGGTCACCATGACGCACCAACGGGCCCAGCGGCTCTTTCGAAATTATATCCGGCAGAACGACGTGATCATCGGGGCTTTCGAATGCTGCGCGCGTTGCGGCCAGACCGGATGCGTCGGTGGTGTAAACGTCGCAGGCACCGGCCAGGTATTGTTGCTGTGCCTCGGCGTTGGTTTCGACCGGCACCGGCTCATAGCTGATGTTGTTCGACCGGAAGAAATCCGCCAGGTTCAGCTCGGTCGTTGTCCCGGCCTGGATGCAGATAGTCGCGCCATCCAGCTCTGTGGCCGAGCTGACACCCAATTCTTGCGGAATCAGAAAGCCCTGGCCATCATAATAGTTGATGCCCGCGAATTCAAACCTCAGGTCAACATCGCGAGAGAACGTCCAGGTGGTGTTCCGGGACAGCATGTCAATTTCGCCCGATGCCAGGGCGGTAAAGCGCGTTTTAGTGGTGGTCGGAACGAATTCAACGGCCGACGGATCCCCCAGAACAGCAGCAGCCACAGCACGGCACACGGCAACATCAAAACCCTTCCATTCGCCGCTTGCGTCAGGCACTGCAAAGCCAACCAGACCCGTCGACACGCCGCAGTTCAGCGTTCCGCGCGCTTTGACGTCGTCCAATGTGCCAGCAGCCGCACCAGCAGCAGCCAGACCTGCTACGGTAAATGCGCCCAGGATTACGTTTTTCATCATTTTCACCTCTTCATGATTGATCGCTGTGTTTTCAGCGATTGCCCGGTATACGCCACCGAACGAGAACCCGAACTGGGCTCATTCCCATATTCGGTCTGCATACCATTTTTCGGAATTCGCCCCCAAAGTCAAGAGCAGAATAATATATTTGCCCGATGAAAACCGCGCGGCTTGCCCAATAACCGGGCGTCAACCGGGCGTCAGTCCAGGGGTTGTGCGGCACAGGCACTGAAAAAGTGCCTGGCGTGCAGAAATGCATGCCGTTTGATATGGGCTGCTGCCTGCGCCTCTTCATCCTGGCCCCACTGCTCTTCCTGCCACAGCTCGTCCAGCCGCGACAGCGTCCAGATCTCATCCGCCGGTTTCCAATCCAGAACCGCCGCAAAGCCCAGAATCAGTGACCCGGACAGCGTGACCAGATCATGAAACGCCGCCAATTCAAATGCGCTAAGCCCATGCACATGATCGCGCAAGCGTGACAACGCACCCGCATCCTGTGCTGCATGCATCAGGCCAGGGCGCGATTCCAGGCGGGCTTGCAGGGTGTGTTCAGCCCAATCCAGGGCCGGATCCCATTGTTCGGCCTGACGCGCAATCAGGGCGGCGGGGTGCTCGGCACGGTAGCACAACAGGTCACTGTCACCATAGGCCGCCAGCAAATCAGCCACCTCGGCATGATGGACCGCCACCTTGTCAATCGCGGCATTGGCGGTGCGGGTGAACGGCATGCCGGGCGGGTTGACAACTTCGTCTTGCGCGGCCCATTCGGCGGCCACCGCATCGGCCACCGCCCGGGTCGGTACAACAAAGGCCGCCTTGCCCGGCGTTTTGACGAACCGGCCGTCCAGCACCACGGCAAAGCCGCCATCGACGGTCACGGTCTGTACGTCGGTCCAGAACCGTTTCTGTTTCCATCCACTCATGACTGGCGTGCTCCGGAATCCGTCTGAAAACCTCTGGAAAACCCCGAGGCGTGTCAAGGATATCCCGGGTCGCATCAGCTCTGGCCAATGCGCGGCACTCATGGTATTCCCGTCCCGCATCTCACATAATCCCGCGTTGATCATTAATGCTGTCGCCCTGCAGCGTGTCCCACTAATCATCCGTGTCCCACGGACCATCACTGTATTGGACAAATAAACATACGCAAGGCATTCTGAAAGTTTGCCCGGCGCAGCATCGCGTGCACACAATTTATTTTATTGAAGTTTTGTTTGTCTTGAGAGTAGCCAATGAGGGAGGAAAAACTGTAAAAAACCTCATTGGCTACTCTTTTGCCCGACCTGATAAACTACAGGTTACACATTTATCAGACCAGGCCAGGTCGTGAACAGAGCCAAGCGACCTTGGCCATCACGTATAGCGTTGCAACAGAACTTTCAAGTCTTTTCCAACACTATTTTCAAATTTTTATATGGCCCTGCACCACGACCGGGTTCGGCCATCGCCCCGGGCGCATGGGCGGGTGCGGTTTTGAGCAATGATGGTCCGCGACCTGCCGGGTCACAGAATGCCCCCCGGATCGTGACCGGATACCAGCACGCCCGGTCCCCGCCGGGATTTACCGATGGCAATGCCGGGGTGCGGGCAGTTCGGTCAGGTGGTTCAAAACCACGCCTGCGTCCGGGGACAGCGGCGACATATGGACCGCGCCCGGGGTTGTGCCCCGGTGGGCATGGCGGGATTTATACGCCTCAACCATAGTCGCGCGTGTTTGCACCGGTTCATATCGGGCCGGTTCGGCCATCGACCGGCCCGGTGCCAGACCGATGGTCCCGACAAGACGTGATAACGACCCGACAACGACCCGACACCTCACGCCCCACAGCAAGCAGGGGCACCGGCCGTCGCGACCAGAATCTCCCCCTGGCTGTCCAACCAGTGCGCCATCCACATCACACGCGGCGGCTAACGTCATTTGAGACCCTCAAACGGGTCATCCGCCGCCAAATCCTCGGTCCAGCCCAGCATGTCCCAACTATGTTTCATATGTTCGGGCAACCCGGCGGTGATCGTCAGCGGTCGGCGGGTCACCGGATGTTCAACGGTCAGCCTGCGGGCATGCAGGTGCAGTTTCCTGCTGATGCACCCGCCCAATTGCGCACCCCAGCCGTCGCCCATGTTTTCCTGACCCGAACCACCGTATTTGCCATCTCCGATGATGGGATGACCCATTTCCGACATATGGACCCGCAACTGATGCGTGCGCCCGGTGATCGGTTCCAACGCCACCCAGGCCGCGCGCCCCGCCACACGATAAAGCGTTGCATAGAGCGTGCGGGATCGTTTCGCCCCCGGTATGTGATCCATCCCGGACGGATGCACGGCAATCATCCGTTCGCCCCCGCCACCTGCCCCATGCCCGGGTGCCTTGACCAGACCGGTTTTTATTTCGCCCAGATAGGGTGTCGGAACACCGGCGACCAGTGCCCAATAGAGCTTGCGCGTATCGCGATGCCGAAAAGCCGCTGTCAGTGCCCGGGCCACCGCGCGCGTCCGTGCCATGATCAAAACCCCGGTCGTATCCTTGTCCAGCCGATGCACCAACCGTGGCAGCGCGTCCGCACCAAAGCACAGCGCATCCGCCAAACCGTCAACATGGAGGCTCTGACCACTGCCGCCCTGAACCGGCAATCCGTGCGGTTTGTTCAATGCAAGAATGTGGTCGTCGCGATAGATCACACAGGACTGGATCATCCGGGCATCCGCATCACGGCTCCGGCGTTTGCCGGATGCCGGGGGCGGGTTCGCACCGGGCATACCGGGCAGCGGTGGAATGCGCACGGTTTGCCCGGCAACCACGCGCGTCGCGGCCTTGACGCGCCCGCCATCCAGCCGCAATTCGCCCTTGCGGCAGATCTTTTCAATCTGCCCCTGGGACAGATCCGGATAGAGTCGGCGCAGCCATCGGTCAATCCGCTGGTCTGCATCCCCATTCGCCACCGTGATCATCTGCACGCGGCTCACACGAACGCCTTCCGCATCACCCAGATGCCCAGCATCAGCGCACCGATGCACAAAACCACCGACAGCACGACATAAACGGCGGCCAGTCCCGGATGACCGTGTTCGATCAACGTCACGGTTTCCAGCGAAAAGGCCGAATAGGTGGTAAACCCGCCCAGCAACCCCGTCATGACCAGCGGGCTATAATAATGTGCAAGCCCCCGCTCCATCGCGAACACAACAAACACCCCCATCAGAAAGGATCCGATGACGTTCACAGTGATAATGGCCAGGGGGAAACCGGTCACGCCCAGCACCCGGGCGATCCCCACACCTGTCAAATAGCGCAGCGTGGTCCCGACGGCCCCGCCCAACGCCACAAGGAAAACATTGTGCAACATGGCCGGGTCTGTGACCCGCCACCGGATCGGTGTCAATGGCCAGAGCCCCCGCGCCGTTTTTCCCGCAACATTTCAAAATACGCCACACGCTTGTTCAACGCCCGCTCGAATCCACGTTCAACGGGCACGTAAAACCGCGGGCGTTGCATCCCGTCCGGGAAATAGTTCTGGCCCGAAAACCCGTCCTCAACATCGTGGTCATAGGCATAACCCTGACCATATCCCTGATCTTTCATCATTTGCGTGGGCGCATTCAGAATATGTTTCGGCGGTGGCAAACTGCCCGCCTCTTTGGCCAACCGCCGCGCGGCCCCGTAGGCAGCATAAACCGCGTTCGATTTGGGGGCCAGAGCCAGATACACCACCGCTTGGGCCAGTGCCAGCTCGCCTTCGGGACTGCCCAGCCGTTCGTACATGTCCCAGGCCTGCAGGCAAATCGCCTGCCCTTGTGGATCAGCCAACGAAATATCCTCAACCGCCATCCGGGCGATCCGCCGCGCCAGATAGCGCGGATCCTCTCCCCCATCCAGCATGCGCGCAAACCAGTAAAGCGCGGCATCGGGGTCCGACCCCCGTACTGATTTGTGCAGGGCGGAAATCAGGTTGTAGTGCTCTTCCCCGGACTTGTCGTATTTCGCTGCCCGCCGCATCAAGCGCTGGCCCAATTCCGCCACATCCAGCGGCGGAATATCACCCCAGGCGGCGATCTGTTCGACCAGGTTCAAAAGCGCACGCCCATCGCCATCGGCCATGTCATGCAGCGCGGAACGCGCGGCGAGTGTCAGCGGCAAACGCCGGTTCAATTCCGTTTCCGCCCGCGCCGTCAGCTGTTCCAAATCTGCCCTTTGCAACCGGTCAAGCACCAGAATTTGTGCCCGGCTCAGCAACGCGGCATTCAGCTCAAAGGACGGGTTTTCGGTCGTCGCCCCGACCAACAGGATTGTGCCATCCTCCATATGCGGCAGGAATCCGTCCTGCTGGGCTTTGTTGAACCGGTGGATTTCGTCGACGAACAACAAGGTACCCTGCCCGTTCCGGCACCGCAGCCTGGCCGCCTCAAACACTTTGCGCAGTTCTGGCACACTGGTGAACATCGCGCTGGTCTGAACAAAATGCAGGTCCGTGTCATCAGCCAGCAGCCGGGCAATGGTGGTTTTCCCCACCCCTGGCGGCCCCCACAGGATCAGCGACCCCAGGCTGCCCGCCGCCAGCATCACCGTAAGCGGTGCATCTGGCCCCAAAATCCGTGCCTGGCCAATCACATCAGCCAGGCGTGCCGGGCGCAACCGATCCGCCAGCGGTCGTCGGCGCAGATCCGGTACTGGCACCGATCCGCCAGTGTCAAAAAGATCCGCCATCGATCAGCTGCGCAACCGCAGGCTGACCCGCTGACCGCGCCGCAACAGCAGGACGTTCAACCGACTGCCCGGATTGACCAGCGCGCGCCGTACGTCGCGGGTGCGGTTGATCCGGTCCCCGTCGATTTCCAGAATCACATCGCCTGATCGAAATCCGACCCGCCTGCCGATGGTGCCAGGATCGATGACAACCACCCCTGTCATGGTCTGGGGCAGGCTCATACGTGTGATGACCGCCGGGTTCGCGCGGGCAATTGCCAGACCCGGCATCACGGTATCATCGGCAAGAGTCATCCCTTCTGCTGGTGGATCATCCGGGGCCGCCACCATAGCGACATCCAGGATCTCGACACGGCCATCGCGATTCACCGATATCTCTGCCATATCGCCGATCCCGCGCACTGACATCCGGAACAGCATTTCGGCGGGTGAATGCACCGGCAACCCATCAACCGCCGTGATCACGTCACCCACATCCAGCCCAACCTTTGAAAACGGGCTCTGCGGATGCAGGTCGGAAATCAAAATGCCCTCGGGCACTGCCAGGCCCAGTGACTGGGCCAGATCCGAATCCACCGGCTGGCCCGACATGCCCGCCCAGGGGCGTTCAAAGTCGCTGTTCCCGTTCAGGGCCTGGATCACGAACTGATCCACCAGATTGGCCGGGATGGCAAAGCCGATGCCGTTGGACCCGCCCGAGCGGCTGAGGATCGAGGTGTTGATGCCAATCAACTGGCCATTCATGTCGACCAGCGCCCCGCCGGAATTGCCGGGATTGATCGGCGCATCGGTCTGGATGAAATAGCCGCGCCCGTTGCCCGTTGCCGCGCCAGTGCGCGCCAGCCCGGACACAATCCCGTTGCTCACCGTCTGGCCGACACCGAACGGGTTGCCGATGGCTAGCACAAGCTCGCCCACCTGGACATGATCGGAATTACGCAACGTGAGATATGGCAGCGATTCGTCGGTTTCGATCCTCAGAATAGCCAGATCGCTTTGCGCATCGGCCAACACAACCTCTGCCGAATATTCCCTCCGGTCCGACAGGATCACGTTGATTTCCATCGCCCGGCCCACAACGTGGTAGTTGGACACGATCAACCCATCCGGCGTCAGAATGACACCGGAACCCAACGAATTTTGTACACGCGAACGCGGTTTGGCAAGGCCGCGAAAAAACTGTTCAAAGAACGGATCGTTTAAAAACGGGCTTTGACGGGCCTCGGTGATCCGCTTGGCATAAATGTTCACAACCGCCGGGGCCGCTTGTCGGACCAGTGGCGCAAAGCCCAGGGCAATCTCCGCCCGGGATTGGGGAATATGCGTTTCAGCCACCAGGGTGAACGGCCAGACACAGAACATACACAGGATTACAACGCGCATTGCACCACCTCCGTCACGATTGGTCTGACGATATGCAGATCATGGGCTGTATTTGCAAGCAGGCACAGCCCATGCCTGGCTCGCCGCTGTGCCACATTCGCCACCAGATTGCTTAAGGCACGGTTCCGGTAGCGTCCCGGTCTGAACACCCGTCGGTGACCGATTGGCCACAGGCAGGTGCCCCGGACCGGAGGCTAAGCAACAGGCATAAGCATAACCAATTGGGCGTGGGCGCGTGCAAAGTACAAAACCATAAAAACCCATAAATCGGCCGTCCTGCAATGACAGCCCGGGGCGACGCGGAGCGTTATCAATCCGGTGCGCCCCCGGGATGGTCCGGGTGGGCAAACGCGGGCGACAACAACGGTTCAGTACTGCCATGATCCGGACATGCCCGACGCTGAATGTCCTGTCTGGCAAACCACGGGCTTCTTAGGAACGCCTTTTGCCGCTGAAAGGCTGGGACACCGGGCGGTACCGGATTGCAGCACCTTGTGCCGTCGCCGCCCGACACGCCCGACCACGCCGGGACCGGCGGCCCGGGTCGCAAGGCTGGGGCCGCGAAATCCCGCGCCCTTCCTGGCAGCAAGGAACCCCCGTGAGAGGGGATGAGAGGGGAAGGGACCGAAAATGCGCAGGGTTCCCATATCCCGAATCCTGTGATAGCGAGCACGGGATTAATGATGGCCCACCGACAGGTCGCGGCCACAACCAGGACCGAAAAGGACAAAGCCTATATGGCCATCCAGCGCACATTCTCGATCATCAAGCCCGACGCGACGCGACGCAACCTGACCGGCAAAATCAACGCCAAGCTCGAAGAGGCGGGCCTGCGCATCATTGCGCAAAAACGCATCCACCTGACCAGGACAGAAGCCGCCGTGTTTTACGCAGAACACAAGGAACGCCCGTTCTATGACGAGCTTTGCGAATTCATGTCGTCCGGACCGGTGATCGTTCAGGTTTTGGCAGGCGAGGACGCCATTGCGAAAAATCGCGAAGTCATGGGCGCAACCAACCCGGCCGACGCGGCACCGGGTACCATCCGCGCCGAATTCGCGAACAGCGTTGGCGAAAACTCGGTGCACGGTTCGGATTCGCCGGAAACCGCCGCCACAGAGATTGCCTATTTCTTTGCCGGTATCGAATTGGTCGGCTGAGCCGGTACAGTTTGTTACAAGATTTGTTGCAAGCTCAGGCCGTGCGCCATTGGCGGGCGGCTTGCTTTATTTCAGATCGCCGGGCTGTACCCGCACGCCAATCGCATCCAGGGCGGCAGCCATTTCATGCGTTTCAGCCAGGGTGTGATTTGCCTTGATCGTGTCAAACCGTTTGCGTAGTGCTTTTTTCTCGTCGCCTTTGCAATCATTCCACGGTCGTCCCTGCAGGCCCATGACCAGGACGTAATAGCCTATGAAATGGGGTTTCAGGCCGGTTTCGATCATTCGGGCATAGGCCGCGTCCGCGCCCAGTTCGCGCAGGGCCTCGGCGTTGTGAATACCTGCCCTGGCACAGGCAGCCTCATATGCGGGGCCAAGATTGCGGATGGATGAGACCGGATACGACATGGGCACAGCCTAGACCGGCTGCGCCCTCTTGTCAGTCCCAAAGAGCCCATAAACCAGCTGATCAGTTCTGAACTCAGTTCTGAACGGGTGCGGGCGAGGTAAAATTCGGGATTTTGTTGGTCGATGCGGCATTGGGTTCGATGCTGACCCAGTTTTCTTCGGCCAGATCGATGTGGCCCGGAATGTCCTCTTCCCAGAAACTGACAACATTCCCGGTTATGTTCAAATACAAGACGTCATCAACGATGCGCCACAGATGCGGGTTGCCCGGCACCTTGCCGCCGCGCGATACACCATAGGCACAATGGCCATCATAAGCCGGGGCATAATAGGACGGGTTTTCCAGGAAAGCAGCGCGATTTTTCTCGGTCGCAAAGGCAAAGGTGGCACCGTTATGGTTGGCGGTGATGTCGGCACGCCCGGCAACCGCCTTGGGCTGGTCCTGTCCGATCGGTGCCTGGGCAAGCGCACGATAGGCAACAACATCATATCCGGAAACGGCAAATCCCGTACTGTCGAGGTACTGGTCACCGGCAAAAGCAGGCAGGGCGAGCAAGGTAGAGGCCGATAGGGCCAAGGCAAAACGTTTCATAAAAGGTCTATCCATTCGTGTTGGCCCGGCATTGTACCGGGCATGGCGTGAAAATATCGCGGCAATTACAAAACAGAACCCGACCTCGCGTGTGTGTGAGACGCACGGCGTTCGCGTTATCATTTTGTGTCCAATTGTTACAATCGGGTGTTACAATCGGGGGGCCGGAGCCCGGTTCGTTTCAGATCGTGCACCAAACTGTGACTTGACCCGACCGCCCCGAACCCTGTCATACTGCACCCGACAGGATGGAGGTACCCGAAATGCCCTGTTTGGTGCCTGGTTGGTTCAGCGCGATGATATGGACAACCGGATATGATGGCAGTATGATGCCGGATATGATGGCGCGAACACTGACGCTGCGTGACGCGTTGGCCCTGCATCCAACCGCGTTCAGATACCCGAATCTGATTGCATGCCTGCCAGAGATGATAAAGCCAAAGGAGGGGCGCGACCCTGTGACGCAGGCGGGCTCGGCCAGGGCAGCGGCCAATCGCGGCATTACGGTCCCCGGGAACCGGGGTGCCTGCACAGGTTCAGAATGCCCGAAATGCCAGACACCGGCCCTATCAATCGCCGCGATGATCAAGGTACCCATTTCATCCCGTATCATCGCCCCCCCGATGGCAGCGTGACCTTGTCCCGCAAGGCCATCCTTACGCCCTCGTATGAAAGGGTC
This sequence comes from Paracoccaceae bacterium, assembly GCA_014623385.1. Classification (GTDB taxonomy): domain Bacteria; phylum Pseudomonadota; class Alphaproteobacteria; order Rhodobacterales; family Rhodobacteraceae; genus JACOMT01. The sequence continues at coordinate 13,706 of JACOMT010000009.1, forward strand.
GGTGCCCGGACTGACCGCGATGGCCCGGGGCAGCAATGCAATAACGTCGCCCCCTTCGCGCGCATCCTGTGGCGCGCCCCTTCGCGAAGGTTGACCTGAATGCCTGACCATCCCAACCGCGCCGCCGACCTTGTGGCGCACCGGCTTTATTTGGCGGGTTGCCGCCACGCGTTCGGCATGCCGGGCGGCGAGGTGCTGACCATAATCGACGCGCTGGAACGGGCGGGAATCCGGTTCACATTGGTCAAACATGAAAACGCGGGCGGGTTCATGGCCGAGGGCCTGCATCACCGGGATGGTGCGCCTGCCATTCTGGTGGCTACCATCGGACCCGGGCTGATGAATAGCGTGAACGTTATCGCCAATGCCGAACAGGACCGCGTGCCGATGATCGTGCTGGCGGGCTGCGTCGATGCGGACGAGGCGGAAACCTGTACACATCAGGTTTTGGATCATCAGGCGGTGCTGCGCCCGATCACCAAAGCGACCTTTCGCCTGTCGGCACAAAGCGCGGGCATCATTGCGGACAAGGCCGTGTCCATCGCAACCGCGCCCCGCTGCGGCCCGGTCCTGATTGACGTGCCGGTCAGCGTGGCGGACACCCCGGTTCCCGACGCCCCAACCCCGGTTCAGCCGACCCCGGCCCCCCTGCGCCCCGGGCGGGCAGAGCAGGCGCGAGCCCGGTCCTGGCTGGCCGCCGCCGAGCGGCCTGTCGCGATCATCGGGCTGGACGTGTTGCGGGACAGATCGGCACGGATTGTCCAGGCCTTTGTCGATCATTTCCGGGTTCCCTTTGTCACGACATACAAGGCCAAGGGCGTCATTCCCGAAGATCATCCATTGTGCCTGGGCGCAGCCGGGCTATCGCCGCTGGCCGACCAGCATTTGTTGCCCCTGGTGGCACAGGCCGATCTGGTTCTGGCGATCGGCTATGATCCGATCGAAATGCGGGCCGGGTGGCGCAATGCCTTCAATCCCGACACACAGCACGTAATCGATGTGGCAGCGGTGCCCAACACGCATTACATGCATCAGGCGGGTCTGAACCTGGTGGCGGATACCGGTGCAACGCTTGAGGATATGGCCCAGGACATTCGCGCGCGCCCGACCTGGACCAATGGTGCCATTGCCGCCACCAAAGCCGCCCTTGCCGATGCGTTCCCGACCGATGACGCCACGGGTCCCGCGGCCGTGATTGCCGAGGCACGCGCGGTTCTGCCGCGCGGCACGCTGACCACCGCCGACAGCGGTGCGCATCGGATTTTGCTGTCCCAGATGTGGCCATGTCATGCGCCGCGCGAAATGATCCAATCCTCGGCGTTGTGCACCATGGGCTGTGCGGTTCCGATGGCCATTGGCATGAAGATGAAAGAACCCGATGTGCCGGTTGTGTCCTTTTCCGGGGATGCCGGGTTCTTGATGGTCGCGGGGGAGCTGACAACCGCCACCGAACTGGGTGTGGCCCCGATATTCATCGTCTTTGTGGATGCCAGTCTGGCCTTGATTGAACTTAAACAGCGCTATCGTCAATTGCCCAATCGCGGGGTCAACTTTGCCCGCCATGATGTTGCGGCCATGGGCCGCGCGGCGGGGGGATATGGCACCACGGTTCGGTCACGCGGGGAATTGCGCACCGCGCTTCTGGATGCCATGTCCGCTGATCGGTTCACGGTGATTGCCGCCGAGATCGAACCGGGAGGGTATGATGGCCGCATCTGATACCGAAAACGGCCCCTTGCAAGGGGTCAAAGTGCTTGATTTGTCACGGATATTGGCGGGTCCCACCTGCACCCAGTTGCTGGGCGATCTGGGCGCGTCGATCCTGAAAATTGAAAACCCGTTGACGGGCGGTGATGACACGCGCCAATGGGGTCCACCCTATGTACCGGATGCGAATGGACAAGACAGCGATCTGAGCGCCTATTTCATGGCTGCCAACCGCAACAAACGGTCGGTTGCCGTCGACATCGCCTCTGAAACCGGACAGGCCCATATCCGTCGCCTGGGCGGGATGGCCGATATCGTTTTGGAAAATTTCAAACCGGGCGGGTTGGCGAAATACGGCCTGGATTATGCGGGCCTGTCCGCGATCAATCCGGCGATCATTTATTGTTCCATTTCAGGATACGGGCAGACCGGCCCCAATCGCGATAACCCGGGCTATGACCTGATGGCACAGGGCTTTGGCGGGATCATGTCGCTGACCGGGGCACCGGATGGCGTACCGTCAAAGGTCGGGGTTGGCATTGCGGATGTCATGTGCGGCATGTACGCCGCCGTCGGTTTGCTGGCAGCTTTAAGACACCGGGATCAGACCGGTGAAGGCCAGTATATCGATCTGTCGCTTGTTGATTCCCAGATTGCCTGGCTAATCAACGAAGGTGTCAGCTTCCTCCAGACCGGCCAGCGCCCGAAACGGCGCGGCAATGCGCATGCCAGCATCATGCCCTATGATGTCTACGAAACCACAGACGGCCACGTGATCCTGGCGGTCGGCAATGACAGCCAGTTCCGCCGCTTTGCCGGGTTTATCGGGCGGCCCGTGCTGGCCGATGACCCACGGTTTGAAACGAACTCCCGGCGGTTGGGCCATCGCGACGACCTGGATGCGATCCTGCGGCCCATTTTGCGGCGTTTTTCGATAGCGGATGTCATTTCCGGCCTGCAGGCGCTAAAAGTTCCCGTGGGCCCGGTGCTGACGCTGGATCAGCTGTTTGACACTGGTCAGGTCAGTGCACGCGAGATGGTAATCGGGATGCAGGCAGAACCGGGGCAGGTCCGATTGTTGGGCAATCCCCTGAATTTTTCCAAAACGCCTGTACGCTATCGACGACCGCCCCCAAGATTCGGCGCGGACACGGATGCAGTGCTGAATTCCCCGGCACCTTTTGACGAATAGCTTTTGCCATCAGCTTTTGCCATATTCGGCGGCCCGTTGTCATATTCGTCCACCGGAATATGACGAATATGACAAGCGCCTTTTGGCAACAGATCCCGAAATATCCCGTAATATCCGGCAAAAAACTCACACGGGCTTTCACCAATTCGTTAATTGACGTAATATATTCATTCGTGGGCCCTGCTGGTTACTAGATATGAACAAAGGTGCAGCGTAGAAGGTGTTGGACCGATATGAAGCAGGACGTTTTCGGACAGGATGTCAGCCTGTCGACTGATGCGGCGATGCGTTGCTGGAACGCGACGATGCTTGCGTTTCTGGCCCATGCCGCCGCCACGCCCCGGCATTTGGGCGAGGTTTTGACGGCGGAGCCCGGTTTTGCTCTGGGACATGCGGTCAAGGGCATGTTCTACATCCTGTTGGGGCGGCGCGAGCTGATGCAAACGGCGCGTACCGCCCTGGCCGATGCGAAATCTGCCGCAGCCAATGCAACCATCACCGCGCGCGAGCAAAAGTTTGTCGATGCGCTGGATGTCTGGATGCAGGGCTATCCCGGCACCGCAGCCAACTTGCTGGCCGGGATTCTGCAAAAACACCCCGAAGACAGCCTGGCGATGAAGCTGGAACATGCGACCCGCTTTGTACTGGGCGATATCGCGGGCATGCGCCGGTCAATAGAAACGGTTCTGCCCGCCTATCAGCCCGATCATGCCGGGCGCGGCTATCTGCTTGGCTGTTACGCCTTTGCACTGGAAGAAACCGGGGACTATGCCCGGGCCGAGATCGCGGGGCGGCAAGCGCTGTGGATGGCCCCTGATGATGCCTGGGGCCTGCATGCCGTGGCCCATGTCCATGACATGACAGCAAACGCGCAGGCGGGGATCGACTGGTTGACCGGGCGCGAGGCGGCATGGGACCATTGCAACAATTTTCGGTATCATGTGTGGTGGCACAAAGCGTTGATGCATCTTGATCTGGGCCAGGTGGATACGGTACTGGCGCTTTACGATACGGAGATCCGCGCCGACCGCACCGATGACTACCGCGACATTTCAAACGCCACATCGCTGCTCTCACGCCTTGAGCTGGACGGGGTGGATGTGGGTGACCGCTGGGACGAGCTGGCCGATATCTGTGCCGCACGGACCGAGGACGGCTGTCTTATCTTTGCCGATCTGCATTATCTGCTGGCACTGACCGGTGGCAATCGCGAGGCCGAAGCGGTGCACATGCTGTGCCGCATCGCCCGGGATGCCGAAACCTGTAAAGACGAGGTGCAGGAACGTATGGGCAATCCGGGGCTGTCGGCTGCCAGGGGGTTGTATGCCTTTGGCGAGGGTGATTTTAGCGGTGCATTCCGGCATCTGGCCGCCGCGCGCCCCGCGATGCAGACCGCTGGCGGTAGCCACGCGCAGCGCGATATCTTTGAACGCCTGACGATTGATGCAGGCATCCGCGCCGGTCAGATCGACATGGCGGAACGGTTCCTGAACGACCGTCAGGCACGGCGCGCCGGAACCGAGGATGGGTATGCCGCGGCACGGCGCGTGTTGATCGATGCCGCGCGCGGCCGGGATGCGGCACAGGGTGCCCTGGCACAATAACGTATTTGGAAAGACCCATGGTGGTCACATCGCCCGACAGAAATTACGGCAGGGCCGTGCCTGCGGCCACAACCCGCGATCCGCGCCTGGATTTTTTCCGTGGCATCGCAATGTATATCATCCTGGTGGCACACATTCCCGGCAACGCCTGGACCAGCTGGATCCCGGCACGGTTCGGGTACTCGGATGCCACGGAAATATTTGTGTTCTGTTCCGGCATGGCTTCGGCTATCGCCTTTGGCAACAGCTTTCTGCACAAGGGCTGGTGGATGGGGACCGCGCGCGTTGCCTTTCGCATCTGGCAGGTTTACTGGGCGCATATTGGTCTGTTTTTCCTCATCGCCATGTGCATGGCGGCACTGGACACCTATGGCGCGTTTGAAAAAACCTATATCAACACACTGAATTTGCGTCATTTTTTCAACAATCCCGCGCCTCAGATCGTGGGAATCTTCACGCTGACCTATGTGCCGAACTATTTCGACATCCTGCCGATGTATCTTGTGGTTCTGGCGCTGATGCCGCTGTTTATGGCGCTATCGGGTTTGGGGATTCTGCCCGTGGCGATGGCCAGCATTGCGCTCTGGGCCGCGGCCAATTCGGGATGGCTCTGGTTGCCGGCGGAACCCTGGTCAGACCGGGAATGGTTCTTTAACCCGTTTGGCTGGCAGCTGTTGTTTTTTACCGGCTTTGCCTTTATGCGCGGGTGGCTGCCCCGGCCGCCTGTCACCCGCGGCCTGATCTGGCTGACGGCGGCCTTTGTGATCCTGACCGCACCGATCGGGTCGTGGAAAGTGTTCACCTGGGTCAACATGGCCTTTCCGGATCTGGGCAGCGTGCTGCGCGGTGTTTGGCGATATTTCAACCTGGTGCAGGAAAACACCGGTTTTAACCTGCGCGGCAAAACCGATTTCGGCGTAATGCGATATCTGCATTTTCTGGCACTGGCCTATCTGGCCTGGGTCGCGGTTGGCGTTGATGGCTGGCGATTACGGGCCATTGTCGAAGGCGCGTTGGGTTGGGTCGGCGAACGCCTGCTGTTTGTGATCACCAGGGTGGGGCAACAATCGCTGGCCGTTTTCGTGTTTTCAATGGCATTGGCCCGGCTCTTGGGCTTTGCGCTGGATCAGATCGGGCGGACGGCGGGGACCTGGGCCCTGATCAACCTGGGCGGGTTTGTCCTGATCACGCTTTGCGCCTTTCTGGCGGACTGGTTCAAATCGCAACCCTGGCGGAACAAACGGCCATGACCCTGCCCCGACGCGCCTTTCTGGCCCAGGCGACAGCGCTGGTTTTGGGTGCGCCTGCCAGGGCGATTGGTGCGCCCGTGCCCTTTCCCGTGCCCTTTCCCGTGCCCTTTACTGTGCATACGGTTCGGGACCTGGCCCGGGACCTGGCCCGGGGTCGTTATACCGAACGGCCCATGGTGCCGCAGGACTGGCGGGATTTGACCTATGATCAGTATCGCGACATCCGCTTCCGGGGTGCCAATGCCCTGTGGGCTTCGACCGATCGATCACACAACGTGGATTTTTTTGTGCCGGGGCTGTATTTCCCACGCACGATCAAGGTTTGGACCGTCGACAATGGTCAGGCGACGCCGGTTCCCTTTAACCTGGATCATTTCATCAAGGGCGATCTGGTTCCCGATCTGACACGCGACGACCCGGCGCTGGGCTATTCCGGGCTGCGCCTGCGCACCGACCTGGGCCATCCCGATGGCAAAACCGAATATGCGGTGTTTCAGGGGGCCAGCTATTTCCGGGCCATCGGGATTGGCATGACATACGGGTTGTCGGGGCGCGGGCTGGCGCTGAAAACCGGCGACCCGACGGGCGAGGAATTCCCCGAATTCATTGAATTCTGGCTGGAAACACCGTCGCCTGACCAAAAGAACATGGTCATTCATGCGCTGATGGACAGCCCCAGTGTTACAGGTGCCTACCGGTTTGACATCTCGCCCGGCGACAACTGTGTGATGCAGGTCGAGGCGACGCTGTTTTCGCGCACTGAGCTGACCCATGTTGGTCTGGCCCCCCTGACATCCATGTTCCTCCATGATGCCAAGGACCGCACCCGGTTTGATGATTTCCGCCCGGCGGTGCATGACACCAATGGGTTGTTGATCGCGAACGGGGCAGGAGAAACGCTGTGGCGGCCTTTGTCGAACCCAAGGCTGTTGCAAGTTTCCAGCTTTGTCGATAACGCGCCGCGTGGCTTTGGTTTGATGCAGCGGGCGCGCGAATTGGGGGACTTTAACGATCTGGAGGCGCATTATCACAACCGTCCGGGCCTGTGGGTGGAACCCGGGGGCGACTGGGGCCGCGGGGCGGTGACATTGGTCGAAATCCCGACGGAACGGGAAATCTATGACAATATCGTCGCCTATTGGCGCCCGGCCGCGCCCATTCCCGCCGGGACCCGGACTGACCTGTCCTATCGCCTGACATGGTGCGCCCGGGCACCTGTTGCGGCCCGGCTGCCGCGCGTCGTGCACACCGCCATGGGGGTGGGCTTTGACGGGACCAGGCGGGTCGCGGTCATTGATTTTGAAAATCACCCCCTGTTCGATGACGGCCCCGCGGCGCTGACAAAGCATGTCCAATCGCCCCATGTGGACACATCCGAAGGCGTGCTGCAGCGCAATCCGGCTACGGGGGGCCTGCGGCTGGCCTTTTCCTTTGACCCGGGTGCCCGGACCGTGGTTGAACTGCGCGCGCAGCTGAACAAAAACCGGCGCCTGGCCAGCGAGGTCTGGCTATTCCGTTGGACCGCATGACCGAAGATCTGCATATCATGCCGCCAGAGGCACCCATGGCGATGCCGACCCAGAACCTGGGCGCGGCATTCACCGATGATGTGGCCCCGGGCGTGACCGAACAGGGGCAAACGCCGGGTTGGCGGCTGATTTCCTTTGGGTCCGCGTTGGTAGCCACCGCAGGCTTTTTCCATGCAATGTGGACCTGGTTTGCGGATGACGGGATCAACCGGGTCGAAACTGTTCTTTTGTGCCTGATCGCGTTCAACTTTTTCTGGCTGTGTTTCACCGTTTGCACGGTGACCCTGGGTCTGGCCTCGGTCTCGCTCGTGCGGCAGGAACAACCGCCCAAGCGGTCGGTGGCACCGCAAAAAGTGGCGCTGTTGATGCCGATCCATAACGAGCTGCCATGGTATGTTCTGGGCAATGCGGCATCGATGCTGGAACAATTGCGGACACGGGACGGCGGGCACCGATATGCGCTGTTCATTCTCAGCGACACGCGCGACAATAAAATTGCGCGGGCGGAACAGGCCAGCGTCGCGGTTTTGCGCGCGCGGTTGGGGCCGGAATTACCCATCTTCTACCGCCGCCGTGCGGAAAACACCGACCGCAAGGCGGGCAATATCGCCGATTGGGTCCAACGCTGGGGCGGGGATTGGACCGCAATGCTGGTTCTGGATGCCGACAGCCTGATGACCAGTCAGGCCATTGTCCGCCTGACCAATGCGCTGGCCCGGGACCCGTCTGCCGGGCTGATCCAGAGCTTTCCGCAATTGATCGGTGCGCAATCGGTATTTGCCCGGATGCAGCAATTTGCCAGCGGGGTCTATGGCGCGGCACTGACCGAAGGGTTGGCGCGCTGGTGCGGGCATGAAGGCAATTACTGGGGCCATAACGCGATTATCCGCACCGCCGCCTTTGCCGCCTGCGCCGGTCTGCCCCGCATGCGATCCGTCCTGAGCGGGCGCGAGCAATTGATTATGTCCCATGACTTTGTCGAGGCGGGGCTCTTGCGCCGGGCCGGGTGGGGGGTGCGCTTTCTGCCCCGTATTCGCGGCAGTTTCGAGGAAACACCGCAAACGCTGATCGATCACATCCGGCGTGATCGCCGCTGGTGTCAGGGCAATCTGCAACATCTGCGGCTGCTCTGGACAACGGGGTTGAAACCGATATCCCGGTTTCACCTGTTCCACGGTGCCATCGGCTATTTGTTGTCGCCGATCTGGTTCGCCTTGCTGGTGATGTGGGCGCTGGTCGGTCGCGGAGAGGACGCATCGGTTCTGACCTATTTCAGCCCGAACAATCCTTTGATACCCGATTGGCCGGAACTGACCGGGGGCCGCCATGTATTCATCATCCTGCTGATGTACGGGCTGTTGCTGGTGCCGAAATTGATGGGTGTTGCCGCGATCCCGCTGACCGGTACCAGGTTCAGAGAGTTCGGCGGTGCCGGGCGTTTTGTCCTGTCGCTGTTATCCGAGATCGTGCTATCTGTACTTTATGCACCGATCCTGATGGTGCAGCAGATGATCGCGGTGGTTCGTGTCGCACTTGGCCTGCAACAGGGGTGGGCACCACAGTCGCGCGATGGCGGACGCTACGGGTTCTGGGCATTGACACGCTGCCATGTGCTGGAAACCGTCAGCGGTACGGCCCTGATGGCGGGAATCGTGACGGGTGTGGTGTCGCCATGGCTGCTGCCGATCTCGATCAGCCTTGCGCTGGCCATTCCGCTGTCGGCCTTTAGCGGCGTGGGGCCCGGTCGGCGCTTTGCCGGGTGGATGGCCACACGCGAGAGCGTGCATGTCCCACAGGTGTCGCAAGCAGCCCGGCATTACCGGGCCGCGTTGAAATCGATGCTGGAAGGGGCGGCAGCGACCCCGGCGAAATGATCCTTGCAGCCCCCGTACCGGGTGAACGACCTGCCGGGTGACGGCCCGATTCAGCTCCGCCTGGATCCGCACGTTGGATCCGCACAGTCGATTTGCCGGTCCGGTTCCGTGCGATTACCGGTCCCCCGGCGCGCCCGGGCGCCCACCTTGAGTCCGGGTGTGGAACGGGAAATCCGGGCCTTTGCGGGATCTGGCTTGCTTCGTGCCTGGATGGTTTGACCTGTGCGTGATGGCGGAATCAATTTCCGCACAGGGGGTTCATTGCTTTGGGTTCATTGCTTGTTCGTGGCCGCAGAACCAAGGATTGCACCGACCACCCCGGTTATTGCGTATCCCAGCGCGGTGGTCAGTGGTTCCAGCCATGCAGGGTCGCCAAGCAAAATGCCGATGAACGTTACGGCAACGCACCCGAAAACCAGCAAAATCAGCGCCAATAGCGCAAAAACTGACACGCTATCTTCCGGGTTAAAACTGATGTAGCCACCCTTCCACAGGGGAATCACAGCTGTGTTTTTCTCGGCGTTTTTCTCGGCGGCATGCGCAAAGGTTTCTTCTTCCTGCTCCGCCTTTGCACCCCCTAATGGGGGTTTTGCCGACAGGTCCGGCTGTAAAACGGGTGTTTCCGGGTTATCAACCAACCGCCTGTGCGCCGCGCTGCTCGACAAATTGTTCAAAGTGATTCAACAGCACCCCCCTGTCTATGTCAGCGTTCCGTATTCCGGGATTGGCTTTTCGCGTTTTGTCCCAGGGACTGTCGTCAGCATGGGTCATTTCAGATAGTTGCAGCGCGGTATACGGCCCGTAGGTCTTTACGACAAAGTCCAGGACTGTATCAAATAACGGATCGCCTTCGGGCGGCGGGGGCACCGGTACCATTGCCCCGGAATCCGGGTCATAGTCATGCGCCAGCGTGGCAATCGGCCTGTTCCCGTAATGGCTGAAGTGGCGATACAATTCAGGCACGACCGGCCCATACTCCCACGCTTTGAAATTGTGATCGATCAGAGGGGCACCCCCGCTAGCTGCGAGGTAGTAACCACAGGTATAGTACAGCAGCTTTTGCAACTTCAGCGGTGAAATGTTTTCACCCCGAGGAATGTTTTCTGTCCCGGTGCGCATTTTGTTGATGATCGCGTTCACAACGGATTTGTAAGGATAAGGCATCATTCCCTCCCTGTTGCTGCCCTGCGCTGCTGCCTTGCGGCCCGTTTACAATTTGATCCCCACCGGTTTTATGACCGGTTTTATGAACGCACGCCATCCCGTCGTGGTGTGATCCCGTCATGTTCCAGTTAATCACAGATGTAAAGCAACGTTGACACATTGCAATACTCTGCGCAAGACTCTATCGTTGGGGCCTGACAGGCGCACGGGATAAAATCCACATAAAATCCACCACCTGCACCGGATTATAGGCAATACCCGGCTGCACCGCGGTACCTGCCGCGCCACCGGGTCGGTAATCCCCACCGCCCGACGACGCGGACAAAACCCGTCAACCCGGCCCCGACACCGCCAGAACCCAAAGGCGGGGGGGCGGTCACAACGCGGGGCGGGGCCCGTATCCCCCTGCCCGCAACGGGAGGGGCCAGCACATCGATACCCGGCACCCGACCGCCGCATCCAGTGCGCCTATTGTGCGCCTATTGTGCGCCTATTGTGCTGACCCGGGCCGGGATTTTTTCTTGGATTTTGCCCTTGACCATAAAGCCTGCAACGGGCTGATCCAGCCAGGCGGCAATCCGTGATTGTCATACCCGGGTCAGTGGTGTAGGCAAAATCACATTGTGGAGGATTGCACATGGCTGGCAATAACCCCGTCGGACAGGGCCCAAGCTCTGGGCAGGATCAAATCCTGTCAAAGCTGGACAAACTGGACAAAAAAATTGATTCGGGGTTGAACAAAATTAAGTTAGAGTTGAAGGAGATAAGGACCCGCTCAGAGCAGTACATTACGTCAAAAGAGCTCTTATGGGGTTCTTTGGTTGTGTTAGTAGGCATCCTTGGTATGCTCATCACGCTCATTGTCTACCTCGAGTCGAGGTTCAAAGATTTTAAAGTTGATCTCAAAGAGCAGCTCGAAATAGCGTTCGAAACCCAGAATTCCACGATTGAAAACCGGATTGCTGACAGCACAGCCGCAGTGAAAGAAAACCGGGTGCTTTTGACCAAGCTTGAAGAACAGCAAAGCACTTTTAACACTGATATCAGCACTAGCATAGCACAGATCGAAACAGGGTTTGCAGCACAGAATTCCAGGATTGACAAATGGATTGCTTCCACCACAGGTGCTGTTCCATCAGGTTCTGATGGGTCGATAATTCCTGATTATCCATCCATAATTCCTGATTATCCACCCATTTGGTTAATTGATCCACCCGCCCCGGCAGTTGATCCATCCCAGGGTGTGGATGGAGGATGGCCACAAATCAACGGCTTGGACATTCCGTACCCCGAATAATTGATCCCCGAACCACCCCCGGATCGCGGGTGGCAATAGCGCTTTCGCAATCCGCGGGGGTTTTAGGGCCATTGGTCGCGGTGGTAACCCCACACGATATCCGGGCGGCGTTGCACGCGGGCAATCCGGGCGGCGTTGGGCGATACCCGGGGCAAGCTTGCCACGGAAAAGACGCCGAGTTCAGGGCCCACATCCTTGTTCACGCTGTTTCAATGAGGCCGGGGCAAGGGTGCCCCGGAAAAAACGCCGCCCGGTCCGGGTCCTCGCCCACACCACCATAGCTTCAATGAGGCCGGGGCAAGGTACCCCGGAAAAAACGCCGACCGGTTCAGGGGCCTCGCCCTCCCCACCCTCGCTTCAATGAGGCCGGGGCAAGGATGCCCCGGAAAAGACGCCGATCAGTTCAGGGTCCTTGCCCTCGTGCCCGTAGCTTCAATAAGGCCGGGGCAAGATGCCCCGGAAAAGATGCCGACCGGTTCAGGGCACGCACCCTCCCCACCCTCGCTTCAATGAGGC
>JACOMT010000010.1:0-20568 GCA_014623385.1 Paracoccaceae bacterium
GGTCTGCCCAAGGCAGCCTGATACAAGCGTTGCCAGCTCAGCTTAGCCGCGTGACCACATAACCGGCCAGACCATCCAGCATTTCGCGAATGGGATGCTCTGGCAAGGATGTCAAAGCGGAACGGGCAACCGCCGCCCAGCCTTCGGCATCCTCGCGCGTTGCTTCCATGGTTCCGTATTTCCGCATCAGGTCCAGGGCTGTATCCAGGTCACCCTCGGCCTGCTGGCCCTGTTCGATCACCCGGGCCCAAAAGTCGCGTTCCTGATCCGTGGCTTTGGCAACCGCTTTGATCACGGGCAAGGTCAGCTTGCGTTCCCGGAAATCGTCGCCCACATTTTTGCCGGTTGCCCCGGTATCACCCTGATAATCCAACAGATCATCGGCAATCTGAAACGCAATGCCGATGGCATCGCCATAGTCATAGAGTGCCTGAACCTGCGATTCCGGAACGCCCGAAATCACACCACCCACCTGTGTCGCTGCCGAAAACAGGGCGGCGGTTTTGCCCCGGACCACCCGCAGATAGAGTGCCTCGGTCGTGGCCAGATCCCGCGCCGTAGTCAGTTGCAGCACCTCGCCTTCGGCAATGGTGGCCGCCGCGTTGGCCAGAATATCCAGCACCCGTAACGAACCGGTTTCCACCATCAATTGAAAACTGCGGGCGAAGAGGTAATCGCCAACCAAAACGCTGGATTGGTTGTCCCACAACAGATTGGCGGTGGGCCGCCCACGCCGCTGGGCACTATCGTCCACTACGTCGTCATGCAGAAGGGTGGCAGTATGAATAAACTCTACCGTAGCCGCCAATTTTACCGCATCATTGCCTTGATAGCCGCAAAGCTTAGCAGCGGCCAAGGTCATCATCGGGCGCAATCGTTTACCCCCGGACTCGACCAGATATGCGGTGATCTCGGGGATGCGAAGGGCATATTCCGACGTCATCCGGTCGCGGATCAGCGCATTCACGGCCTCCATCCCCGGGGCCAGGGTTTCGGCCAGATGTTCATACGGTGTGCGGGAAAGGCTGGTGTCCATCACACTCCTGATACAAGGCTCGACAGAATGCGCGCCTTGCCCTTATATTATCGCTCATGAAGGAACTTTTGCGCAGCACCGATCCGACCATCATGGCCTTCGCCTCCGCCCTTCTTCAGGGCGAGGACATAGACTGCTTTCAGCTGGACGTAAACATGAGCATCCTTGAAGGCGGGATCGGTGTATTCCCGCGCCGCATGATGGTGCATGACGAGGACTATGAACGTGCACTGCGGGTCATGTGGGACAACGGCATCGATCTGGGCCAGTGACCGGGTTCGACGAGGCCGATCTGACCCGCGACGCATTTCTGGGCGGGCGTCTGTCACTGTGGCAACCCAAACATGGGTATCGCGCCGGGATAAACCCGGTTTTGCTGGCGTCAGCTGTCCCGGCACAGGCGGGGCAGTCGATGTTGGATTTGGGATGTGGTGCGGGGGCGGCCATGTTGTGTCTGGGGATGCGGGTTGCCAACATGGCCCTTGTCGGGATTGAGCTGCAACCGGGCTATGCCGAACTGGCGCGACGCAATGCGGATGCGGCGGGGCTGTTGGCAAAGGTGTATCAGGCGGATCTGGCCGATATGCCGGTTTTGACCATGTGATCGCCAATCCGCCCTATTTTGATCCGGCTGGGCGCAGTGCATCACCGGATAGCGGTCGAGAAATCGCACAAGCCGGACCCACCGGGCTGGACCGGTGGGTTGCGGTGGCGGCGCGGCGTCTGCGGCCCGGGGGCTATCTCCATATGATCAACCGGGCAGAGCGGTTACCGGACATGCTGGCGGCTTGTGATGGCCAGCTGGGATCGGTGGAGATTCTCCCGCTGGCCGCCAGAACGGGTCGGGCACCGGGCCTTGTGTTGCTGCGCGCCCGCAAATCTGGGCGGACCACGTTCAAATTATGGGCACCAATGATTTTGCACAGGGGCGCACAGCACGAACATGATGGTGACAGCTATCATCTTGAAGTATCAGGAATTTTGCGCGGAGGCGAGGCATTGCAGTGGCCCACACGCTGATGCGCCGCACAAAAGAGACATCGACGATTCGGCACCCGTTATCCATAATTTGAAACGACTAGCGTGACCAAGCAAAAAACTTGTGATCCAGTTATTGGACAAGCGTTGATTATTGGAGGACCGCATGACCCTGACCGCGCATTTGAGCGAGCTCAAGAAAAAACATCACTCTCTGAGTGTCGAAATTGAACGGGCACAGCGCACCCCGGGTGCGGACGGTCTGCACATTTCCATGTTGAAAAAGCAAAAGCTGCGATTGAAGGAAAAGATTGAACGTCTGTCCGCCTCTGATCCGGGCGCACGGAATGAAGATCGTCTATTGACCGGATGCTCATCGCGGCAGTGATGCTTGGGGGGTGACGGGTTCCACCAGAATCCAATCCCGAAGCGCAACGATCCGGGGTCAGTGCCGGGCGTTCAGCAGGCAAATGGCACGGGGATGCATCCTTGGTATCTTCTTCCACGTCATATGGCGCGACCGGGCGGCCTTTGACCATCACGTGACCGGCGGCACATTCCCAGAACTGCGCCACCCCACCCAAAACCGCGAACCCGGCAATCGGGTAAGCCGGACCAGCACACCCACCTCGCACACCCATCTCGGCCGCTGAACAGCGGGCGGGGCGCAGGGGGCCAGCAAATCGACCCCTCAGATGAAAATCAGGATGTTGTTACCGAGAGGTCTTGCATCAATGACAGGCTGCCCAAGCTGAACGCATTGCGCAAAACGTCGATAAGACCTCTGCTAAAATTGGAGAATTGCGGACAAACCGTCAACCCGCTATGCTCTTTTGTGGCGTTCAGGAATGGTTTGATGGACCTGTTTTTGCGTGGTTCGTGTCGAACGCGGATCCGATCAACGCAGACTCAGCGCAGACGACGTTCTGAGCAAGATTGACGCTCTCATGGACTAACGGTCGTGTTCGCTGACATGCAGGCGCGGGTTGGGGCACTCCGGGATCGGGCCTCAGGGCTATAATTTTAGGGTTGTGATCCGCTAGTCCGCTTCAAGTATATGCTTGTTCGGGCAGCGGCACGGACCCCGCGATCCGAAGCTGGCGCGCGCACCCTCAACTGCGGTTGGATTTCATGCTGTTTTGCGGCCTCGAGCTCTTTGCACCTGTGCCCGATGCGACGACCCATTGCCATTTTCGCAACCTGTGATGATCTTGCGGCCGGGGTTTGCCGTCAGATCAAGGATCACAGGCTAAAGCGGCAATCATCGACGCCACACTGGTGGAACGTGCCGCCCGCCCCGGCAGCCATTCCAGTCCCGCAAGCGCGGTGGATCAAGCAAGGCTCGAAAAGTACGCTAGGCTACGAAGATGAAATCCAACGGCTTTGCCCGCCCGGACGAAGCCCGGAACGAGGAAAGTTTCATCGACAAGGTCCACACGGGGCATCTGCGAACCGGGCCGGGAGCCTCCCCCCGGGTTTCATACCATGGTCAAAGGGGCGAACGCGCGGACGGGTATGGCCGACAGGGCCTGTGCCAGCAAGGCCAGCCGACGCCCTTGCGTGGTCACTACGCTATCGTGACGGGATCATATGCGAACAGCCGCCCGTCATCAACCCCTGCGTGCTTCGGAAAAACGCGGGGGCAGGCTGAACTCAAAACCCCGTTTGAGGGGTTAAGCAATGCTTTGGAATGCCTATGCCACGATGACGCACCGCCCGATAGTTCGGGCTGGATAAAACAAAACGCCCAACTAGCAATGCCGGCAATCGGGCAGAACCTGCGTGGCACCGCCCCTCAACCCGCAAACACCTACAATCGCATGACCAGACCACCAAAACCGCTTTGCCCGCTGTTTGCCCGATGTAAGGTCCAGCGGATCGGACAGAATGGCCAAATCAAAGCTTCCGCCGAACATCACGCTCTCACCCAGAGGTCGTTTGAAGATTCAGTACCACAAAACCACAGCGAGGAGAAGCAAAAACTGCTATCCTAGGGTCTGTTGACATTCGCCAGTTCCAATTTTCCCAAATCCGTGATTCACGCTTCCGCAATGGCGTTTGAATGAACGAAGGTCGGCTGGTGATTTCAGATGAGCTTTGGGAAAAGATTGCGTCTCTGTTACCCGGCAAGGATGGTGAACCGGGTACGACGGAATAGCAACATCCGCATGTTCCCCGCACATTCCCTGAGGCCGTTTTCCGGCACCGTACGGATCGGCCCACCATGGCGGGGCCATCTCCCGGAAGTTTGGAAAGTGCAATACGGTCTTCAAGCGATCTCGCCGACGGGTGAACAACGAGGGTTTGGGGTTCGAGAGTCTTTTCAATGCCGCGAGCGGCGAGCCGGACCCTGAAGACGCCCCGGGCATACGCTGTTGTTGATGGAACAATTGTTCAGGCTTGCCGATAGGCATCCGGCGCAAAGGGGGTTCAAAATCAGACCGTCGGCTGCTCTCACTGCGGACTGACAACGAAGATTGGCACCCTAGGTCTACGCCCTTGGCAATCCGGCCCGGGTCGCTTTTGCCGGGACAAGCGCGCGACATGACACGACATGAAAGGTGTTGCCCCTTTGATTGGCAGCAATTCCTTTGAAGCACTGCTGGTCGGCAGGGGCTGCCAAAGGCATTGGATGGGCTTGGTCCTACCGCCGTCATCCATCCAGAATCGAACCGGAAACAGCCACGCACTACAAACAAGACTGCCCACCGGTTACGTCGCGAATTGGTACTCATCCGCCAGGCTCATCGCCGCGCGATTAATGACAACTGATCCTGGCCTTGTTTCTATCGCGAATTGCCGTCAGATTGGGACTCACACCCGCAAAGGCAATCTGTGATGACCGTTCCTGATCCCGTCGACTTGACCGCTGCATTGATCCGTTGCCCATCCGTCACACCAGAAGAGGGTGGTGCCATCGCCCTGTTGCAGGATGTGCTAACCGGTGTCGGCTTTGAAAGCAACCGGGTGGACCGGGGCGGCATCAGCAATCTGCTTGCGCGGTGGGGGCCCAAGGGACATCCCAAAACCTTTGGCTTTAACGGGCACATTGATGTTGTCCCGGTTGGCAATGCGGATGCCTGGTCGGTTCCCCCCTTTGGCGCGATGACACGTGATGGCATTCTGTATGGCCGAGGTGCCACAGACATGAAATCCGGTGTAGCCGGATTTGTGTCAGCCGCCGTTGATGTGGCGACGCGGGTGCAACCAGACGGTGCCATTCTGATGACAATCACCGGCGATGAAGAAGGCGACGCGCTGCATGGCACAAAGGCCTTGTTGGATCAAATTACTGAAGTCGGCGAGAAAATGTCGGTCTGCCTGGTGGGAGAGCCCACCTGTTCGGAACACATGGGCGATATGATCAAGGTCGGGCGGCGCGGGTCTATGACCGCGTATTTCACGGCCACGGGCATTCAGGGCCATTCCGCCTATCCGCATCGAGCACGCAACCCGGTGCCCGCAATCGCGCAGCTAATGGACCGGCTATCGTCGCATCAATTGGACACCGGGACCGACCATTTTGACCCATCCACACTGGCCGTGGTCGCTATCGACACCAACAGCCCGGCGAATAATGTCATACCCGCAACGTGCACAGCGACAGTCAATATCCGGTTTAATGACAAGCACAGTGGTGCGACATTGGCCGACTGGCTGCGTGCCGAGACAGATAAGGTTGCCGACAGTTTTGGCGTCACAATCTGTATGCAGGTCAAAATCTCTGGCGAAAGCTTTCTGACACCACCGGGACCCCTGTCTGATTTGGTGGCCAGGGCGGTGTATGCCGAAACAGGCATCCATCCGGTTCTGTCGACAACCGGTGGGATATCAGACGCCCGGTTCATCAAATCACATTGTCCGGTCGTTGAATTCGGGTTGGTCGGCAAAACCATGCATCAGGTCGATGAATATGTGCTGATCGAACAGGTCCGCCAATTAACCAAGATCTATATCCGTATCCTGGAAAGCTATTTCGAATGATGGTTGAGCTGACGGTGACCAACGATCTGGATCGATGTCTGTGCCTGCGGTACGAGGTTTTCGTGATCGAACAGGGCGTACCGATTGACAGGGAGCGGGATGAGATGGACGCCACCGCGATCCATATTCTCGCCACGACCACGGATCGCGATCTGGGCACCGCCCGAATTTTCGTATCCGGCGAGACCGCCAGGATCGGGAGAGTCTGTGTCGTTGCCGATGCGCGCGGCACCGGATTGGGCACGTCCCTGATACGTAAGGCGCTGGACATCGCGGGCGACATGCCGGGCTTGCGTCAGGTGCGCCTGGGTGCCCAAACCCATGCACTGGCATTCTATGAAAAATTGGGCTTTGTCGCCGAAGGTCCGATTTACGACGATGCGGGCATTCCGCATCGCGATATGGTCCAGCCATTGTGACGAGGACCCTGATCATCATGGTCAAGGAACCCCGCCCAGGCCGGGTCAAAACTCGTCTGGGCCGCGACATTGGCATGGTCAGCGCGGCGTGGTGGTTCCGGCACCAATGTAAGCGTCTGATCAGAAATCTGCGCGACCCGCGATGGCAGATCGTGCTGGCCGTCAACCCGGACCGCGCCGGAATGACCAGCCGGATCTGGCCACGGGATTTGGTCCGGCGGCACCAGGGGCCCGGTACGTTGGGTGATCGTATGCGCCGTCAGATGCGTCAGGCTGTGCCGGGACCGGTCTGTGTGATTGGTGCGGATATCCCGGGCATCCGGCGTCACCACATCGCCGATGCTTTCCACGCTTTGGGCCAGCATGACGCCGTAATCGGGCCGACGCCGGACGGCGGCTATTGGCTGGTCGGCCTCAAACGCCCCGATTTGGCCACGCCACAGGTTTTTTCCGGCGTCCGCTGGTCAACGCGACATGCTATGGCCGATACAATGGTAAGCTTATACAGTAGACGCGTTGTACAAATTGCCACTTTGCGGGATGTTGATCATGTCACGGATTTGCGCACGGACTGCCCCGGTCAGGTGCTTTTGCGCATGACGTGCTGACACCGGCATGATACCCGAATGACATGAGCCGTATTCCATCCAAATCGCAGATACTCGACTGGATTTCCACCAATCCGACCCTGAATTCCAAACGCGACATAGCCAGGGCGTTCGGAATCAAGGGGGCTGAACGGATCGAATTGAAGCGGCTGCTGAACGCGCTGGAGGCTGATGGCCATCTGCAAAAGCGCAAAAAGAGCTATGGCAATCCCGACCGGCTGCCACCCGTGAGCGTGCTGCTAGTCGAGGCACCAGATACGAATGGTGATCTGTTTGCCAGGCCTGTAGATTGGCACGGTGCAGGGGCTGAACCGGTCATTTTGGTCATTCCCCGCACCAGCGATCCGATCTTGGGCAAAGGTGATCGCATTCTGGCACGCCTGGCTATGGTGAAAGAGGTCGACCACAATTACGAAGCGCGACTGATTCATAAGATCGGGTCGAACCCCAAACGCATTCTGGGTGTCTTTCGCAAAACCTCGGAAGGTGGGCAGATTATTCCGACAGATAAAGCGTCGACACAGAAATGGACAGTGCCCAAGGATGCCCGATTTGATGTCAAGGACGGCGAATTGGTTGAGGCAGAGTTGATCGGCTCCCAATTCCGCGTCGGGTTGCCCCGCGCGCGGATCGTCAACCGGTTGGGGAACTCGTCTGCGCCCAAGGCGGTGTCGCTGATCGCAGTGCATCACCACGGCATTCCAGACACGTTCCCCAATGCCGCCATGGCCGAGGCGGACAGTGCAAAACCGATGCGCCTATCGGGACGCGAGGACCTGCTGGATCTGCCAATGATCACCATCGACCCGGCGGATGCCCGTGACCATGACGATGCTTGTTTCGCCCGTGCGGATGATGATCCCAGGAACCCCGGTGGCCACGTGATCTGGGTCGCCATTGCCGATGTCGCCGCCTATGTGCAGCCCGGCACCATGCTGGACCGCGAGGCACGCAAACGCGGGAATTCAACCTATTTTCCGGATCGGGTTGTACCAATGTTGCCGGATCGGCTGTCCGGTGATCTGTGTTCGCTTCATGAAGGTGTGCCACGCCCCTGCCTCGCGGTGCGGATGCAGGTGGATGCAGATGGCAAGAAAATCGACCATCGGTTTGTGCGTGGGCTGATGCGGTCCGTCGCGGCACTACACTATGCCGAGGTGCAAGCGGCGATTGATGGCGCACCCAATGACCGGACCGAGCCGCTGATGAGCACAGTCATTCGACCGCTTTATGCCGCCTATGCTGCGCTGGCCCGCGCACGCGAGAATCGCCAGCCACTGGATCTGGATTTACCAGAGCGGCGGATCGAACTGGATGACGCAGGCAAGGTCATCTCTGTCAAATTCCGTGATCGGCTGGATTCCCATCGGCTGATCGAGGAATTCATGATTCTGGCCAATGTCGCAGCCGCCGAAAACCTGACCGCAAAACAATCCCCCCTGATCTATCGTGTGCATGAAGAGCCGGATCCGAAAAAACTGGACGTGCTGCGGGATACAGCAAAGGCGGCTGGTCTGGTTCTGGCCAAGGGTCAAGTCCTGAAGACAAGGCACCTGAACCAATTGCTGGATGCCGCAGCAGGTACAGATGATGCCGATTTGATTAATCTGTCCACACTGCGATCCATGACACAGGCCTATTACAGCCCGGAAAATTTTGGTCATTTCGGGTTGGCACTGCGGCAATACGCCCATTTCACCTCGCCCATCCGGCGTTACGCTGACCTGATCGTGCACCGTGCGCTGATTTCGGTGAATGGCTGGGGCAATGACGGGCTGACTCGTAATGATATTGAACGGCTGGAAGACACGGCAATTCACATTTCGGCCACTGAGCGCCGGTCGATGATGGCGGAACGGGACACGGCTGACCGGTATCTGGCCGCCTATCTGAGCGAGCGGACCGGTACCGAAATGACCGGCCGCATCAGCGGGATCGCCCGGTTTGGCGTCTTTGTGAGGTTGCATGAAACCGGGGCCGACGGGCTGGTTCCGATCCGATCCATTGGGCAAGAGTATTTTTATTACAACCGTGAGGCCAGAACGCTGATGGGTTCAGACACCGGCATAATCATTTCCATCGGCCAGCGCGTTACGGTGCGGATTGTCAAGGCAACTCCGATCACCGGCGGTCTGGAAATGGAGTTGCTGGCTTTGGATGATGCGGCCCTGCCCCGAGGCCGCAGCAGCCCCGTCGCTCGTGCATCCCGTCAACATATCGCAAGACACAAACGACACAGAGACAATACCAGACGCAAGGTGACGCGCCGTCGGCATTGACTCGCATGTCACCGCTGGTTGAACAGACCAGAGTTTTTACCGCCAGGAGTTTCGCGCTATGCTGTCTGCAAACAGAAAACAAAACAACAGGTCCCATGCAAAAACCTGTTTGGCCAGTATGGTTGTCCTGCTTTTTTCCACGTCCCTGATGGCCACACCTGTCACCTCTGTCCGGCCATTTCCGCGACCGACAGACAAGCCGGTTCCGTTCCGGATAGACCCGGGTGCCCCGGTGCTGACGACACGCACAATCCGGCCTGGATTACGCCCCGGCTATCTAAAAGACCGTCAGCCCCTGCGCACAGCGCAAATTGTGCCGACGCTCCAGGGTTTTCAAGCCTGGATCATCGGTTTTCGCACGCGCGCCCAACAACAGGGAATCCGTTCAGACGTTTTGGACCGGGCCTTTGCCGGGGTCGAATATGACGCGGATGTGATCCAGCGTGACAGGAACCAATCAGAATTTTCCAAGTCGGTGTGGGACTATCTGGACAGCGCGGTATCGGACACGCGAATCCGAAATGGCCGTGCCGCCCTGGACCGGTATGCATCTGTATTGACCCGAATTGAAAAACATTACGGCGTTGAAAAAGAGGTTGTCGTCGCGGTCTGGGGCCTGGAAAGTGCCTATGGCAATTTTCGGGGCAAGAATGACATCATCCAATCGCTGGCGACATTGGCCTATGACGGGCGGCGCGGTGCGTTTTTTGAAAGCCAATTGATCGCCGCCCTAAAGATTCTGCAATCTGGCGACACCAACCCGCGCAACATGATCGGCAGTTGGGCAGGGGCCATGGGGCATACCCAATTCATACCAACCTCTTATCTGGACTATGCCGTGGATTTCAACGGCGACGGGCGGCGCGACATATGGTCCGACGATCCGACCGACGCGCTGGCCTCGACAGCGGCTTATCTGCGGCGCTTTGGCTGGCAGAGCGGCCAACCCTGGGGGGTCGAGATTACCCTGCCCCAAGGGTTCGACTATGCGCTGGCTGATCGCAAAATCACACGATCACCGGATAGTTGGGCACGCTTGGGCATACGCGACATCACCGGGCACCCCGTGCCGAACCACGGCACCGCCGCTATCCTGTTGCCTGCGGGTGCCCATGGACCGGCCTTCATGATTTTCGACAACTTTGCAGTCATCGAACGGTACAACGCAGCCGATGCTTATGTGATCGGCATAGGGCATCTGTCTGACCGCTTGGCAGGTGGCAGGCCATTCCGCGCCAGCTGGCCCCGCAGTGAGCGCATACTGAGCTTTGACGAGCGCAAAGAGCTGCAGACGCGCCTGTCAATCGCCGGGTTTGATACGCGGGGCATCGACGGGCGAATAGGCCCCAAAACCATCGACGCCGTGCGGCGATATCAACTGGCCAACGGGTTGGTGCCCGACGGGTACCCGTCACTCCGCTTATTGAAGCGGCTGCGATAGCCCGCCGCCGTCAGCTTGCGGATTTGAGCAAACCTTCGTCTTTCAGGCAGGCATACCCCTGATCCAGGGCAACCCAAGCCCGGTCGATCAGAATATCGATTTCATCCCGCGAGATGACCAGGGGCGGCGAGATGACCATGCGATCACCAACATGGCGCATCACCAGATTGTTGGCAAAGCTGCGGTTGCGACAGATGTACCCGGCGGTTCCGGGTTTCGCCGCGAATTTGGCCCGCGATGCCTTGTTCGGTGTCAGCGCGATGGACCCCATCATGCCCACAATCCTGGCTTCGCCCACTAGCGGGTGATCGGTCAACGATTCCCATTTTTCCTTTAGATACGGTGCCGCAACATCGCGGACGTGGTCAATGATCCGCTCTTCCTCAATGATCCGCAGGTTCTCCAGCGCCACCGCGCTGGCCACCGGATGGCCCGAACAGGTGTAACCGTGATTGAATTCTCCATCCCCGATCACCTCTGCCACCTGATCACAAACGATGGAACCGCCAATAGGCTGGTAGCCGGAGCTCAAACCCTTGGCAATGGTCATGATATGCGGGCGGATATTGAGCGTTTGGCTGCCGAACCAATTGCCGGTGCGGCCAAAACCACAAATCACCTCATCCGCGATCAACAGGATATCATAGGCATCGCAGATCCGCTGAATTTCGGGCCAATACGTGTCTGGTGCCACAATCACACCACCTGCACCCTGCACAGGTTCGGCGATAAAGGCGGCAACCTTGTCCTCGCCCAGCTCTTGGATAGCGGTTTCCAGTTCACGCGCCCGCGCCAGACCGAACTCTTCCGGTAACATTTCCCCGCCCTCGGCCCACCAATTCGGCTGGTTGATATGGTGCACCCCGGGGATCGGCATGCCGCCTTGTGCATGCATCAGAGCCATCCCGCCCAGCGACCCGCTGCCCACAGACGATCCATGATAGGCATTGTGCCGCGAGATAATCACCGACTTTTCCGGCTTGCCCCGCATTGCCCAATAGGTGCGAGCCATGCGGATATTTGTGTCATTGGCCTCAGACCCGGAACTGGTAAAAAAGACGTGGTTCAGATCGCCAGGTGCCAGTTCGGACAGCTTGCTGGCAAGGGCAATGGCCGGAACATGCGTTGTCTGAAAAAACGTATTGTAGTATGGCAGCTCGCGCATCTGCCGGGCGGCGGCATCAGCCAGTTCTGACCGGCCATAGCCAATGTTGACGCACCATAGACCGGCCATGCCATCCAGTATCCGATGCCCTTCGCTGTCGGTCAGATATACGCCAGCAGCGCGCGTAATCACGCGCGCGCCTTTGGCCGCCAATTCGCCGCCCGCCGTAAATGGATGCATGTGATGCTGGGCATCCAGTGCCTGCAACTCGGCCGTCGGCATATGATTGGTTATGGCGGTCATTGCACGTCTCCTGATTTCGGGAATGACGGCATGATATGATTGAATTTCAGGGTGTCAATCGAATTAGCCAGTGGCTGTAGCCTGTCGCAGGCCCCAAGGGCTATCAACAGATATTAAAGACTTCTGCGCGACAGCGTGATTTCGGGGGAAGCGTTGATTTGGCCATTCTGTCCGGTTCGCTGGCCTTTTCGCTGACCTTACATGACCTTACAGCGGACAAAGCGGTTTTGACGGTCTGGTTATGCGATTGTCGGTGTTTACTGGTTGAAGGTGTGATCCTGTTTGCGGTGCCACGCAGGTTCTGCCCGATTACCGCCACCGCCAGCCGGGCGTTTTTTTGGTCAGCCCGAACAACTATCGGGCGGTGCGTCATCGTGGCATAGGCATTGCGCAATCCCTCAAGCGGCGTTTGAAGATCAGCCTGCCGCCCGCGTTGTTCCCGGGCACGCAGGGGTCGATGACGGGCGGTCTTTCGCACATGATCCCGGCATGGTAGCGACCGCGCAGGGCGTCCCGGTTCGCAGGTGTGGTGTTTCGCAGGTGCCCTTTGTAGACCTTGTCGATGAAACTTTCCTTGTTCGGGCCCCGTCCGGGCGAGCAAAGCCGCTGGATGTCATCTTTGTAGCCCGGCGTAGGCTTCGCGCCGTTCCCGACCCACCGTGCTTGCGTGTCGGCCCTGAAATGCGCGCCTGGATCGTTAGGCGGATCGTCGGGGGCCACTTCTTTGGCCCGGTCTTGCGATGCGTCGATATGGCTGCTGGGGCGGGGGCGCGGTATTTTGCACCGCTTCAGCCCGAGATTCCCGATCTGACGGCGGCACAGGCCAGAAGATCATCGTGGATTGCGAAAACGGCAACGGGTCGTCGCATCGGGCACAGCTGCAAAAAGATAGAGACCGCAACACAGCATGAAATCAAACCGCAGTTGAGGGCGCACGAGCCAGCTTCGGGGTGCCATTGCCCGATCAGCAGACAGTTGCAGCGGACCATGACCCTGAGGCCCGGTCCCGGAACGCCCCAACCCGCGGCTTGCATGTCAGCGAACACCACCGCCAGCCCACTGGTGCGTCAATCCTGGTTAGACCGTCATCTGTGCTGATCCGCGTTCGACACGGAACCGTGCAAAAACAGGTGCATTAAACCACCCCTGAACGCCTTTCAAAAGCATACCAGGTTGATGGTTTGTCCGCAATCCTCTAATCACGCCGAGGTCTTTCACATGGATTTTGACGCCCGAACAAACCCCGGCACCAAAAATGGCCGAGGCATGCGCAACAACGGCACAAATTGCCGAAACGCTTATGACAACCCGTGGCACATATACAAAAATCGCAAAAATTTGGATAGGTGCCCCAATCAGGTATGGAAAGCCCACCTGCGAATACCTAGGCACTCGCGTGCCTTGATCTCAGGTGCCATGGGCAATTTTTCTTCCAGGTGGCTGGCCGTCCAACTTGATTTCCAGTGCAGGTGATCGACAGGCTGTAGCCTGGATTGATCGTTAAGCCAACGTGCCAGCGTGCCTTTGCACGGCCCTGGGCCATCCAAAATCATCACGCGTTGCATCTGTGATGCTTCTGCCCGCTAACAAAAAGGCCACGCAATCAGCAAACCTTGTAGCCTTAGCGGTTCCGGCCATACCCCGACAAGGTTATTTGATCTTGCCTTCCTTGTACTCGACATGCTTGCGGGCCACGGGATCGTATTTCCGTACGACCATTTTTTCGGTCATCCTGCGTGCGTTTTTCCTGGTCACGTAGAAATGGCCGGTGCCTGCGGTCGAATTCAGGCGGATCTTGATTGTTGTTGGCTTCGCCATGGTGTCTCCATATACATCAAAAGGCGCGTGCCTTTCAGAAATCTTGTATGAGCATTAACTGTCACCTCTCATCATAGGCAAGTCAAGCCAAATTGGCAGGGAGTACGAACTTCGCGGCGGGTCAAAACATGCAAATTATTGTGCGTCTAAGCAGCCCGCAGCTGGCAGTATTAGCGTGGTACGATACTGATCCCGGCGAATTCATCAGGCTGCTCTGAATTGTGCTCGACCATGATCTGAAAGCACCAACAACATGCGTTTCGCGCAGCTGACAATCCCACCAGAACGGTCTTATTGCACAAATCTGATAACGGGCAGATTTCCCCTGCGGGATCAGTGAGGGGTATGCCGAGTGCGGCGTTGCGGTTGAGCATGGTGCTCGGATGATCAAAATCCCGTGCCACGATAAGGTACTGCCCTGACAGTGTCACACGGGGCACGTCCCGGTTTCGACACGGCCCCGGGGTTGTGGGTTCTCCGCTCCGTCGTCGCCACAGGTGGTAACCGCGAGCCGGAAAGCCACTCAACAACCCGACAATATCGCCCCAGTTATCCCCTCTGGGGTCGGCGGGCCAGAACGGTTAGCCATGGGGTCTGCATCAACGCTGTCTCTGGATACCGTTTCTGCAGCTTCTTCAGCGATGTGGACGGCCTTGGCCATCCGCAGACCGATGCCTCTTTGATATCAAAACCGGCCTGATCCAGCAAGTTCAACAACGACTCGGTCGAATAGAACAGCGTGTGTGGTTCCAACCGATGTGTCCGACCTCGTTTTCCCGCTGTGAAATGAGCCAGTTGGACGGCACCACGCGGGACTTCGATGTGGAAATGTCCGCCTGGACGCAACGTGCGCAACGTTTTTTCCAAAATTTCCCGGATGTTGTCATAGGTGAAATGTTCTAGTGTATGACTACATTGGACGAGGTCAAAATAATCTGTCCGGTCTCCCAGTGCTTCGACCGAAACATTCAATTCAGTTTTCAATATCCGAACCGAATTTTTATCAGGTTCGACCGCGTGCTTTTCATCTGCATCGAAAAAGTGCAAAAACAGGCCTTCACCCGCTCCTAGGTCCAGAACCCGCTTGACGGGTCCCAATACTTCAAGTGCCTTGACGTGCCGCTTGGCGCGGTCGCGGACTTTGTGGGTGCTGAGCGTCCAGATTGGATTTTCTGGTGAATAAAATTTGGCGTTGATTACACGCTCGACACGAAAATCATCCGCGTAGTGGTGCTTATAGTAATCATCCAACGGAAACTTGGGGATTGGCACCCAAGCAAATCCACAGATTTTGCAACTGGCCAAAACAAGCCCGGCGAAAACCTGGCTCTTAAAGGCCGGATAGCGCAGAATTTCTATGTCACTTTTACCGCATGCCACGCAGGTTTGCCTGGCCAGATCACTGATTGAGAAGCGCGGCGAAGGCGCAACGCGTATGTTGTCGAGCGAGATCTTGATCTCTTCGATCTTTGTTTTGCGTATTGTGGGGAATAATTTTTGTTTGGCTTTTTTCATGAGGATTTTTCTAGCATACCACATCATGGAAATTTTCATTCAAAGACCTCTGCGTGACAGCGTGATGTTCGACGGAAGCTTCGATTTGGCCATTCTGTCCGGTCCGCTGGACCTTACATCGGGCAAGGCGGGTTTTGGTAGTCTGGTTATGCGATTGTCGGTGTTTGTTGGTTGAGGGTGATCTTGTTTGCAGCTCCCCGCAGGTTCTGCCCGATTGCCACCAGCGCCAGTTGGACGTCTTGTTTTGGCCAGCCCGAAATTTTCGGGTGCGGTGCAGGCCAACTTGACCCACCGCACTTGCGTGTCAGCACTGAAATGCATGTCTGGATCATTGGGCGGATCGTCGTCGGGGGCCACCTCTTCGGCCCGATCTTGCGGCACGTCAATATAGCTGCCGGGGCGGGGGCGGCACTTTCCACCAGTGTGGCGTCGATGATCACCGCTTCGGCCCGTGATCCTCGATCTGACGGCACCCTCCGACCGCCTTATCATCGTGGACCCCGCCTTGCACCAACGCGTTTTGAAAGCGGCAACGGGTCGTCGCATCGGGCACAGGTGCAAAGAGGTCGAGACCGCAAAACAGTATGAAATCCAACCGCCGTTTTAACGCCTGCCCCAGCTTCGGGGTACCATTGCCCGATCAGCAGACACTTGAGCAGAACCAGCGGATCATAACCCTGGAGCCCGATCCGGGAGTGCCCCAGCGCGCGCTTGCATGTTGGCGAACACCACCGCCGGTCCATTAGGGCGTCAATCCTGGTCATAACGTCGTCTGCGCCGATCCGAACCGCGTTCGACACGAACCGCGCAACAACAAGTCCATCAAACCACCCCTGAAAGCCTCGCGGCAGCATACAGGGTTGACGGTTTGTTCGCAATCCTCTTTATTAGAGTTATTTTTGTGCTGATCCGAAAAGATTTGCCTGCCGAAACGGCCACATATGAGGTGCACCAATGGGGCAAAGCGCAGCCAAAACCAATTCTGACATAATGGGAGAACTTACTGCGTTCCGGAACCGCGTAATTTGCGACAGATAGCCGGTCACAGCCTCCGCCCGAATCGCCACATCCAGCATCGTGTCAATATATCATAAATTTTGGCAATCTGCGCCACCATGCCCTGATCGACTGCCCGGCAGGTCAGTTCGAAACTATATCCATTCTGGATACATGAATGAAATGTCATGGATAGGTCATGGATGGACAAAACCGTTACGCTGACGCGGCGGTTCCCGTAAAGTAGCAACGCTCCATCAGAACTCAACCGCAAGATTGCCCCGCATACCGGTGTCATACGTGCGCCCAGCACATTATCTATTTATCTATCAGGTCCAGAATCGTCACCGTCTGTCCCAGTGCCAGCTCGCCAACCAGAATTTGGCGACGCAATGTTTGCTGTACTTGGTTTGCTATACCTGGTTTATGGGAAGGCGCATGTTACTAAGCGACCAAACCGATTTATGCCTTGTTTTTAATCAGGTTTAATATGCCAGCCTTTCCCATAGTGTAACTGCGCTTGCGGTTCAGCGCGGTGCATGAAAGTACTTGATCACAGCTGCAAAATTTGAACAAATTAGACAAGGTCCCCAAACGAGAGGACCACAAAAGGGGAGTATAAAATGACATTCCACGCCAAAAAGATGACAGTTGTTGTCGCGCTGAGCGCGACAACAGCCTTTGCGAATGAGGTCCGTGTTTACAACTGGTCCGACTATATCGACGAGAGGCTGTTATCGAAATTCGAGGAAGAGACCGGTCTGGACCTGATCTATGACGTGTTCGACAGCAATGAGGTTCTGGAAACCAAAATGCTGGCCGGCGGATCGGGCTATGACGTTGTGGTACCGAGCGGCACCTTTTTGCAGCGTCAGATTCAAGCAGGCGCGTTCCAACCGCTGGACAAGTCCAAGCTGCCGAACCTGGAAAACATGTGGGATATCATCGAAAGTCGGACCGCACAATACGACCCCGACAATGCCTATTCGATCAACTACATGTGGGGGTCGACCGGCATTGGCGTAAATGTCGGCAAGGTCAGTGAGCTGTTGGGGGAAGATGTCGACCGCAGCTCTATGGATCTGGTTCTGAAACCGGCGAACATGGAAAAACTGGCTGAATGCGGTGTGCATTTCCTGGATGCCCCGGTAGAGATCATTCCTATGGTCCTGCAATATCTGGGCGAAGACCCGGACAGCCACGATGTGGACGTCATCGCAAAGACAGAAGCGGTGCTGATGGGTGTGCGTCCGTACATACAAAAATTCCACAGCTCGGAATACATCAACGCGCTGGCCAACGGCGATATTTGTGTTGCCGTCGGCTGGTCCGGTGACATTCTGCAGGCGCGTGACCGCGCAGCCGAGGCGGAAAATGGTGTCGAAATTGAATACCATGCCTTTGCCGAAGGCTCGCTGATGTGGTTCGATCAGATGGCCATCCCGGAAGACGCGCCAAACCCGGATGGTGCGCATGTTTTCCTGAACTTCATCATGGACGCCCAAAACATGGCGGATGCATCGAACTATGTCTATTATGCCAACGGCAACCTGGCCTCGCAGCCGCTTTTGGCAGAGGATGTGATCGGCGACACCGCGATCTATCCGGACGAGGCGACATTGGAAAATCTGTACACCACTACCCCGTATCCGGCGAACACACAACGTGCCGTGACACGCTTGTGGACCAGGGTGAAATCAGGCACCTGAGCTGCGGTGGTCCAGGAATCGGGGCGGCACGTCCGCCCCCAATCCGTTTTGCGGTTCACAAATGGACGATCTCATGTTGGCACCTGTTTCTGCGCCTTGGGACGACCCCAACGAAACGCCGCTGATCCAATTCAAAAACGTCACCAAACGCTTCGGCGCGTTCAACGCAATTGATGATCTGACTCTCAACATATATTCGCGTGAGTTTTTCGCGCTTCTAGGCCCCTCCGGCTGTGGCAAGACCACGTTAATGCGCATGCTTGCCGGGTTTGAAACACCGACCCAAGGCACAATCGTGCTGGGGGGCGAGGATATTGTATCGGTCCCGGCAAACCAGCGGCCCGTTAATATGATGTTCCAGTCATATGCGCTGTTTCCACATTTGTCGGTCTATGACAACATCGCCTTTGGCCTGCACCGAAATCGTACGCCAGGGCTCGAGTTACAGAAGCGTGTGTCGGAAATGCTGAAACTGACGCGCCTGGAACAATTTGCCCAGCGCAAACCACATCAGATCTCCGGCGGCCAGAGACAGCGCGTTGCACTCGCTCGATCACTGGCAAAAGCACCAAAGCTGTTGCTGTTGGATGAACCGCTGGGTGCTCTGGACAAGAAACTGCGCGAAGAAACGCGGTTCGAACTCATGGATATTCATGAAAAAACCGGCACGACCTTTATCATCGTCACTCATGATCAAGAGGAGGCGATGACCGTCGCCAGCCGGGTCGCTGTGATGGACGCCGGCAAGCTGATGCAGGTGGCCATGCCATCGGAGATCTACGAAAACCCTAATTCAGTCTATGTGGCGTGCTTCATCGGCGATGTCACAATCCTGGCAGGCAGGGCCGCCAAAGCGGACGGCGAATATCACGTGACCTGGGCCGAAGGCCAGCCACCCATTCGCGTGAAATCATCGCTCGACCTGTCCGTCGGCCAATCCTGTCACGTGGCGATCCGCCCTGAAAAGGTCGAAATCCACCACGACAAACCCAAGGATGACAATGTCCTGCGGGGCAAGGTTATTGATATTGGCTATCTCGGCAATATTTCGACCTATCACGTCGAATTGGCCAATGGCCATCTGATCCGCGCCCAATCATTCAACACCGAACGGGACACACGCCAGCGATTTACCTGGGATGATACGATCTGGGTGAATTGGACCACGTCCGACGGCGTATTGTTGAAGCATTAGGATGCGGCACTTCATCCTGATCGCGATCCCGTATCTGTGGCTGTTGGTGCTGTTTTTGGTTCCATTCCTGATCGTCTTTAAAATCTCGCTATCGGATGCCGCCCTCGCACGGCCCCCATATTTTCCGCATTTCAGCTGGGACGAGGGGATCGGTGCCTTTCTGGCCCAACTGGATTTTGAGAATTTTGTCTTTCTGACCGAAGACGTGCTGTATTGGCAAGCCTATCTGTCCAGCCTGCGCATCGCGATTACCTCGACCATCCTAACCTTGTTGACCGGATATCCGATTGCCTACGCGATGGCACGCGCACCGCAGGAATGGCGTATAGCACTGATGATGCTGGTCATTTTGCCGTTTTGGACATCCTTTCTGATCCGCGTTTATGCCTGGATGGGCATCCTCAGCCAAGAGGGGTTTCTGAACCAATTTCTGTTATGGTTGGGCATAATTGGCGAACCGTTGACGATCCTGAACACGAACACCGCCGTCTATATCGGGATTGTCTACACCTATCTGCCGTTCATGATCTTGCCAATTTATGCAGCCCTGGACCGGTTGGATGGGTCATTGATTGAAGCCGCCGAAGATCTGGGTTGTTCCCGGTTGCAGGCCTTTTGGTTGGTCACCTTTCCGCTGTCCCGGAATGGCGTAATTGCAGGGTCTTTTTTGGTGTTCATCCCCACACTGGGGGAATTTGTGATTCCCTCGCTTTTGGGCGGGTCGGATACGTTGATGATCGGCAAGGTGCTATGGGAAGAATTCTTTTCCAATCGTGACTGGCCGGTGGCATCGGCTGTGGCGATCATCCTGTTGCTGCTCCTAGTGATCCCTATCGTACTGTTTCAGCACAACCAGCAAAAACAGGCGGAGGCAGATCAATGACGCGTCTGTCCACCTTTAACGTTGTCTCGCTGACGCTGGGCTTTGCCTTTCTCTACCTGCCGATGCTGATACTGGTGATTTACAGCTTTAATGAAAGCCGTCTGGTCACCGTCTGGGCCGGGTTCTCGACAAAATGGTATAGTGAATTGCTCCAGAACGAATCTTTTCTGGATGCCGCTTGGGTCACGATCAGAGTGGCAATTTTTTCGTCCACAATCGCCACCGTTCTGGGAACCATGGGTGCCTATGTTCTGGTGCGGGGTGGGCGATTTTTCGGGCGCACGCTTTTTTCTGGGATG
>JACOMT010000010.1:20772-24048 GCA_014623385.1 Paracoccaceae bacterium
CCGATTGGGGGTCACGCCAGAAATCAACGCCCTGTCAACCATTATGATCGGGATCGTGACGGTCGGCGTCATCACCGCATCCCTGGTTTCAAAACAATCTGCAGTCCGGCACCAGTACAAGGAACAAGCCGGTGCAAGCACGACATGAGGCGGATTTTTCCGAATACCTATGGGTCGAGTCCGGGCCACCTGCTGGTGTGATGAAACCGCACCCGCTCCACACTGGCCGGTGTCGGGTTTAGTGGCCTCTCCGCCGCTCCACAAAAGCAAGCACCAATTTGGCTCTTGTGCGGGACGGGTCACTCACTGGCCATTCCAGAGAGGGCATCCCGCCCTGGATGGCCAACCGGTATATGCCCCACCCAATTCAACGTTTTGGTGAATCGCTCTCCCACCGGATTGGGGACTGGCCGGACAGGGCCGACCCTACGGGCAGACGACCTTATTTTCGCCTGATGCCCGACCGCCGGTTTTTTCGGATGTGCGGCAGGCTGGCACCTCATTCCGCCAGAGCGACAGCTGGGCAACCCGTTTAACTGGTCCAGCATATCTGTTTGTCCCCAAACCGGACACCCTGTTCCAGCACCGTGCCGGAACAATCAGACCTTTTTACCGGTGATGCCGCTGCACTACACCCTCTTTGAGCTCACGGGTGC
The DNA here is from genome assembly GCA_014623385.1 of Paracoccaceae bacterium. GTDB lineage: Bacteria > Pseudomonadota > Alphaproteobacteria > Rhodobacterales > Rhodobacteraceae > JACOMT01. The sequence goes on from JACOMT010000010.1 coordinate 21,429, forward strand.
GATAGAGCGCTAAGCATTTGCAATTCCGGGATCATCGCCTTGGCATAATCCGTCTGCCCCTGCGCCCTGCGCCAGGCACAATAGGCCACCATACGCCAGTGATACCAGGGGGCCAAACGATGATAACGATCAACCACGTCCCTAGCCGGATAGGCGGCCAGACAGGCGGCAATGTCATCGGTGCCCAAGACTTGCCCACGATAAAGGAGCTGCATGGCAGGGGATAGAAAGATCGCCAGATCCTCGGCCGGATCACCCAAGGCCGGACATTGCCAGTCAATGAAGACAGTAGTGCCGTCGCGCACAACGATATTGCCGGGCACAGGGTCGGCGTGGATAACGGTCAGCACAGAACAAGGTGCAACCACCTGGTCGGGCCGCAACGGCAACAATCTGTCCTGGTCCTCGCGGGGGCATTTCGCCAAAATGGCCTCCGTCTGTTGGCTCAGGGCCGCACTGCCATGCGGCGTGATGCGCAGACTGGGCCAGGGCGGTTGATCATGCACGCGGTGCAAAGCCCGCGCAACAGATGCAGTGTCGCGCCGCCACAGATCCCCGTCAATGCGATCATAGACAATCCAATCCCCCGACGGGGCCTGTCCGTGATCGATCCGCCGGGGGCACAGACCCGGTGCCGCCAGTGCCGTCAGTGCCGCAACCTCTGCTGCGATCTCGTTGGGAAAGAGCGGATTTGGCCCCGATCCACGATAAAGTTTGAGCACCAGATCGCTCGCCGCATCCGCCCCAGTAAACCGCCACAGCAAATTGGTCCGCCCGCCTTGCAAGAGGTGCATCCGTTCCGGTTCAGATAACAGAAGACCACGATCCCGCAATACGGACAGAACGTCCGCCGGGACGTCCATCGCATCGTTATCCTTGCCCAGACGCGGTTCCATGCCGCCCGCTACCGCAAGCATCCGCGCGGAACAAGCGGAATCAGGGACCCACCGCGTGTGGGTGCTGTCAGCAACTCTGGCGCGGTTCCGGTCTGCGGGCTCTGGCAACACCCCCCAGAAACCCGCTTTCTATCGGTGCGGCCTCTGTTGTACCCGGACAGGAACAGATGCCCATTCGGAGCGGACGACACGGGCGGGAGCGGCGGCAAGCGGGTCCTTTGCCCAAAACTTTGAAAACCAGTCGCACAGGTTCCACAGCGTCCGGAACAAAACGTGTGACCAGCTGTGTGCGCGGCCTTTGGCGGCGGGCTAGCGGCCAAAATCCGCAGATGCGCAAAGCGAAGCAACGCACCTTCCTTCGTTGCATTTGGCTGAGCGGTAGCATTCGGCCCCTGATGGCTGATCGCGTCGCGCCAAACGCTCGGTCATAAACGGCCACAGCCTTGCCCTGACCCGCCATCCAGGTGGGCACATGGGCCAGCCTTTGCTGTGTGGCGACATGAAGGTCCAGTGTAAAGTCAATCAAGGCCGCGATAACCTGAGACGATGCGGCCAACACAACGTGCGATGCCGCGACCACAAAGGAACCGTCCAGCCCCCCGTGCCGGACAGGCGCAGGCCGTCGGAAATGCCGGATACCGTTGAGCAATCCATCCGACAGCGTCCCTGGCACGCGCGCAAGCCCGCTTTTGACGCACAGCGTCGGCGAGTTCCTGTCGAACCCCGGCGACGCATCTGTCGGGAAAATCCTGCCGCCAAACAGAGTGGTACCAATGATATGGAGGGGCATATGCATTCCCTTCACAGGGGCGAGCCAGCGCAATAGCCCACCGGCTTTTTGCCAGAATTTTGGCGCGATCACATGGGGCAGATGAGCCGTTTTGATCCGCACACTCAGACCTTCGGCACCGGAATCCGGTTTAACGGCCTCCCCGCCCGGCAAACGAATCCAGGACCAAAGGTTCAATGACTGACCATAAAGCGTGGCGTTGCCGCGCAACACCAAAGCCTCGGTCCCGCCTGATGCGATGATGGTTGAACGGACTTCAGCCGCTCAGCTTTCGACCCGCACACCCTATCATGCTTCGCAGAACACAGGGGGGGGCGACACCGCGGTACCTAGACGTTGGTCCACGGCCATATCGCCCAGCTTATTGCTTTCGAAAAGCCTTTGCATGATTGGAGGATTGCGGACAAACCACCAACCCGGTATGTTATTGAGAGGCGTTCAGGGGTGGTTTGATGCACCTGTTTTTGCGTGGTTGGTGTCGAACGCGAATCGGATTGGCAAAGATGACGTTTTGAGCAGGATTGACGTACCAGTGGACTTGGCGGTGGTGTTCGCCAACATGCAAGCCGCGGGTTGGTGTGCTTTGGGATCGGGCCCCAGGGTTATGATCTTAGGGTTATGATTCACTGGTCCGCTTCAACTGTTTGCTGCTCGTGTCTGCTGATCGGGCAGTGGCACCCCGAAGCTGAAGCGCGCGCCCTCAACTGCGGCTGGATTTCATACTGTTTTGCGGTCTCGATCTTTTATACACCTGTGCCCGATGACGCGACCCGTTGCCGTTTTCGCAATGCGCTGGTGCAGGGCGGTGCCCGAGATGATCTTTTGGGATCTTCTGACCGGGGGTTGCCGTCAGATCGGGGATCACGGGCCGCAGCGGCGATTATCGACGCAGATGATGTTCTGACCAGGATTGACGCACTCATGGACTGGCGGT
>JACOMT010000011.1:0-18499 GCA_014623385.1 Paracoccaceae bacterium
GCGGCGCTGGATGGGGCTAAGGCGCATGCAGATCTGGGATCGCAACGCCCCCCTGCCCACCAAGGATACGCGGCTGATTCCATGGGATGAGGCTCAGAAGACGGTGCTGGCCGCCTATGAGTCCTTTGATCCGCGCATGGCAGAGATCGCGCGGCCGTTTTTTGCCAAGGGATGGATCGACGCGCCAGCACAGCCGGGCAAGGCCCCTGGGGCTTTCGCCCACCCCACCGTGACCAACGTGCACCCCTATCTTTTAATGAACTACCTGGGCAAGCCGCGCGATGTGATGACCCTGGCCGATTTTGCCGCCGCCGCGCATCTGTCTGCGCTCGACTATATCTCGGACGTGGACTGGAACCGCAGTCAGAACGTCAAGGATTGGTACGCCAAAATCAAATCTCGCCCCGCGTTCCGATCCATCCTGGCCGATCATATCCCCGGATTTCACCCACCTCCGCATTACACTGATTTGGATTTCTGATGGCGCGCCGATGGCCGGGCACGGTGCTATAACGCGGGAATGTCGGATGAACTGAAAGCCCGGTTGGTGGCCCGGGCCCGGGCCCAGGGTTTTGTCGCTTGTCGCATTTGCCGACCTTGGGACGTGCCTGCGGTACCGGACCGGCTGCGCGCCTTTGTTGACGCAGGATATCACGGACAGATGGCCTGGATGGCCAAGCGCATGACCTGGCGCGGTGACCCCACCGCGCTCTGGCCCCAGGCACGGGCGGTGATCATGTTAGTCGAAAGCTATACTCCCAACGCAGATCCACGCGCCATTCTGGATCATCCGCACCGGGCCGCGATATCCGTTTACGCCCAAAACAAGGATTACCATGATCTGGTGAAAAAGCGGCTGAAACAGCTGGCTCGCTGGTTGATTGCGACGGCGGGGGGCGAGGTGAAGATCTTTGTCGACACCGCCCCCGTTCCCGAAAAACCCCTGGGGCAGGCGGCCGGACTGGGCTGGCAAGGCAAACACACAAATCTGGTCAGCCGCGATTGGGGCAATTGGGGGTTTTTGGGGTCTGTTTTCACCACCCTGGACTTGCCCACCGATGCCCCCGAAACAGATCGTTGCGGGTCGTGCCGGGCCTGTCTGGATATATGCCCGACGGATGCGTTTCCGGCACCTTACCAGTTGGATGCGCGGCGGTGTATTTCCTATCTGACCATCGAACACAAGGGCCCCGTTGACCCCGCTTTGCGGGTCGGGATGGGCAACCGCATTTATGGCTGCGATGACTGTCTGGCGGTATGTCCCTGGAACAAATTCGCGGTGGCCGCCAGCGATATCCGCTATCACGCGCGGCCCGACCTGGCGGCACCGCAGCTTGCGGATCTCGCCATGCTGGATGACGCTGCGTTCCGCGCGAAGTTTTCCGGATCGCCCATAAAACGGATAGGACGCGACCGGTTTGTGCGCAATGTGCTTTATGCCATTGGCAATTCGGGTTTGGCCGCGCTGCGACCCATCGCGGCACAGTTGGCCGATGATATCGACCCGGCGGTTGCGGATGCGGCGCGCTGGGCGCTAATGCGATTGCCCCAGTGACGCAATCCGACTGGACGGCATACAGCCGATTGTTGGATCCGGGCCAACCACTACTCAAAGACGCAGCAGCACATGACCTTGATGCTGGGCGTGGATACAAAAGAAACCTGTACTGACGCAGTGTTGATCCGGGACAATGACACCGTCATGGCATCGGCCAAATCCCTGACCCCGCGCGAGGATCTGGCGATTGGCACTGTGCCGTACGACAGGTTCTGGATCAGGCAGAGGTTGCGGCGGATCAGGTCGCGCTGACATCCTTGTCTAATCACGCTGGCCACAAATGCACTGGTCAAGGGCCAGGGAGGCCGCGTCGGGTTGATCTGTATCGGTTTTTGCGACACGGATCTGGACCGGCGCGGATTGTCACAGGCTTTGGCCGACGACCTGGCGGTCTGGCGGTCGTGGTGCCAGGGTCACAATCACGCGAGTGGAGAAGCGACGGTACTGGATACAGGACACCATCCGCACCTTTCCGGACAAGCATGGATCGGAATTGTTCGGTTGGGCGGTCGCCGTGCAATTCGCCGCCCGCACCCGGCGCATGAGTTGCAGGCGGCACTGATCTGTGGGCTGACGAGCCGTCCAGTCACCTGTCTTCCAAACTGAACGGGCCAAAAAGGGGGCTCACGGCCGTTCTGAATGCACGGTTGATCGGGATGATCCATCACCTGATCGGATGATCCAGGGATATCCCTGGCCGAGATCGGTATTGCCGCCCCGTTGATGGTTGTGCGGGGCGACGGCGCGTTGATGTACGCCACCCAGACCAGCGAGTGACCGATTGAAACCATCCCCGGCGGGCCAGCCGCCTCGCTGATCGGGGCACCCCTGGCTGACGGGCGTCGATACGGCCATCGTGTCGGATATCGCGGAGGCACAACCATGGATATAGCGGTCTTGCGTGATGGCCGCCCTGCCCTGGACCCGGCGGATGGGCGGGTGGGCGCGGCACCGGACGATGGTCAAAGCGGTGGAGACGCGCGCCACGGGCATCGGCGGCGACAGCCAGATGCACATCCATACTCGGGGCCTGGCGGGCGGTGTATATCTGAGACCGCGCCGGATTTTTGTTCGTTGCCTTGATCGCGACCTTGGTACCTGACACGGTTCATAAGGCGTTGAACACCCAATGGTGCAGCGCGGTGCTTTCCGAACGTGACGGGCGCTTCATTCGCGCCGTGCAGGGCGGGATGTAACCGGGCCCGACGCCCTCCCCCCGTCGCGGGCACTGTTAACAGCGTGTAGGTACGGGATGTGTGTTCCTTGGGCGATGATGTTCTGCACAACCGAATTGAGGAACCTGCGCTGACCCGGCTGATTGACCGCGGCATCGTACAAGTCTCGGAGGTCACGCCATCGGATGCGCCTACCTACCGGGCAAATCCAAAGTCCGGGATGCGTTGGCAGCCGGAAAGGGGCGGGCTCTGATGGCGCGGTGGCGGGTTGGGTCGGGCAACCTTATAGCATCGGATGCGCGAGAGCTGGCCAAATTGATTGCGGATCAATTGATCCATCAGACCGCACAGGCGATCCTGGAAACCGTCTTTGCTGACGATTACGCCGATTTTTGGCCAATCGTCGGCCGAGGTGGCGCGGGCCGCCTGACTGCACCATGCGCTTACCGGGTACCGGGGACTGGTCGCCCTAAGTGCGGCGGTGAATGTGGATATGGTGGGATTGGGCGCATCAGCCCCTGCTTGTTACCCGGCGGTGGGCGAAATGCTCAACTGTCGCATGATCCTGCTGGGCCATGCAGGCGTTGCGAATGCGATTGGCGTGATCCGTTGGTCAAATCAATGTGCGACACAGCGGTACGATCACCGCACTGTCCGATGGCAAATTCCGGGTTCATCTGGATCAGAGGGGCCACAGGACTTTGGCGATATGACGATGGCCATCACATGCCTACGCGGTGCCTTAACAAAATCCGCATCCGGTGCTGCGGAACAGGCCTGGTGCTCAAGACATCACATTGCGCGTAGACCAAGATTTGTGCACTATACAGGATCGAAGCACGAGAAGCGTTTGTCGAAGCACCTCTGACGGTCGAAGCGTCCGGCCATCCCGGTATCACAACCGGCTGAGCCGCGTCTTCAGGAGGCCTTGGCCCGTTCAGGCAAAACCCAGCCCGCGCGGGGGAAATGGCAGGTATAGCCATTCGGAAACCGTTTCAGGTAATCCTGATGCTCTGGTTCCGCTTCCCAGAAATCACCGACCGGTTCAACCTCGGTCACGACCTTGCCTGGCCACAACCCCGATGCCTCGATATCTGCGATAGTGTCTAGCGCCGCTGCCTTTTGCGCCTCATGCGTAAAATAGATTGCCGAGCGATAGCTGAGACCAATGTCATTGCCCTGACGGTTCAGTGTGGTAGGGTCATGGATCTGAAAAAAGAATTCCAGCAAGGTCTGATAGCTGATTACCGCCGGGTCAAAGAGAATTTCGATCCCTTCGGCATGGGTGCCGTGATTGCGATAGGTCGCGTTGGGGACATCGCCCCCGGTATACCCCACACGCGTTGCACTGACTCCGGGCAGTTTGCGGATCAGATCCTGCATGCCCCAGAAACATCCCCCGGCCAAAACCGCACGTTCCGTCATGTCACATCCTCTACTTTATCCAGATAGAAACCATAGCCTTCGGCCCCCATATCGTCGCGATGCACGAACCGCAGTGCCGCCGAATTGATGCAGTACCGCCGCCCGCCCCGATCCTGTGGACCATCCGGAAACACATGGCCCAAATGGCTGTCACCATAGGTGCTGCGCACCTCGGTGCGGATCATGCCCAGGCTGCGGTCTTCCAGCTCTTGCACATGGGCAGGTTCCATCGGCTTGGTAAAGCTGGGCCAGCCACATCCGCTCTCATACTTGTCTGTTGATGCAAAAAGCGGCTCGCCAGACACAATGTCCACGTAAATTCCCGGCTCTTTGTTATGAAGCAACGTGCCCGTACCGGGCCGTTCCGTTCCGCCTTGCTGGGTCACATGGAATTCTTCGGGTGACAAGCTTGCGATGACGTCGGGATTTTTGGAATAGGTGGTCACAGGGCCCTCCAGATTAGCGCATTTTCCCATTATATGGGACAAAATGTGAAAAATGAAAGCCCGGATCAGGTTTAGGCAGCCGCCTTGGCCAGAAAGTCCCGCACACGGATTTCATTCAGTCTCTGGGCGTTTTTGCGGAAATAGGCAGGGTACCAGGGGACGCAAGTCAGGAATTCCGACGGTATTCCAGTTGCACGATCAGAATACTGATTGTAATCACAATCACACCAATCAGGTCCAGAACGCCCAGCCACTCTCGCAAAAGCACCGCCGCAATGGTCACGCCGAAAAACGGATTAAGAAAATGAAAGGTCGCCGCGCGAATGGCCCCGATCCGATCAACCAGCACAAACCAAACCAATGTCGCCACAAGACCAGGCATCAGCGTGGTATAGGCAAAGGCCATGACCAGTGGCCAGGACAGGCGCAGCAGAGGCGTTTCAAACGGGATTGCCACAGCAAAGAGCGCGACAGCGCCTACCAGCATCTGCAAGCCCACGACCATCAGAAAATTCCCGCCCGAAGACGCACCACGCACGGCCAATGTGGCCAGTGTCAGGGCCAAAACCCCCAGCCCGCACAGCATCAAGCCAAAGAGTTCGACACCCGTCTGAATGCGTGAGCCCATGACCAGTGCGACACCAGCTACGCCCGCCAACAACCCCAATGCTGCACGGATGCCCAGATTCTCCCCCCAAAACAGCCAAGAAAACAGTCCCACCATCAACGGCATGGCCGAAGCAATGATTGCCGCGACGGAAGCCTCGACCGTTTGCATGGCGACAAAGTTCAAACCCAGATACAGCGCATTCTGACAAATCCCGAAAACCAGAGTCGCCTGCCATTGCGCCCGCGTCAGATGCCAGGTTTGGCCCAGCATGCGTGCCAGTGCGATACCAATCAGCCCGGACAGCAGAAAGCGAATCGCCAACGCATAAAGAGGTGAGGCATCTGCCACGATAATCTTGGCCGAAGTAAAGGCCGACGACCACATCAGGGCAAATGCCACCCCCATGGCAAGCGCGCGCATATCCATCAGGCTTAGACCGTCACCACTGGACTCGGTTGCCAGAGCTCGTCCTGATTTTTCCGGAATATTGCAAGCACGCGAACCGTCTAATGTCACTGTCCCAGTCCGCACGGATTGCCACGGTGATGACCATGATCAAAGCCTCCAGGTCATAGCACCGGAAATCCAGCATCCATTGTTGTGACTGTTTACCAAAATAATCCTGTGTGCTGAGGAAATGGTGCCGACACCGTGGTGCCACCCTGTTGCGGTCAGAACCCGGCATCAATACAATGTTGATGCCCGGATGATAGGTTGCACCGGGCAATCAGCACACCCGGGCCCTCGCGCCTGGAAAGACACATCGCCAATTGCAAAAGCTTTGACCATGGGTACCCCTGGCACCGGTCGGGAAAGCAACCGGGTATCTTTTAAGGGCGATCTTTGCGGAAAATCCGTCGGGGATCAAGCCTAGCTGTTGACGCTGTCCTTCAGTGCTTTTGTGATCGTGACCTTGACGATCTTGTCAGCCTCTTTCTTGAATTGCTCGCCGGTTTGGGGGTTGCGTACCATACGCTCGGGGCGTTCACGGCAGTAAATTTTGCCAACGCCGGGTAGTATGACAGCGCCACCTGCAGCAACTTCGCGGGTGATCAGTGCCGAAATCGCATCCAGCGCTGTGGTCGCACCTTTCTTGTCCGATCCCATTTCTTTGGCCAATGCGGCCACGAGTTGGGTTTTGGTCATCGGTTTTGCCATTTCATGGTCTCCTTCGTCTATCCGGTTTGTGGGGCCTAGTTGGCATAATTCTAATGCTACCAGCTTTTAGGCTAACACAACAAATTGCGGCACGAACCCCAACGGTTCCGCGGCCAAAATGCAACCTACAGGAAGGCGGTTTCCTCAAAAGATCGCAATTTCCGGCTGTGCAACCGTTCCAGCGGCATGTCGCTGAGCACTTCCATCGCCCGAATGCCGATCCGCAAGTGGCGGCTCACCTGAGTCTGGTAGAAATCTGATGCCATCCCAGGCAGCTTTAGTTCGCCGTGCAACGGTTTGTCGGACACACACAGCAGCGTGCCATAGGGAACGCGGAACCGATAGCCATTGGCCGCAATTGTGGCACTTTCCATATCCAGCGCGATGGACCGGGATTGGCTGAGCCATTGAACCGGCCCGGTTTGATTCCGCAATTCCCAGTTCCGGTTGTCCAACGTCGCCACTGTACCCGTCCGCATGATCCGTTTCAGGTCATATCCCTGCAGTTCCGTCACCTCGGCCACAGCCTGTTCCAGCGCAATTTGTACCTCAGCCAACGCAGGTATTGGCACCCAGATCGGGAGGTCATCGTCCAGCACCTTGTCTTCGCGCCAATAGGCATGGGCCAGGACGAAATCGCCCAGCGACTGCGTGTTCCGCAAACCCGCACAATGGCCAACCATCAGCCAAACACGGGGGCGCAGAACCGCGATGTGATCGGTGGCTGTTTTGGCATTGGAGGGCCCCACCCCGATATTGACGAGGGTGATCCCGGCCCCATCAGGTCGTTTTAGGTGATAGGCTGGCATTTGCGGCAGTTTTTGCGGCACCTCAATCGGGGCATCAGCATCGGTAATTTCCACATTCCCCGTGCTGACAAAGCTGGTGTAGGGGGAACTTGGATCTGCCAGACAGGCGCGCGCATAGGCTTCGAATTCCGATACATAGAATTGGTAATTGGTGAACAGGATATGGTTCTGAAAATGCTCGGGGTCGGTCGCCATGTAATGGTTCAGCCGGGCCAGCGAATAATCCACACGCTGTGCCGTGAAGGGGGCCAGTGGTTCAACCCCATCGTCAGACGTATAAATCCCGTTCACGATGTCATCATTTGTGGTGTTCAGATCGGGCACGTCAAAGATATCGCGTAGGATGAAATCCGTCGCACGCTCTTGCGGTACTGTGATGGCGGGATTGGTGGCCACGGCGAAGTGTATGGGCATCGGCGTGTCTGACACGCCAATGGTCACGGGTACACCATGGTTTTCAAGTAGCAGACCAATCTGTTGGGTGAGGTAATTGCGAAACAGCGACGGACGCGTGATCGTAGCCGAATGGGTACCGGGAGCGGATACATGCCCAAAGCTCAACCGCGAATCCACATGCGCGTGCGAGGTCGTTTTAATCCGCACCTCGGGGTAACAGGCGCGAATGCGGTTCTCCGGTGCTCCCGACTGCATCACCTTGGCAAAACGGGGTATCAGAAACTGGACGGCCTGATCATAGAGCAATTCCAGCCGGGCCACGGCCGCATTCACATCCGTGAATGCTTCGGGCGTTGGATGGTTAGGCATTTGAATTTTGGTCATGTCAGCTTTCGAATAGAGGGATGTGTTCAAAACGGCGCACATCCACGAGACCCAGATCCGAAATCCGCAATTCCGGGATCACGACCAGTGCCAAAAGCGAATGCTGCATATAGGCGTTGTTCAAGGTGCAACCGCAGGCCTGCATTGCGGCGACCATTTGGTCCACCCCGGCCGCGACATCCTGGGCACGGCTGTCGGACATCAGACCGGCAATCGGCAACTCGACCAGCGCGCGTTCGACATCGTTCTGAAAGATGGTTATGCCACCGCCCACCCTGGCCAGACGGTTCGCGGCTAGAGCCATATTGATACGATCCGTGCCCACAATGATCATATGGTGGCTATCATGTGCGACGGTCGAGGCCATGGCCATCGGACCCTGATAGCCAAAACCCGAAACAAACGCGTTTGTTATCCCACCCGTCGCCCTGTGCCGTTCCACCAGCGCGACCTGACACACATCACCGTTTCCTTCGACCAGTCCGTTGCGGACCGGCAGATCCACCTTTAACGCCTTGGTTGGTGCCTGATTTTCCACCACGCCAATCACATTGGCGGTGACCGAATTGGCACCATCCGGGGCCACAATCTCGAAATCCATCGCACTAATGAAGTGGCCTAGACGTACGGTGCGTCGCACGGTATCGGGCCAATCATAATGCGGGCAATCCACCAGGCACACGCCGTCTCGCGCCACGGTCACCCCACGGGCAATCACATGCTCAATCGGCAGTTCAGTCAGGTCAGAGGTCAGGATGATATCCGCACGTCGGCCCGGGGTCAGCGACCCTATCTCGCGTTCCAGACCAAAATGGGTAGCTGTGTTGATCGTGGCCATCTGCAGCGCGACCAGGGGACCGCAGCCACAGGCAATCGCGTGACGCACGACCCGGTTCATATGCCCGTCGTTGACCAGCGTACCGGAATGACAGTCATCAGTACACAGAATAAAATTTCGGGGGTCCAGCCCCTTTTCTGTGACTGCTGTGATCTGGCTTTCCACATCATACCAGGCCGATCCCAGCCGAAGCATCGACCGCATGCCCTGTCGGACGCGGGCAATGGCGTCAACTTCGCGCGTGCCTTCGTGGTCATCCGCTGGTCCACCGGCCACATAGCCCGCAAAATCCGGCCCCAAATCTGGTGAGGCATAATGTCCGCCAACTGTTTTTCCCGCCTGCTGCGTCGCCGCGATTTCCGCCAGCATTTTGGGATCGGCATGGGACACGCCCGGAAAATTCATCATCTCGCCCAGACCAATAATGCCCGGCCAAGTCATAGCCTCGGCCACATCGTCAGGCGTGATTTCGTACCCGGTGGTTTCCAGCCCGGGTGCCGACGGGGTGCAAGATGGCATTTGGGTGAAAATATTGACCGGTTGCATCAGTGCCTCGTCATGCATCATACGTACGCCATCCGGCCCCAGAACATTCGCAACTTCATGCGGGTCGGTAAACATTGACGTGGTCCCGTGCGGGATCACCGCACGCACGAATTCTGCCGGGGTCAGCATACCGCTTTCGATATGCATATGTCCGTCACACAGTCCCGGAATCATGTATCGACCCTCCGCCTCAATGATCTGGGTGGCCAGTCCGATACAGTAGCTGGCATCGGGCACGACACAGGCGATCCGCCCCTGGATGATCGCGATATCGTGGTTGGCCAATGCCTCGCGACTATGCACATTCACCCAGATGCCGCCCCGGATCACCAGATCGGCAGGCACACGTCCGGTGGCAACGGCAATGAGGTCAGGGGCCACATCGGCCCAAGCGGGAAAAGCAATGCGTTCCATAATCTAATTGTTCTGATTGCAGGGCTGGGTGCAAGCTCGATTTTCCTCAGCATATGCCACGTAACGCTGAATAAAGCCCATGACCACCATGTGACGCCGCATGCTGAACAAAAAACCCGTGCCAAGGCACGGGTTTCTCAAGACATTTGGCATAGCCTACAGCTGTATGAGCTCTGCAACCTCGACCGAACCGGTACCGTCGATCACCACCGGGCACCCCTTGGCCATTTCACAGGCCGCATCGTGGTCCGCAGCCTCGACAATGGTCAAACCAGAGACCGGGTTAGCACCACCATTGTCGGCGACCCCGCTGGATGAAACGGTTTTGGACATACCCGCGTATCCGCCCCCATCGACCACCGCAGCCCCCATATCCGTGTACCATTTATCCCAAGCCTCCCTTGCCGCCTTTTGCGCCTCTTCGGTCTCAGGCCTGCTGCCACGATGATAAACAAACATATACTTTGGCATCTCAAACTCCTCTAATTACGAAACAGCCAGTCGTTTCAATTTGCGCAACGACGAGGTCCATCCCTTGCTGTGGCTCTCGGCCACATCTTTGCCCGGTAAATCGACATGTTCCAACGTGAAATGCGCTCCGCCGTTCCGGACCAGGGCCAGACGAATGATAACACGGCTTTCCACCTTGCTTTGTTTGTTCCCCTTGTGTCTCAGGCACAGGGGAACCCGACTGAATGCCAAAGGCTAGTCTTTAAAAGTTACAGTGCGTGTTTGAGTACTGTTATGTCTTCGAGTGCCCAATATTTCAACAAATTCGCGGTCTAGCTGATATCAGCAAAAACCTTGTCCTGTGGTGGTGTTGCGCGACAGAAATAATACCCAATCCGCAACAGTTTCGCACCCAATCCTGGACATTTTGGCCCTTATTTTTGGTCGCCCATGGGTGCTGCGGAACCACCGACTAGTGGAAAGGCCGCCCGCCCCAAGCAGCACCGGGCCGAAGAGGAGGCTCCCGACGATCCACCCGACGATCCAGGCGGGCATATTCAGTACAGACACGCAAGCGCGATGGGTCAGGAACGGTGCGAAGCCTACGCCGGGCTACGAAGATGACATCTAGGCGGCTTTGCCCGCCCGGACGAGGAAAGTTTCATCGACAAAGTCCACATGGGGCACCTGCGAACCGGGTCGGAGCCCCCGGGTTCAGATAACCACGGTTGAAGGGGCGAACACGCGCGCAGGTATTGGCCGACAAGGCCTGTGCCAGCAAGACCAACCGGGATGCTCTGGCGCGGTCACAACCGTGACGGGATCATGCGAACGGCTGCCCGTCATTGACCCCTGCGTGCCCGGGAACAACGCGGGGGCAGGCTGAATTCCAAGAACTGCTTGCGGGATTGGGCAATGCCTATGCCACGATGCCGCACCGCCCGATAGCTCGTGCTGGCCAAAACAAAACACCCGGCTGGCACCGGTGGCAATCGGGCAGAACCTGCGTGGCACCGCCCCGCAACCCGCAACCACCGGCAATCGCATAACCAGACCGTTAAAACCGCTTTGCCCGATGTAAGGCCATTTTGCTCGATGTAAGGCCAGCGGACCGGCCAGAATGGCCACATCGACGCTTCCGTCGAACATCACGCGCTCACGCAGAGGTCTTAGTCATACATCTGGGCCAAACCCGTCTGAAACCCATTCAGCATGCGGTTTCGCCTGCGATCAAAAGCGCCTAGTTTCTCACGCGGGTGGCAATTCTGGAACCGATCCCGCAGGCCACGATGTACTGTTTTTCGGGGCCCGGATGCGCGGCGTGATGGCGATACCACTGGGACAGGGACCAATGGTCGCGCTATATCAGCGTCAGTGCACAGGCCATCATGTGCCGATCAGCCTAATAGTCACGTTCAAAGAACACACCAACACTGCTGTCACCCTGATTGTCAACGGATCCTTTCAGGATAAAGCTGCGAGTAACATCCAGGTTCAAGTTCAATTCGGTATCGCCCTGTGTATTGACCGTTACATCCGTATAGATGTTGTTGGACAGATATGCGCCCACGCCCACCGCCGCATTGCCCTCATTATCCGTTGTCAGGTCCAACTCGCTGAGGCCCAGCCCGCTGCGTGCAGCATCGGTCAGCCCACGCCCACCGCCAGCCAATCGGGCAAATCCGGTGGCAAGTTGTGCCACCCTTAGCGGCGACAAGTTCGTGAACTGATCCCCGAACACCAGCATGGCCAATGCTTCTTCGGTCGGGCGTTCGGGCTCGGCGATGACGGTAATATCCGGTGTGCTAGCCGGTCCTTTGATCAACAAGGTGGCATCGCCTTCGGATGTTTTGGTAGTCGCCCTGAATTCGATATGGGGCTCCAGGCTGCCTAACCATGAAACGACGCCTTTGGCCAGTTCCAACCGTCGTGTCAGAAAACCCAACCGCCCCCGGATTAGTGATATTTCACCAGATGGGATAGGTTTTGCCGTCGTCCCGCCTATTCTGATCCGTCCGCCCAATTCAGCGTCCAGGCCCCGCCCGCGGACAAAAATCTTATTCGGCATTGATATGTCGATATCCAGTCCAATCACCGGTCCGCCGCCTGTGCCATGATCGGGCTCCACCACCAGCCCAGCGCGTTCGCGGGTCAGATGCACATCCGCAGGCTCACCTTCGTGGATCAGCTCGGGGATGGGTGCAGCCCCCGGCACACCACCGATTGTTGCGATGTTGATTTCGGTTTCGCCGATATCGATCTGACCGGACAGGTTGCCATTGCCGGTCAACGGGCCTGAAAATCGCACCCCACCGCCAACCTGGGTTTTATACACCACCTGATCAGTCAGGATCATGTCCAGGAACCGGACGTCAATTGCCCCATTATACGGCGCGGCCAGAGACACCGGGCCGTCTATACGGAACCCGCCCCCGGTACTCATGTCCCCGGCCAAGGCGATATTCGCACCGGCATTGTTCAATGCTATCTGGCCACCAAAGCCAGTGACGGCACTTTGGAGCTGCGGCACCGCGATAGTCACATCTGACATCATGATTTTGCCACTGACGGAATTCAGCTCTGTCGGTCCCTGCATCGCCAAATCAAAGCGCAACGGACCCTGGATCGAATTCGGTTCGATAAAACTGTTTGCTGCGCCCAGCTGAACCTCGCCATTGGCGCGCAGATCGGCCTGGAACGTGTGCTGATCATACGTCCCGGTGAGCGACAAGGTCCCGCTGGCAGGAGTCTGGCTGTTCAAATCCAGATCCCAGAGGGTGCCGGTGCGCCGGGCGGTGCCCTCAGCAGTCAATGTGCCCGGAAAATCCGGGATTAGGCGTTGAACCTGAGGGAATTCCGCATCAAACTGCAGATCTGCATCGCCGCCATTGGTCAATGTTCCGTTTAGAATGGCCAAGATACCGCCCGGCCCGTCAAAGTGCAGATCGCCCACCCAATCTATGCTGTCGGCATCGCGATTGACCTGCCCCCCAACGGCGGCAGGGCCGGGTAGTTGGGGCACAAATGCTTCAAGCTGTGGGACTTGTGCGGCATAGCTGACCCGGACGGTGCCGCCTTCGGTCACCGAGCCGTCAAGATCGGCCCGAATGCCGCGCGGGGCTTGCAAAGTTGTGGTGCCAACCCATCGTTGGCCCTTGTCATCGCGGATGATCGTACCGTCCAGTTCCAAAAGCCCTGGCAGCTGGGTGAAAAAAGCCTGCAGCCGGGGAATTGCCACGTGATAGGTCAGGTTGACCGGGCCGTGTGCCGAATAGAGCCCCTCGACATTGGCCAGAATACCATCCGGTGCGTTCGCGCGCAGCACTGCGGAATAGCGCCCCTGATCCAAATTGGCTGCTGCATCGCCCCAGAACCGCGCTGCACCGGGCAGATCGGGGGCAAAGACCTGTACCTGTGGGATCTGCGCGAAATAGCTAGCCTCGCCAATTCCCCCCGTGCTGAGCGTTCCGCGGATATCTGCCAGAATATTAGCGGGCGCATTGATCTGGATGATGGCTTGCCAATTCCGGGCTGTGTCGCGATCAACCTGACCGGACAGACGCGATAACCCGGTCAGTTGCGGCACGAAGATCTCTGTATACGGAACATCGGCCAGATAGGTCAGTACGACAGTGCCGTCATCGGTCATCTGGCCTTTGATATCGGCAAAAATACCTTGTGGTGCGTCCATGCGCGTGACACCGGTCCATTCTCTGGCTGCCGCGTCCCGCTCTACTGATCCGTGCAGCGTGGCCGCCCCCGGCAATTGCGGTATCAGGTTTTCCGACTTTGGCACCGTTACGCGATAGGCCAAACTGGCATTACCCCCCGGTGCCAGCGTGCCGTTCAGAACGGCGTTGATGTCCTCTGGCACTTGAATAGCCAGTTGCGTAATCCAGTCCGACGCCGCATCAACCCGTTCCAGAGAGGCGTCCAACCGGGCCGGACCGGCTAGTTGCGGCACAAACTTTTCAAGCTGCGGCATCTCGACGGTGACGTGCAGGTCAGTGGGGCCGTCGGCGGCATAAGCCCCATCAAAAGTGGCAAAGATTGCTTCTGGCCAGCCCACCCGGACTGTACCCGCAACCCGTTGCGTATCAATATTCCCCCCTATCATGCCGTCCAACCTGACAGGGCCGACAGACCAGGGCATAAAAGTATCCAGTTTTGGCAACTCTGCCTGATAGGTCCCGTCCAATTGCCCCGCATCGTCCAGCGTGCCGTTGACATCGGCGAACAGGGTATCTGGCCCTTCCAGGCGCAGGTTGGCTTGCCAATCCTTGGTCTGACGGTCCTGCGTCAGAACCGCAGTCAGTGTGGCCGCACCGGGATATTGCGGCAAGATCAGGCCCAGATCGGTCAGATTGGCGGTCAAGTCCAGATCGGTACCTTCGGTTTGCACGGTGCCCGAACTCTGCGCGGTCAGCTGTTGACCATCGATTTCAAAACGACGCAGGTTCACGCCGTCAGATCCCCGTTCTGCATCCAGCGTCAGGGTTGTTTGACCCGCCAGCAAAGCATCCGCTTGAGGGATTCCAACGGCCAAATCGCGTGCCTGACCGATAACAACCAGATCGAACAGACCGCCCAGTGGGGTGCCTTGCCCGACCACCGTCGTGCTCAGCGATCCGGACAGTGGCCGTTGGGCCAGCGCAGCGAACCGGCTGAGATCTCTCGCCTCGACCTGCGCCTGACCGTCGACGGTAAAACCACTGTCGATCCCGTCAATCGTCACTCCGGCGGTGGCCCGCAGCCCGGCAGCGGATATGACAAAATCCTGCAGGCTGAGCTTGCCATTGCCGGGCAATTGAAATGTGCCGTCCAGCGTTATGTCGGTGCCGATGGCTTCGGAAAGCGTTGGGTCCTGCTGCACCGTCAATCCGCGTAGCGCGGCATTCAAATTGCCGACCATCACCATGCTATCGGACAAACCCAGCGTCCCGTCGACACGCAGAGTCACATCATCCAAGGCGATATCAGGCCGTTTCAACCCAGTCACGTCCAGATACACACTCCACGTATCGCCCGCCGACACGTCCAAGTGTGCATCAAGCTGAACAGACTGGATGGTCGTTTTCCCCCCTGCCACAGGCACGACCACAGTATCCCCATCGGCGGCTGGCCGGATCGACCCGGTCAGCCTTACCAGTTCCGGAAGACCCTCTGCCGTTAATACAACCGATCCGTCAATATCCAGTGCGGTGGAGGTGATCGATAGTGTGTCGACACGCACCCGGCCATCCAATGCCCGCTGGCCCTTTAGGTTCAGCGCCGTATCGGTGCCAAAAAAGCCGTGAAACTCTTCAGCCATAAGCGGTGTCAGATCGCCGCCAATATCCGCGCGAAAGCCAATCCCGTCGGTGCTATCGCTGCCTGCAGCTAGGCCCGTCAATTCAATCTCGCCCGATACCAAGCCCACCTCATTGATCGATAAGGCAATATCAGTTAAAAAATCTTGAATCGGGCCGTTGCCCTTGGCCGTGAGCACCACCGAAGGCCGCTTGGGAATATTGAGCGCGGTTGACAACAGGCCCCCGGCAGCTTCAATCAAGGTGATATCCACCCCGACATTCTGGGTTTTATTGGCATAATTCACATCCACCGTCAGTGCATCACCGGGACGGTCTAGCCGATTGACGGACAACAGCGTGTCCAAAGCGCCGTCCGCCATGTTGAAATTGCCATTGACCGCCAGGCGGGCTGCAACGCCGATCAGCTCTTCGCCTAGGTCGAGCTCGCCGATGCGAAATTCGCTGATTTCGATGGCGACCGGTAGATCCGGCAGGGTAAAGGGCTCGGCCTCCGGGGCTGGCAAGGCGACAGGGGCATTGGGGTCGGGGACCGGGGCACGAGCAATTTCGATACGGTCGGCAGATAGGGAATTCACCAAAAACCGACCGCGAAGCAGGGCCAGCCGATTCCAATCGAGCGCCGCGCCGCTAAGCGTCAGCCAAGGGCCTTTCGTATCCGAAATCACTAGCCGTTCAATCGTGGCCTGGGAATTCAGCACGCCGCTTAAGCCCACGACCTCTATATTTTGGCTGTAATTCGACAGGGTGCTCTCCAGCAGCCGCACCAGCGGTCCACTAGCATCGCTGTCATCCTTTTGCCCAAGTGCCGGACCGGTCAGACATAGGACCAAGGCCAGGCATGTTGTCAAAGCTCGTCTCAAAACGCCTGTCCAATCCCCAGATAAAACTGCAACCCTCTGCTATCATTGTCGCCATTGACCGGCACGGCCAGATCGAACCGCAACGGCCCGGTCTCGGCGATGTCATATCGAATACCCAGCCCCGCACCTGAATGATGCGCGGATTCCGCATTGACCCAACTGTCAGAATCCACAATGCCAATATCGTAAAATCCAACTATTGAAACTGCCCTGGTGATTTTGGTGCGGACTTCGCCGGAGAGGCCCAAAAAGGATCGCCCACCGGCCGTACCACCCCCGGCACGGACACCCAACGACTGATAGGGCTGACCGCGCACAGTGCCGACACCGCCAGAGTAAAACAGGAATTCGGGCGAAATGCCCGACAGTTCCGAGCCAAACACAGTACCCAGTTGTACGCTTCCTGCCAGAACGACTGTGTCATTTGCTCCAAAACCGATATAGGTGCGACCGTCCACGATGGCTTGTAACCCGGATTGGGTGCCGTTCAGCCCGAAAAACGGCGTGGCCCGCATATCAAGGTAAAACCCGGATGTGGTGCTGACCTTGTCGTCCCGCTTGTCCCATTCCAGCCGGGAAGGCAGTAGCAGCAGGTTGAATTCACGGTTCTTGCCAAAGATGTTATCGACCCGAGCGGTACTCAGTGACAAGCCAAGCTCACCAAACAGATATTCATTATAGATATGCCGCACACCACCGCCGACATCGGCCCGAGTAGATGAATAATTCGGTTCGTTCAAACGCTCAACTTCAATCAGAAAGAACTGGTCAAAGTCAGTACCAAAGGCGGCGGATCGTTCCAGGCGCGTGCCAATATACCAATCAATGGGTTCCGAGCCACCGATATTGCCAACCTGTGCCTCAAACCGCAACCGCTCTGCCCCGCCAAATCTGTTAAGATGGGTCCAGTTCGCGCTGGCATTCAGACCTTCGGTTGTTGACACCTCTGCCCCGAACCCGATGCGGCGGGGCAGGCGCTCGGTGGTCACAATTTCAAAGTCCAGTGTGCCATCTGGATTGGGTGTTTCCGCCTCGCGCAGCGCGACAGAACCAAATGTACCCGTGCGTTGCAACCGGCGGCGCACCGTGTCGATGTCGTCAGGATCATACACCTCACCGGTAGGGAACCCGGCAATCCGCAAAATCGCATCCGTCCGGACGTCTTCGTTGCCGACCACAACCGCATTGCCAAAGTATAACTGCGGGCCAGGCGTCACGGTCAGGCGCGAATTCAATTCGTTTCGGGGGTGATTGACGCGGATGTCCTGGCCCGTCACGTCGGCCTTGGCATGGCCCGCATACCGCCAGCCCCGAATACTCGCAACCGCCGCATCGCGGATGGCACGGATCGAGGCGGGGTGGCCCTTGGCATAGCTTTCGGGCAATTCCGTTTCGGGTGCCAGCGGCGCAATTTCGGCGATTCCGAACACAAATTCCGGGCCTGGTGTGACGACGATATTGATTTGTTGAATGGTCGCCGATGGGTCTAACAACGGGAACGATGACGCCTCGCGCCCGTCAATCTTGATAGACACAACCGGGCCAAAGTATCCCAGATCATACAACACGCTGACCAGCGTATTGTAATCCGACAGCGCGGCTGCAACCAATTCTTGCTTGCCCTCGATGCCTTGCGTTTCAGCATTCATGGTCAGCGATGCCGCTGTCAGCCGTTTAGTCAAAGCGTTTGGCGCGCCGAGGACGGTCAGGGTGGTTTCAACGGTGGCAGCCACACCCGGCAGACACAGCGACAGGACAAGGACAAACACCCATTGGAATCTGAGTGCTGTGCGAACGTGCATCCAGCTGTCCCTGTCCCTCATTTCAAATCACGGGAACGCGACCTGACCAAAATCCGGCTAGAGTCGCTTGCACTCTCCCTGCACAGACCCATAATGTCCGTTATTTTACAGTTACGCAACGCGCTATAGCCAAATCGCCATTTAACAGATGCGACCCAACCGGCTGTTCATGATCATGCCAGCCCAGCCTTCAATCAGAAGGATGAGAAACAGCACCCAGCAGGCCTGGTCAATGTTCAGTGCCGATTGTTCACGGTCTTTCAGGATCGTACGCCCGGTAGTCAGCATCGCAACAATAAACAAAAACCAAAAAACA
>JACOMT010000011.1:18587-26195 GCA_014623385.1 Paracoccaceae bacterium
CAGTGTCGCCACCGAATTTTGTTCGCCGACGGCCTCAGGCTCGGCCTCATCGGTAAGCAAATGCCTCTCGCCCACGCCCCAATTTTTCGATATTCATCGGCACCGTCGGCAAAAAACGTAACCACTTAAAACGGCTTTTTGCACAAATGCTGTGACGGCTGTACTGTTTCAATCCATCATGGTAGCTGAGAAATACGAGCAGTTGGGCGAATACGTTGGGCGAATACAACGTACAAAACCACGAACCGGTCATCCTGCAATGACAACCTTGGCAATGACAACCCGGGGCGACGCGGAGCCTATCGATCCGGTTCGGTCCCGGGATGGTCCGGGTGGGCAAATGCGGGCGACAACAACGGTTTCAGCACCGCCGTTGGCAGACACCCGGCGTGAGCCGACCGTATCGCGATGGAATCCGCCCGAAACGACGCATCGATTAGATAGCACCGCTCAGGGCTGGGGGTGAAGGCGAATGGAACGCTCGCAAGCATGGTGGCTCGAAACGACGCATCCGGCACAGAATACAACATCAGGATTGACGGGGACATGCTGGAGGTTTGGGCTGTCGAAGTCACGATCAACGGTGATGCGCCTATGAAGACAGAGAAGACAGAGCTGTCCTTGGCCCATTATTTTTTTCGCTAAAAATATGGGTTAAGTGAGTGAACGCGAGGGGATTCGCGGCTTAACTGACAAAATAGCCTGATGTGGAAGGGCACTTTTATTGCCAATGACTCTAAAGGACTTCTGCATAATTAGAGGATTTGCATAATTTAGAGGATTGCGGACAAACCATCAACCCGGTATGCTCTTGGGAAGCTTTCAGGGGTGGTTTGAAGAACCTGTTTTTGCGCGGTTCGTGTCGAACGCGGTTTGGATCGGCGCAGACGACGTTCTGAGCAAGATTGACGCCCTAATGGACTGGCGGTGGTGTTCGCCGACGCGCAAGCGCGGGTTGGGGCGCTTCGGGATCGGACCTCCGGGGTATGATCTGCGGGTCCGCTTCAGGTTCTGCTGATCAGGCTGTGGCACCCCGAAGCTGGAGTGCGCACCTTCAACTGCGGTTGGATTTCATGCTGTTTTGCGGCCCCGGCCTGTCCGGATTGAGTAATGCTTTGGCACGATGAAGCGCCGCCCGATTTTCGGGCTGGACAAAACAAAACGCCCAACTGGCGATGGCGGCGATCAGGCAGAACCTGCATGGTACCGCAAACAGGATCACCCTCAACCCGCAAACACCGGCAATCGCATAACCAGATCACCAAAATCGCTTTGCCCGATGTAAGGCCAGCGGAGCGGACAAAATGGCCAAATCGAAGCTTCCACCGAAAAGCACGTTTCACGCAGAGGTCTTTTCTAATGTTACGCAGTGTAATGTTGACCGTTCCCTTGGTCGTGCTTACATGAATTATTCATTTCTGTAAGTGGTGAATCTTACCAATAATTCTGACAAATAATACTTAGAAGACTTATGAAAAAAATTAACAAGTGCTCTGAATTATTAGTAATAAAAATAATATATGTTATGTAAAAAACACACGTAAATCTTAATAGATCTTTTTATAATTGTGTAAAGCCTAAAGAATTTAACCCTAAAATGACTCAAAGAGAAGCCAATTCTTTAGGAGTTCTTACTTTGTTAAAAATTATAAAAAATATCTACATCTGTAAAGATATCAAATAGATATCAATCGTTAAAAAATAAGATATCGAGCTTATTCGGCGTCATTCAAAGCGGGACCTATGATTGTTGAATGGAACGTAAAGTCCGTGACATATTGCATGTGTTTGACGGAGCCGCTGGAGTCAATCGATAACTCACCCTGCATGTTCTGAACTGATAGCCGCAGATTTACATAATTCAACAAGCACAGGTGCGGGAACTCTACCTTTGATCACGGAAAATCCGTATCCGTCGAATCTGACTAACCGTTCATCGAACCAATTTGGCGGTCAGCAGTAGATCGAGCTCAAGTTGCTGGCGGACATCAGCGACCCCACTCAGGTCGGTTACCACCACGCCGATTGTCACCCCACAGAAGTTCATTCCGGGTTTCTGTATCGACACATCTGTTCAAACATCCCAAAAGGCACAGTTGGCCATTGTCATCGTTCCAATCAGCAGCGGGATAAAACCCCAAAAAGGCCTGGGTAATTTATACACGAACCAAACCCAAACGCCCCCGGCAATTCGGTACGCGTCACAATTAGACCTTAATCTCCCGCCTGCCCTATATTCGCGTCGCCTTGTGGGCACCTTTAGTATAAGTATTGTAGTATAGCTAATTGGCACAGGAATGATACAAGAAAAATATTCTTTAATAACCACATCTACAATCCGGCGTTGCGATACCAGCTCATGATTACCGAACGGTCACTGGCGGGCATATTTGTGATGTTGGCCGGAGGCATGGCTTGGCTGATGCCGGATTGCAGATATATCGCTCGCGCGTTCCGGGCCACGTCTACCTCTGTTTCCAATAGCACCGCTTTAGGTGCCCAATGTATGCCATCCCAGACCGGATCGCGGGCGTGACACATCGAACATCGATCCACGATCACATCATGCACTTGGGCAAACCCCTTTGCATCGGCGAACCGTTGCTCTTGGCGTGTCAGGTCTACGGTACTCTGGTATGCGGGTATCCCGCCGCGCATCGGTGCTGTCGACAGCCAGACAATCGCCAGAAAAATCAGTGCTGTGGCGGCCCAGGTCCAGGTTGGGTTGCCTGCCCGTGCATGGCACGTGTTGAAATAGTGGCGGATCGTCACGCCCATCAAGAAAACCAGGCTAGCTATGATCCAGTTGTATTCGGTCGCAAAGGCCAGCGGATAATGGTTCGACAGCATCAAAAAGATGACCGGCAGCGTCAGATAGTTGTTATGCGTTGATCGCAACTTTGCAATTTTGCCATATTGGGGATCGGGTACACGCCCCGCTTTCAGATCGGCCACAACAATTCGCTGATTGGGCATTATGATCAGAAACACATTTGCCGTCATGATCGTCGCGGTAAACGCCCCCAGATGCAGCAGGGCGGCCCGCCCGGTGAACACTTGAATATAACCCCAACTCATCGCAATTAGGATAAGAAAAAGGATGATCATCAACACGGTCTGCGATTCGCCCAATGGCGACTTGCACAAAGCGTCATAGAGCAGCCAGCCAATGCCCAATGATAGGGCTGAAATTAAAATGCCTTGCCAAACGGCCAAATCCGCCTTGTTCTGATCGATCAGATAGAGCTCAGCTCCCGCCCAATAAACGATGATCAACAGCACGGCCCCAGAAAGCCAGGTGGCATAGCTTTCCCATTTAAACCAGGTCAGGTGTTCAGGAAGGTGCCCGGGGGCCACCAGGTACTTCTGGATGTGATAAAAGCCGCCGCCGTGAACTTGCCATTCCTCGCCGTCAGCGGGTCCGGGAATCTCCCGGTTCAGCCCAAGATCCAGTGCAATAAAATAAAAAGACGATCCGATCCATGCAATCGCCGTGATCACATGCAACCAGCGGACGACAAACTCGATCCAGTCCCAGAAAACCGCCAAATCATACATGCGCAAGCTTATCCGTCAAGTTTAGGGTCAACACGGCCTGATTTCATGACAGCTACAAGCCTTGCCCGGTGGATGAAAGCACAAAAATGCTACACAGATCAGCCGCATGCCCTGATAACGGGCACTAATTGCCGTCGCGGGCGGTGCAAAAATGATCAACTACCCCGATAGGTGGAATATCCAAAAGGCGACAACAACAGCGGCACGTGATAATGTGCGTCAGGGTCAGACATACCGAACCGGATCGGTATCTGATCCAGAAAGAGCAAATCCTCTTGGACCAACCCCGCGGCCCGCAAATAATCGCCTGCGAAAAAAATCAGCTCATAACCGCCGGTTTTAAAATTCGTGTCGGGCAGGATTGGCGTGTCGGTGCGTCCATTGGCATTGGTTTCCATTTCAACCAATTTGCGGTGCGAATCGCCTGATATGCGATACAGTGCGATCTTTATGCCTTGGGCGGGGCATCCCCGGGCAGTATCCAGAATATGTGTGGTAAGATATCCGGGCATCGGTGTTTCCTTTGCTAGTTGGCACGCGCATGATGCAGGGAATAACCGCAGGTGCAAGCCCAAGGGAGACTAGGATGACCAGATATCCGCGTGACATGATCGGCTATGGTGCAAATCCGCCGGACCCGAAATGGCCAGGCGGTGCAAAAATCGCTATTCAGATTGTGGTGAACTACGAAGAAGGCGGTGAAAGCAACCTGCTGCATGGCGACGCGCGGTCAGAGGCGTTCCTGTCCGAAATCGTGGGCGCAGCGGCGTGGCCCGGCCAGCGGCACTGGAACATGGAAACCATTTATGAATACGGGGCGCGGGCCGGGTTCTGGCGACTGCACCGGATGCTGCGTGATGCGCCGGTCACCGTCTATGGGGTCACCAGCGCGCTGGCCCGGTCACCAGATCAGGTGGCGGCGATGAAATCGGCGGGCTGGGAGATCGCCAGCCACGCGATGAAATGGGTCGAGTACAAAGATTATCCCGAAGATGTAGAGCGTGTGGAAATGGCTGAGGCGATCAATTTGCACAGCCAGGTCACTGGGTCGCGGCCGCGGGGCTGGTATACCGGGCGCTGTTCGATGAACACGGTCCGGCTTGCGGCACAAGAGGGTGGATTTGCCTATGTCGCAGATAGCTATGCGGACGATTTGCCGTATTGGATGACGTTTGGGGACCGACACCAATTGGTTGTTCCCTATGCATTGGACGCAAATGACATGCGATTTGCCACACCGCAGGGCTACAACTCGGGTGATCAATTCCATGCATACCTGCGTGATACGTTCGATGTGCTCTATGCTGAGGGGATTGCGGGTGCACCCAAGATGATGTCCATTGGACTGCATTGCCGATTGGCCGGTCGGCCGGGCCGCGCGGCGGCGTTGCAGCGGTTTCTGGACTATGTGCATGAGCATGCGGATGTCTGGTTCGCGACCCGTCTGCAGATTGCCGAACACTGGATGGCCATAGATCCACCAGTGATACGTCAACGGCCTTCCAGTATGGATCGAGAAGCCTTTGTCGCGGCCTTTGGCGGGGTATTTGAACACTCTCCGTGGGTTGCCGAACGGGCGCACGCGCTGGAATTGGGGGCGGCGCATGACACGGCCACCGGGTTGCACAACGCGCTTTGCCGTGTGTTCCGTTCGGCATCCAAAGACGAACGACTGGGCGTGCTACAGGCGCATCCGGACCTTGCAGGGAAACTGGCGGCGACAAAACGGCTGACCCCGGAAAGCGCCGCAGAACAGGCAAGCGCCGGACTGGACGCCCTGACAGATGACGAACGCGACAGGTTCACGCGGCTGAACGCCGCCTATACCAAAACGTTCGACTTTCCCTTTATTATCGCGGTGCGTGACCACAGCAAGGCTGACATCCTGGAACAGTTTGAGCGAAGGGCGACCCATGACCGCGCAACCGAGTTTGCCGAGGCCTGCCGACAGGTCGAACGGATTGCAGAATTTCGATTAATGGACAGCGTGGCCTCATGATCCAAGAATTGACTCTGGAACCGATGGACAAGGTGCGCTTTGCGCCCTTTGGCGATGTGCTGGATTGTGTCGGCCCACCTGACAAGATGATCAACAAAGATACCTGTGGCCGATTTCATGACCGGGCGCTCATGGATTTTTCCAATGGGCGCGCCGGGATCAGTATGTTTGAGGCACAATCGATCCAGTTTCCGTATCAATTCAACATGATGGAAAGGCACCCCGATGGGGTTCAGGCGTTTATTCCGATGACGTATGCCCCGTTCATGGTGGTTGTGGCCCCGGACGAAAACGGGGTACCCGGCCAACCGATTGCGTTTCGAACTGAACCGGGTCAGGCGATCAACTATCACCGCAACGTCTGGCACGGGGTTTTGACACCCCTGTCTGCACCGGCACTCTTTGCTGTCGTTGATCGGATTGGCGAGGGACCAAACATCGAACAGCACAATTTCGACACATCCTTTACGGTTGTCGACGCCTGAGCCTCAGCTACGCGCCGCCATGCGGTGCGCCATATCCAGCATGCGGGCGGAAAAGCCCCATTCGTTGTCATACCACCCCATCAACCGCAGCTGCGCTCCCGTCACCTGGGTTTCCGGCAAGGCGAGAATCAACGATTCTGGCCGCCCCCGCAGGTCTGACGACACCAAAGGCTGATCCGTCCACCCCATAACCGGCGATGCCTCAGCCAGTTCACGAATGTCGGCCACCGCGTCCTGGGGCATCAATTGCAATTGTGCAACAAGGTCAATCGCCGATACGCTGGCTGTGGGCACGCGCAGGGCAGATCCCGTGATCTTGTCCGCCAAATGCGGCAAAATCTGCCTTGTCGCGGCCATTGCGCTGGTTGTGGTGGGTACTATAGACAAGGCCCCGGCCCGGCTGCGGGCAAGATCGCCCCGCGGCGCATCAATCATCGGCTGACTGTTGGTATAGCAATGGGTCGTCGTCATATGCGCCCGATCAATGCCGTACGTATTGTCCAGCAGCGCCAGCAGCGGGGCCAGAGCATTGGTCGTGCAAGAGGCGTTTGACACAATCCGCGCCATGCCCAGATCCACATCATTGGCACCGATGACCACGGTGACTTCCGCAGCAGGGGACGGGCCAGAGATCAAAACTGCCCCGGCTCCGGCAGCCAAACCGTGCTGTGCCACATCCTTGGTGCGGGCAACCCCGGTGCATTCCAACACCACATCGACACCAGTCAGATCGATTTGACGCAAATCCCGGGCGCAGTGAAAGGGGATATCGATCATGCCGACCGTCAGCTTGCCATCCGATGTGGCAACCGGGTCAGTGAAGGGGCCGAATGTGCTGTCATACTGGAAAAGATAGGCACAGGTTTTGATGGGCGCGATGTCATTGATACCCACCACGGTGGTGCCTTGACCTACCTTAACGCCGACAATCTGGCGCAGTATCGTGCGGCCAATGCGGCCAAATCCGTTAATAAAGAGTCTCATGGTGACAGCATTGGCGCGCCAGGAATGCCCGTGCAATCAAGCTCTTCTGTATCAATACCAAGATTTGATCAAATTATTTCAGTATGGCGTGCCGGTTGACATCCTTGTACAGCAGGTACCGAAAGGGTTCCGGCCCGCCTGCGTAACAGGCTTGCGGGCAGAATGCGCGCAGCCACATGAAATCCCCGGCCTCAACCTCCACCCAATCCCGGTTCAGACGATAGACCCCTTTGCCCTGCAACACATACAACCCGTGTTCCATCACATGCGTTTCGGCAAAGGGAATCACTGCACCCGGTTGCAGCGTGACGATATTCACATGCATATCATGACGAATGTCGTCCGGGTCAACAAAGCGTGTGGTAGCCCAGCATCCATTGGTATCCGGCATGGGCGTCGGGTCCAACGCCGTTTCGTTGGCAACAAACGATTCAGGCGTGTCGATGCCGGTAACCGACTCATACCGTTTGCGCACCCAATGAAAGCGTAATCGGTCATGTCCAGGGTTTGACAACCGCCACGTGCACCCCGCCGGGATATAAGCATACCCTCCGGGTGTTAACGCGTATGTCTTACCGTCCA
>JACOMT010000011.1:26225-30849 GCA_014623385.1 Paracoccaceae bacterium
ATGTCCAGTTCCGCGCTGCCATGGGTGACAAACAGCACGCTTTGTGCGGCGGGATCGGTGTCGGGCCGGTCACTGCCGCCGCCGGGGGCAACTTCCATCGAGTATTGGGAAAAGGTTTCGGCAAATCCGGTCATAGGCCGGGCCAGGATCCAGGCTCGTGTGTCGGTCCAGAATGGTAGTTGGGAAGTCACGATATCCTGCATCATGCCATGAGGTATGACGACATAAGCCTCGGTGAAAACGGCACGCCCGGTCAACAGCTGGGATTGCGGCGGATGTCCGCCGGTCGGGGCGGCATAGGGGGGGATCATGACGCAGTGGCCTTTCGCTTGGGTCATCAGCACAACTATGCCCCCGACAGATCACAAATGCCAGAAGGCACCGTCGCACAACGTGCCATGATTGAATTTTATGTACCAGCTTCGGTGATTGACCTGTTGCAAGCCAAAATCACCGTGATACGTTTATGTCTGGCACCGTCGTACAAATGGGGGACCATGCGCTTTCTTGTACTCACCACGGTGTTCATTCGGCCTGTTCATCCGTCACAGCCTTGGCTTGATCCGGTTTGACAAAGCATTTGTCAACATTAGTCCTTATGCAAGGTGATATCTGTATGTTCAATGCGGCGGTACGGCCACTATTAATGACGGTCACTATAAATGTCGGTCAAGCATCCCGGGTCGGCACGCGGACCCAATGGGAAAATACTAAAAATCGGTGCGCGCGGACAGGTTGAGTTGACCGGCGTGGTAGGGAGTGGTCGGAAACCGTGTAGACCTTCGCCATATCGCGCATCACAAAGATGCCAGCGCCCGGGCGCATTTGCCAGCAAGTTGCTGCAAGAATGACGTCGAGGCCTGGCAACCGGATGCCAACTGATCTGAAAAGACCTCTGCGTGATAGCGGGATGTTCAGCGGAAGCTTCGATTTGGCCATTCTGTCCGGTCGGGCAAAGCGGTTTTGGTGGTTTGGTTATGCGATTGCCGTCATCGCCAGCTGGGCGTCGTGTTTTCGCCAGCCCGAAATATTGGGCGCGGTGTAGGCCAAATGGGGTGGTGCTGCATCGTGGCATAGGCATTGCTCAATCCCTAAAAAGCGGGGTTTGGAGATCCGCCTGCCCCCGCGTTGTTCCAAAGCCCGCAGAGGTCGATGACGGGCGGCGGTTCGCATGATCCCGTCGCGATGATGACCACGCAGGGCATCCCGGTTGGCCTTGCTGGCACAGGCCATCAGGGCGGGCAAAGCCGCCTAGATGTCATCTTCGTAGCCCGGGCGCACGCTTCGCGCCGTTCCTGACCCACCGCGTTTGCGTGTCGGCACTGAAAAAACCTCTTCATAATTTGAAGGTTTGCGAACAAACCGTCAACCTGGTATGCTCTTGGAAAGCTTTCAGGGGTGGTTTGATGCACCTGTTGTTGCGCGATTCGCGTCGAACGCGGTTCGGATCAGCGCGGGCGACGGTCTAAGCAGGATTGACGCCCTAATGGACTGGCGGTGGTGTTCGCCGACATGCAAGCGTGCGTTGGGACGCTCCGGAATCGGGCCGCAGGGTTATGATCCGCTGCTCCGCTTCAAGTGTCTGCTGCTCGGGCAGTGGCACCCCGAAACCGGCGCGTGCGCCCTCAACTGCGGTTGGATTTCATGCGGTTTTGCGATCTCGATCTTTTATGCGCCTGTGCCCGATGCGACGACCTGTTGCCTTTTCGCAACGCACTGATGCAGAGCGGTGTCTACGATGATCTCCTGGGATCTTCTGGCCGGGGTTCGCCGTCAGATCGAGGCTCACGGGCCGAAGCGGCGATCATCGATGCCACAATGGTGGAACGTGCCGCCCCCGCCCCGGCAGCACCGGGCCGAAGAGGAAGCCCCCAACGATCCGGACATGCATTTCAGTGCCGACGCGCAAGCACGGTGGATCAAGAACGGCATCGAAGACCACGCTGGGTTACAACGGCTTTCGTCGCGGCCCATAGCGGGTTTGCGCGTTCGCATTTCGGCATTAGCGAGGATCCGCTTGTGTTATGCGCAATATTCATTGATTATCCGGACATGGACCATCCCACCAATGCGTTTCGCACCAACCGGATCAGCGTTGAACGCATTTTGGACTGGTGTGGATAGGCGAAAATGCGGGTCTTGATACAGAGAATTTCACAGGCACGGGTCACCGTCGAGGAGGTAGAGATCGGGGCCATCGGTCCCGGGATGCTGATCCTGGTCTGCGCGATGCAAGGCGATACCGAGGCAGAGGCGGATCATCTGGCCAGCAAAATTGTGAAACTGCGTATTTTCAAGGATGATGTCGGCAAAATGAACCGATCCTTGGTGGAGGTTGGCGGGTCGGCCCTGATCGTCAGCCAGATCACTCTGGCCGCTGATACATCGCGCGGCAAACGGCCCGGATTTTCGGCTGCGGCACCGCCTGCCGAGGGCAACAGGTTATACACCTATTTTGCCGAACGGATCGCCGCCGTCGGGATTCCCGTGACCACAGGCCGGTTTGGCGCGGATATGCAGGTGTCGCTGATCAATGACGGCCCGGTCACCATCTGGATGGAGAGATGAATGAACCAACCGGTACGCGATTTGGCAACAGGGCTAGCTGCTGTGGCTGCTGTGGGTGGATACGTGTCGGTGGGTCAAGCCCTCAATTCCAACCCGGTGCCACGGCCTGACATGATCCTGGCCGTGGGCAAAGCGGCCCCGGCGATGGCGCGGGCAGCGTGCGACCATTTCCCCGATTGTCCCACCTTGATCGTTACCAAGGATGGGCATACCGATGACTTGCCGGACCATGTGCGGTTGATTGAGGCATCTCACCCCGTGCCCGATGCACGCAGCCTGGTGGGCGGACGGGCATTGAGTGAGGCGGTCGCGGCAATGCCGAATGACAGTCACCTGCTGTTGCTGGTGTCTGGCGGCGCGTCCTCGCTGGCTGAAGATCTGTTGCCCGATCATACGCTGGACGACCTGACCGCACTGAACAAACGCCTGTTGGCCCAAGGGCTGGATATCGGCGTGATGAACATCGAACGCCGCAAAATCTCCCGGATCAAGGGCGGGGGGTTGTTGGCCGGATTTGACGGGGCGCGCGCCACGACGCTGGCCATTTCCGATGTCAAAGGCGACAGTTTATGGGTTATCGGGTCGGGCATTGGGGCGGCGGCAGAACCAACAGCGTTTGAACACGACGCGCGTATCATTGCCAGTAACGCCCATGCCCGGGCAACCGCTGCCAAAGCGGTTGCAACCGTGCTGGCGAATGAAGAGCTGCTTTATGGTGATACCACTGAATTAGCACCGATATTGGGCAAACGGCTACGCAGCATGGACCGGGGGGTGATGATTTTTGGCGGGGAACCGACAGTGATCCTGCCAGATAATCCGGGACAAGGCGGGCGCAATCAGGCGCTGGCACTGGAATTGGCGCGCGAGATTCAGGGGCGGAACGACCTGACCGTGCTTGTCGCAGGGACCGACGGTACCGACGGCCCGACCGATGCGGCGGGCGGCCTAGTGGATGGGACAACCTGGACCGATGCTGGTACCGCCGCCCTGGCCGCCGCCGACAGCGGTCGGTTTCTGGCAGACCGGAGGGCGCTGTTTACCACGGGACCAACCGGCACAAATGCTATGGATCTGATGATTGCCATTCGCAGATGATAGTCCACCTTACCCAATAGCTTGCGTGCAATCAAGGACCTGCCTGACGGGGGCATTGTCCTGTCGGACGGGTGTCCGGTTGTCAGCGCGGGTATGGCGGTCCGGTGACCACCCATGATGCCGCTGTGCCTGCCATCCTGGCATATCTGCCCTATTGCAAGCGTGACGGCACCTGCATGCGCGATGCGCTGACCCATCCCGGGTTCACCGGGCGCGGTTATACCTGCATACGCATCGTCATGCACGGAAACGGCGACAGCAAGGACCTGATGGCGGATGAATATACGTAGCAAGGGCTGGATGACGCGGTCGCGGTGACTGAATGGCTGGCGCATCAACCCTGGTGCACCGGCACCGTCGGCATGATGGGGATCAATTGGCGCACCTTTAACGCGCTACAGGTCGCGGTACTGC
The DNA here is from genome assembly GCA_014623385.1 of Paracoccaceae bacterium. Taxonomy (GTDB): domain Bacteria; phylum Pseudomonadota; class Alphaproteobacteria; order Rhodobacterales; family Rhodobacteraceae; genus JACOMT01. The sequence continues at coordinate 30,306 of JACOMT010000011.1, forward strand.
GACCCGATCCATTGAAGGCAATCATTACCCTGTGTTCCACAGTAGATCGGCCCGGCAACGACATCAATGACAAAGGTGGCTACCTATTGAACGAAAATCCGGGTTGGCGAGCCTCAATGTGGGCTGGGCCTGTTCCAGCCGTGCACCCGATCCAGAATTGCGCCCGGATTGGCGCGAGATGTGATTGGATAGGCTGGAACAGTAACCGTTTTTGCCCTCTGTCTGGCTGCACCATCAGCGCTGGGATGCCTGTTGGCAGCATGGATTGGTGTGTTGAAGACTTTGGTGCACTACCAGGTGCCGACGCGCGTTATTGGCGGCCGGGGGATGCGTATAAAAACGCGGTCCCGCGAATTGTGGAACAGTTGATAGCACCTGACAGCACCGGCCAAGGGATCGTCGGTCTCCGGGTCCATAAATACCCGCATTCACGATGCCCGAATCGCGGGATCGGCTTTTTGCAATAGGCTCTGTGCTGTGGGATTGCTGGCTGAACGATATTGAGACGGGTGTCGAGACGGAAAATGCCCGGTGACCAGTGCGC
>JACOMT010000011.1:30930-32033 GCA_014623385.1 Paracoccaceae bacterium
GTTTTTGCTAGTGCGCCCATAGCCGAGAACGTCGATATTGGTGGGGCACGCCGCGTACGGCTGACACTGGGGGAGTAATCAGAAACAGGCGAATACAGCTGTCCGTCTGAATCAATATTCTGCCCGATGGGCGCAGCGGGCGCATCACGTTTGGCGCGCTGAACCTCAGCCACAGGACGGGCCCGGCCAATCCCGAATCGCGCATCCCCGGGCCGCTGGTCTGGCCGTCACCGGAATGCACGCCGCTGACACTGACCCAAGGCGTACCAGACCTGCCCGTGCGACCAACGGCAACAGGCCCGGGATGGCATTCCCCCCGTCGGACGCCGCACCCGCGTGGGAGACGACCAGACTGCGTCCTGCCGACCACACGCGCTGCATTGAATCCGATCTGACGACAGAGATCGCGACCTTGGTCATCGAGGATGATTTCGGCAGGATTAAAGATGCCGATCATCGGCTGATCATCGGAATAATTGCGCGCGAGACATGGTCCATTCACCCGGATGACCCCCTTGGTTCCTCTCTTGGACAGTGTCATTGGATCAGCAAAAGCGGGCGCGATGATCTGACCTTGCGCACCGAAACTTTTTGTGAGACGTGGTCGAATACACGTTTGTTTTTCCCCAAGGCATGGCTTGAAGCCTGTGAAAACGATGTGCTGATCTATGTGCTACATGTGCACCACGAGGTGCAAAAGGCACAACCGACAGCAAACCACAGCAAATCCGTTCTTCTGCGGGAACGCAACCGCTTTGTGTGTGTGTGCCCCATTAGGGACTGAATATACGCCGCTTATCAGCCAGCCCCGCAAACGGAAACGACATGCATTGAAAAATCTTGGCACTTGGCACACACAAAGACCTCTGCATAACTGCAGGTTTGCGGACAAACCATCAACCCGGTATGCTATTGGGAGGTGTTCAGAGGTGGTTTGATTGACCTGTTGTTGCGCGGTTCGTGTTGAACGACGTTCTGACCAGGATTGACGCCCTCATGGACTTGGCGGTGGTGTTCGCCGACATGCAGGCGTGCGTTGGGGCACTAAGGGATCGGGCCCCAAGGTTACGACGACCCGCTGGGTCCGCTTCAAGTGCCTGCTG
>JACOMT010000012.1 GCA_014623385.1 Paracoccaceae bacterium
AGCATCGAACACCTGACCGGCTCTGCCCATGATGACCGCCTGACCGGGGATGTGGGGCGAACACGCTGAACGGTGGTGACGGCGCGGATATATTTGTGTTTGCCGCTTTGGACGGTGATAGCATCATCGATTTCCAGGACGGTGTGGATTTCATCGACCTGCGCGGCACGGATGCGGTGCTTGCCGACCTCATCATCGCCACGGATGGTACCGACATCTACGGTGACCTTGCAGGATGGTACCCTGGCCCTCTATCCTGACAGTGGATGACTTTCTGTTCGGCGGGATCTGACCGCCGGGGTGTTTGGTGCGGGGTGCAGGGGAACGGGGGATGCGCGAAACGCGCACCCCATTCCTGGACGGATGTCCCGAAGGCTATGTTGGGAACGGCACGACGACCGGACATGTTGGCTCTGCCCTGTCATCGGGTCAAATTGACCATGATCGTGGTCGCAATCGGGCCAGATACCCCTGTTGAGCCATCGCGTATCAATCAGGGAGCCCCTTGCAAACAGCCTCTGCAGTTCAGGAAAATGCCCCAACCGTTATATGCAATTTGGTGTCGGACCTGGCGGGAATCGATCTGAACCGGATCATGTTCTGAACATTCGGGCGGGTGGCTGCTTGAACAGCCTGATACAGTTCACTAAAAATTGCGCAAAAATCAGGAAAAGTCCAATACGGGTCTGTCGCCTGGCGGTTGCGGCGGCGGTCAGTCCGGTCGGGAAAGGGCCGACAAGGGGGGCATAGTTTGGTACAAACATCGTCCGGGCTCGGGGGCATCGCATCGGTTCCGGCATTGTTGCGTAGAAATGCCATGCAATTTGGTGCCAGCCCCGCCTATCGGGAAAAAGAATTCGGCATCTGGCAAGGCTGGACCTGGGCCGAAACCGAACAGGAGATCGAGGCGCTGGCGCTGGGCCTGCTGACCCTGGGTGTCAACGAGGGCGATTTCATCGCCATCATCGGGCGCAACCGGCCATATCTCTATTGGTCTATGGTTGCGGCGCAATTGGTGGGGGCAATCCCTGTCCCGCTTTATCAAGACGCGGTTGCCAAAGAGATGGCCTATGTCCTGGGGCATTGCGGTGCGCGCTTTGTCATCGCAGGCGATCAAGAGCAGGTCGACAAGGTGATCGAGGTGCAGAACAAGCTGCAACAGTTTGAACACCTGATCTATCTTGATCCACGGGGCATGCGGAAATATGACCATACCACGCTGCACCAATACTCCCATATTCAGGATCAGGGGCGCGACGCGCAGAATGCGCTGACCGCAGAGTTGAACCGCCGCCGCGACGTGCTGACCCTGGATAGCACCTGTGTAATGCTCTACACCTCGGGCACGACGGGAAAGCCCAAGGGCGTGGTCCTGTCCAACCGCAATGTGATCGAAACATCCAGGGCATCGTCTGAATTCGATAATCTGAAGCCCGACGATGCCGTTCTGGCCTATCTGCCTATGGCATGGGTAGGTGATTTTATCTTTTCCATCGGCCAAGCCTACTGGACCGGGTTTTGTGTGAACTGTCCCGAAAGCGCGGATACGGTAATGACCGATTTGCGCGAGATCGGACCGACTTGTTATTTCGCCCCGCCGCGCGTGTTTGAAACCCAGCTGACCAATATCATGATCCGGATGAGGGATGCGGGCAAGTTCAAGCAATGGTTGTTTAAAAAATTCATGGCCCACGCCCGCAAGGTTGGCCCGGCGATGCTGAATGGCAAAACCGTTGGATCCATGGACCGGCTGACCTATGCCTTGGGTAATGTTTTGATCTATGGCCCGCTGAAAAATACACTGGGTTTTACCCGGGTGCGTGTTGGTTACACGGCAGGAGAGGCGATTGGTCCAGAGATTTTTGATTTTTACCGGGCACTGGGCATCAACCTGAAGCAGCTTTACGGCCAGACCGAGGCCACGGTGTTTATCACCGCCCAGCCAGATGGTCAGGTGCGGTCGGATACGGTGGGCACCCCGTCGCCAGGTGTGGAGCTGAAAATCGACGACAATGGACAGGTGCATTACCGGTCGCCCGGGGTTTTTGTAGGGTATTACAAAGACGCGGAAAGCACTGCAAAAACCAGGGATGCCGAGGGCTGGGTCGCCACGGGTGACGCAGGCTTTGTCGAACCCGACAGCGGCCATTTACGCATCATTGATCGCGCCAAAGATGTTGGGAAAATGACCGACGGGCGTCTGTTCGCACCAAAATATATGGAAAACAAGCTGAAATTCTTCCCTGATATCCTGGAGGCTGTGGTCTTTGGCAATGGCCGGTCGGCATGCACAGCCTTTATCAATATTGACATGACAGCCGTCGGAAACTGGGCCGAACGAAACAATATCGCCTATGCCTCGTACCAGGAACTGGCCGGGCACCACCAGGTCATGGACATGATCCAGGCCCATGTGGAAGAAGTGAATCGATCAGTCGCCAGGGATGAGATGCTGTCCGGCTGCCAGATCCACCGGTTTGTGGTTCTACACAAAGAGCTTGACGCGGATGATGGCGAACTGACCAGAACCCGCAAGGTGCGCCGCCGGATCATCGAAGAGAAATACGGCGATATCATCACGGCGTTATACGATGGCGCGCCTGAGGTTTCGACGACGACCGGGGTGACCTATGAGGACGGGCACAAAGGATCGATTTCGGCCACGTTGAAAGTGCGGGATGCGGCGGTCGTTGCGGTGGCACAACGAATGACAGCGGAATGACTGCTTTTTCTTCGCTCTACGGGTATGAACGGGATTTCATCATAGTGCTCTCCAACTTGGCGATTGCCATCGTGGGATACCTCATCAATTGCACAATTCGCGCCTGAAAAGCTGCGTTGGAACAGTGCCAATTATTATTTGAGTATAGACGTGCAGTAATAACCTGTTCGGGAACATACAGCGATCTGGGATCTAACGCGATCACAGAAATCAAAAGAGCAAAGCAAAAATACAAAGCTTTCGGACAAACTGATCAAAATTTCTGTACGATTGTCGGATTTGGTTGATATCGGACAATTTTGTTTTTAAAATTATGTGAAATTATCAGTAATTATGAAGTAAAGGAGAAAGGCCCTGCGTATCTCTGGTTCAGGTACCCACCTTCAAACTTGACCCTTGCCGCGCACGAAGCTATGAGCGCTACAACAGAATCAACAAGAACAGGGTGGCTAAAGCACATGGGAGATTCATTTGATCTTTTAAAGAGGAAGAGGCACCCCCGTTCAAAGGACATTGGTGGCAACACATCAGTAAGGCTTTTGGTGCAAAGTCGACGTACCTCGTTTTAAAATTGTGGCTTTAACCACATTTCTGCCAGAGTGGCAGGATCAATTTATAGGATTACCTGAACCAATATCGGTTTCGAATCAGTAACGAGCAGAAAGTATGCTGGATCACATTGAAGCCTACGCCACCACCGACGGCCGCGAGATCGGTGACGCAGTGATGGAGATGAAGAATATCACCCTGAGATTTGGCGGGGTGGTGGCGATCAAGGACATCTCCCTTGACATTCGTGAGGGCGAAATCCGTGCAATTATCGGGCCAAATGGGGCCGGGAAATCCTCAATACTGAACGTGATTTCCGGGTTTTATGTGTTGCAAGAGGGCGAGATCTGGTTCCGGGGTAAGCCGCGTCCACCAATGAAACCCTATCAGGTGGCACAGCAGGGGGTCGCACGGACGTTCCAGAATATCGCGCTGTTTGAGGGGATGACGGTGCTCGACAATGTCATGACCGGGCGGTTGACGCATATGGGAAAGGGTCTCTTTGCACAGGCTGTCTGGAAATGGACCGGCGCGGAAAAGGAAGAGGTTGCCAACCGTGAGGTAGCGGAAAAGATTATCGATTTTCTGGAAATCCGACATATCCGCAAAACCCCGGTGGCACGATTGCCCTATGGGTTGAAAAAGAGGGTGGAACTGGCACGGGCACTGGCGGCAGAACCTAGACTGTTGCTGCTGGACGAACCCATGGCGGGGATGAATATCGAAGAGAAACAGGACATGAGTCGCTTTATCCTCAATACGAATGATGAATTCGGTACGACGATTGCCCTGATCGAACATGATATGGGCGTTGTGATGGACCTCAGCGACCGGGTGGTCGTGATGGATTACGGCAAAAAGATCGGGGACGGCACTCCGGATGAGGTGCGCAACAATCAACAGGTGATTGATGCTTATCTTGGGTCTCGGGGTTAGTCGTGATTCATCAAACCAAGATAAAAATATAGGGGGTAACCTATACTAATCTGGCACTCTTTTTCTACCTTGTATTATTTCGGATAGCCGATAAAAGCAAATACAAAGGCCACGCGATGGATGGATGCGATAGATGGAAGTGTTGACACGTTGCAAGGACGCGATCACTGTTCAAAGCGATACAAAACTTTCCGGATACCAAATTGTACCGAAAATGCGGACCGATGAAGGTGCAATGGACAAAGCTGCCTAGAGTGGCAAGGAAATTTCGTGACCCATGCAATCAGGTTTGACAAAACTGGACGGTGGGTCTTGGTGCATCGTTGGAAACGCCGTTCCAATTTCTGATGCAGGAATCCTGGTGTTGTTTATAGGCGTTGTCTATTTTGTGGCCATCTGCCGTCCAACAGCGACGGCTTGAACCGGGCATGGAACCTGACGGTAGCCAGATTGCAAAAAACTTGATTGAACCAATTGGGCCAGTTGTAATCCGGTGCCTTGAGAACGGAAGAGGTATGATAATCACCGCTCAGCGAAAATTCCAGCCTGGTAGATTCCAGATTTCGGTTGCGGACAAGCCTTTTAAACCCACTAAACACCCTTGTAAATTAAAAGGCGCGCAGTGATGCCTGACCAACTGCTCTTTGCGATTGAGGTTGCACTGAACGGCCTGATGGCCGGTGTGCTCTATGCGCTGGTGGCCCTGGGATTTGTTCTGATCTTCAAAGCGTCGGGGATTTTCAATTATGCGCAAGGGGTTATGGTGCTCTTTGCGGCAACAACGCTATCGGGGATTATGGATGGTCGGGTCCCCTTTAGCCATTTGATCAATGCGATCTTTGGCACGCATATCTACTATTTCGGTTGGCATGTGCCCGCATTCATCGCGGTTGTTCCTACGGTTGGGGTGATGGTCGGGCTGGCGTGGTGTGTTCAGCGGTTCGTGATGCGGCACCTGGTCAATCAGAAACCCATCATCCTGTTCATGGCGACGATCGGGCTGGCCTATTTCCTGGAGGGGATCAGTGATCTGATGTGGGGGTCTGAAATCCGGGTGCTGGATGTGGGCCTGCCGCAGGGCCTCAATATTGTCATCGACGAAACCACCTATGGCTGGTTCGGCTATGGGGTCTTTATCGACAATCTGGACATTGTGGCGACGATTATCGCGGCCTTGCTGGTGGTCATCTTGATGATGTTTAGCCAGTACACCAAGGAAGGCCGTGCCATGCGCGCGGTGGCGGATGACCACCAGGCGGCCTTGTCGGTAGGTGTATCGTTAAATTTTATCTGGGTGATGGTCTGGTCGGTGGCCGGGTTTGTGGCTCTGATTGCGGGAATCATGTGGGGCACCAAATCCGGGGTGCAGTTTTCCCTGTCACTGATCGCACTCAAGGCATTGCCGGTGCTGATGCTGGGCGGGTTCACCTCAATCCCTGGCGCGATTGTGGGCGGGCTGATCATCGGGATGGGTGAAAAGCTGTTCGAGTTCTGCTTTGGCACCGGTCAGTGTTTTGGCGGTGTGATCAATCTGGGTGGGGCGACCGAGAACTGGTTTGCTTATGTGCTGGCACTGATTTTTCTGGTGTTCCGGCCGCAAGGCCTCTTTGGGGAGAAGATCATTGAGAGAGTATAATGCACAGCCCTCGACGTTTGTTACGGATGTCGGCGATACTGGCCTTTTTGTTTGGTTTCGTCTCCACTGCCTTGGAACTGGCTTAAACGGTTCAAGTGATAGACGGGAATGACTTTTGGCTTTGCGGCACCGTCGCCTTTGGCGAAACAAGTTACCGTTGCGCCAGCGGTCGTGTGTTCAGTTTGAAGAACTTTTCTTTTACACGGGCTTGACCGCAGATGCGTGGTTTGAATGGGGGATAGAGTGATGTTCTATCGTGAAGCCGGTGATTTCAGCACCACCTATGAAGAGGACAACCAGACCTTTCCGATCCGGTTTGATCGGTATCTGTATTATCTTGTCCTGATTGTCGCCTTTGTGATCATCCCATTCCTGATCAATGACTATTGGGCCAATGCAATCCTGTTGCCGTTTCTGATCTATGCGATTGCGGCGATTGGGCTGAATATCCTAACAGGCTATTGTGGGCAAGTGTCTCTGGGCACGGGCGGGTTCATGGCGGTGGGGGCCTATACGTGTTACAAGCTGATGACTGCCTTTCCAGATGTCAGTATGTTCATCCATGTGATCCTGGCGGGTGGTGTAACCGCCTTTGTTGGCGTGCTCTTCGGTCTGCCGTCGCTTCGTATAAAGGGGTTTTACCTGGCCGTGGCGACATTGGCGGCACAGTTCTTTCTGGTCTGGCTATTTAACAGAGTAGCGTGGTTTTACAATTACTCGGCTTCGGGTCAGATCAATGCACCGGAACGCACGGTGCTCGGAATTGCGGTCACGGGCCCCAATACGGATGCCTGGGCAACCTATCTATTTTGCTTGATTTTCTGCACGGCAAGTGCGATCATTGCGCGGAACCTGACACGAGGTACACTGGGGCGGGCCTGGATGGCGATCCGCGATATGGATATCGCGGCCGAGATCATCGGGGTGAACCCGTTGAAAGCGAAACTCACCGCCTTTGCCGTCAGTTCGTTTTTTGTAGGTGTGGCGGGTGCCTTGTTCTTTGCCGTCTATCTGGGCGCGGTCGAGGTGGGTGAGGTGTTCGGGATCACCAAATCCTTTCTTGTGCTCTTTATGATAATTATAGGCGGATTAGGGTCGATTTTTGGCTCATTAGCCGGGGCGGCCTTTCTGGTTCTGCTGCCTGTAGTGCTAAAGGTGTTGGGGGTGGACGTGCTGAACTGGCCCACAGATATCGTGGCACATTTCCAACTGGTGATCGTTGGTGCGCTGATTATCATATTTCTGATTGCGGAACCCCATGGTCTGGCACAACTGTGGCGCGTTGCCAAGGAAAAGCTAAGACTTTGGCCGTTCCCGCATTAGGGTCAGGCCACCAAAACCATAAGCAAGGATCAAACCCGGTCACATCGGACAACACCAAAGGGAGGACAAACCCGATGAAAATGCAGCTGACCACCGTGGTGCTGGGCACCGTTCTGGCCGCAGGGCCAGTGATGGCGGACCTTGTGTTCCCGTCGCTCAGCTATCGTACCGGACCCTACGCCGCTGGCGGCATCCCATTCGCGGACGGCTACGCAGATTACTTTACCCTGCTGAATGAACGCGATGACGGCATCGGCGGTGTCCCGGTGCGCGTTCTGGAATGCGAAACCGGGTACAACACCGAAAAAGGTGTAGAATGCTATGAGGCAACCAAGGGCGAAGGTGCGTTGGTGTATCAACCGATGTCGACCGGCATCACCTATCAGCTGATCCCGAAAGCGACTGCAGATGATATCCCGATCCACTCGATGGGCTATGGTCGCACATCGGCAAAGAACGGCAACGTGTTCAGCCATATCTTTAACTATCCGGCCAACTATTGGGATGGTGCCTCGGGTGCGGTCAACTACCTGCTAGAGATCAACGGCGGCGATATCAGCGGCAAGAAAATCGCGCTGCTTTATCACAACTCTGCATACGGCAAAGAACCGATTCGCACGTTGGAAGAGCTGTCTCGGAAACACGGGTTCGCGTTGAGCCTGCTGCCGGTCGACCCCCCGGGTCAGGAGCAAAAATCGCAATGGCTGCAAATCCGCCGTGATCGTCCCGACAACGTTCTGATGTGGGGCTGGGGCGTGATGAACCAGGTGGCTGTTCAGGAAGCGGCCAACATCCGGTTCCCGATGGAGAACTTTATCGGCATCTGGTGGTCCGGTTCGGAAACTGACGTTTTGGCTGCTGGTGATGCTGCCAACGGGTATAAGGCCCTGACCTTCCACGGTATTGGCAGCGACTTCCCCGTGTTTGACGACATCCAGACGTATGTCGTCGACAAGGGATTGACCGCCGGGGCAGGCGATCACATTGGCACAGTTCTCTATAACCGGGGTCTTTATGCTGCAATGTTGGCTGCAGAAGCAGCCAGAAAGGCACAAGAGATCCACAGCACAGCCGAGATCACCAGCGGCATGATGCGCGATGGGATGGAAGCACTGGAGGTCACGCCGACCCTAATGGAAGAGCTGGGTTTGCCGAACTTTGGCCCAAGCTTTGCGGTGACCTGCGAAAACCACGGCGGCGACGCGTTGGTTGGCGTCAAGCAATGGGATGCCAGCACGCAGGAATGGTCGCTGATCTCCGACTTTAAACCGACAGACGTTGAGATTATCAGTGTTCTGATCAATGAGGATTCCAGTGCCTACGCGGCAGAGAACAACATCGCACCAAACTGCGGCTAAATCAAATGCCCTCGGCGATTGTCGCCGGGGGCGACCCAACACGCCCTCCAAAAGAAACTGCTATGCCGGATACACCACCTGCCGATGTTCAGGCCAAAACCGTTCTGGAACTGAAAAATATCGAGGTGATCTATAACCATGTGATCCTTGTGTTGAAGGGCGTGAGCCTGAATATGACCAAGGGCGGGGTCACGGTGCTGCTGGGCAGCAATGGCGCAGGCAAAACCACAACACTCAAATCCATCTCGGGCCTTTTGGCCAGCGAACGCGGCGCGGTGACCAAGGGGCAGATCCTGTACAAAGGGCAATGCACATCCGATCTGGATCCCGCCGACCTGGTGCGCATGGGGGTCGTTCAGGTGATGGAGGGCCGACATTGCTTTGAACACCTGACGGTCGAGGAAAACCTGTTGACCGGTGCCTATACACGCAGCCTGTCCAAGGCCGAACTAAATGCCGATCTGGAACGCGTTTATGCTTATTTTCCACGCCTGAAAGAGCGTCGCAAAAGCCAGGCGGGCTATACCTCGGGCGGGGAACAACAGATGTGTGCCATCGGGCGCGCGCTGATGTCCAAACCGGAAACAATCTTGCTGGATGAACCATCAATGGGTCTTGCACCGCAACTGGTGGAACAGATTTTTGAGATCGTGAAATCGGTCAATGAACAGGAAGGCGTGACCTTTCTCTTGGCCGAACAAAACACCAATATGGCACTGCGTTTTGCGCATTATGGATATATTTTGGAATCCGGTCGCGTTGTTATGGGCGGCCCGGCAGCGGAGCTGCGCGAAAATCCGGACGTCAGGGAATTCTATCTTGGCATGTCGGATCGGGGGCGAAAGTCTTTTCGCGACGTCCGGTCCTATCGTCGCAGAAAGCGGTGGCTAAGCTAATGCAAGACGGAACCATGACCTATTTCGACGATCTCGAAACGCGCAGTGCCGATGAACGTGCTGCGGATTTGGCGCGTCGGTTGCCGGAACAAATTCGCCGGGCGCAAAGCATCCCGGGCTATGCCGAAACGCTGGCGGATGCGGACTTGGCCACGTTCACCGGCCCAGAGGATCTGGTTCAATTGCCGGTGCTGCGGAAATCCGATCTGGTCAACGCTCAGACGCCAGAGGTACCGCTAGGCGGCCTCACGACCAAAGGACCAGAGGGGTTCGCGCATCTGTTTCAATCGCCCGGGCCAGTCTATGAACCCGGTGGGGTCGATCACGATTGGTGGCGGATGGGCCGGTTTCTGCATGCGGCGGGGATTGGGCAAAGCGATATCGTCCAGAATTGTTTTGGCTATCACCTGACGCCTGCTGGCATGATCTGTGAAAACGGCGCGCGTGCGGTCGGCGCGACCGTCCTGCCTGCAGGTACCGGACAAACCGAATTGCAGGTGATCGCTGCCCGCGATCTGGGCTGTACTGCCTATGCAGGCACGCCGGATTACCTGAAGGTCATTCTGGACCGCGCCGACACGATGGGTATTGCGCTGAAATTTTCCAAGGCGGCAGTGGGCGGCGGCGCATTGTTCCCATCGCTGCGCCAGGAATACGCGGACCGGGGCATTGCCTGTTTGCAGTTCTACGCGACCGCCGATCTGGGTAATATCGCTTATGAAAGCCCGGCGATGGAGGGGATGATCATCGACGAACAGATCATCGTTGAAATCCTGATCCCTGGCACCGGCACCCCCGTTGCTCCCGGTGATGTTGGTGAGGTGGTCGTAACCAGCCTGAACCCGGATTATCCCCTGCTCCGCTTTGCCACAGGTGACCTGAGCGCCGTGATACCAGGAATCAGCCCCTGTGGCCGCACCAACATGCGCATCAAGGGCTGGATGGGCCGTGCCGATCAAACCACCAAGATCAAGGGCATGTTCGTGCGCCCAGAACAAGTGGCCGCATTGGTGGCCCGACATGATGAAATCGCCCGGGCCCGGGTCATTGCCTCACGTGAGGGCGAGATGGACCGGATGACCGTTCGTATTGAGACAGAGGCGGGTGACGCGGCCGCCTATGTGGCATCGATCATGGATGTGTTAAAGCTCAAGGGCACTGTAGAAATCGTTGCTCCCGGTACCCTGCCACGGGACGGGTTGGTGATTGAGGATCAGCGCCAATACGACTGATTTTATAGGGCTCTGGTACTTGCCCCCAAATTCGGCGCATAAAGGGCGCGGCATCGTTTGATGCCCGCTCCTTTGACTGTCGGGCCATCATGACAAATCCAACATACGGACCCGTCGCCACAACCGCCCGCCACGCAAAACGCGGCGCACGTGGCCTGCGGATTGGGTCGGCCCTGGTTGCGCTGACCTGTGTGGTGCCGATGCTGGCCGTGGTACTGGCTGCCGTCACGGGCGGAACCGATACATTCGAACATCTCGCTTATACCGTGCTGGGCCGGTACGCTGGGACGACGCTGGCCCTGGTTTTTCTCAGTGCTGTAGGTGCCGCCGCCCTGGGCGTGGGTGCCGCTACGCTGGTCACGCTGACCCGTTTTCCGGGCGTGCGTTTGTTCGAGATTGCGCTGATCCTGCCGCTGGCCTTTCCGGCCTATGTGCTGGCCTATGCCTATACCTTTCTGTTTGACCATCCCGGCATTGTCCAATCGACCTTGCGCGACATAACCGGCTGGGGGCCTCGCGATTATTGGTTTCCCGAGGTGCAGTCGCTGGGCGGGGCAGCGGCGATGATGGTGCTGGTGCTTTACCCTTATGTGTATCTGTTGACCCGGGCCGCATTCTTGCAGCAAAGTGCGGCCGCCTATCTGGCTGCGCGTATGCTGGGGACTGGCGCGGCACAGGCGTTTTTTCGGGTCAGCCTGCCGATGGCACGTCCGGCAATTGCAGCGGGGGTTCTATTGGTCGTGATGGAAACCATCGCCGATTATGGTACCGTGTCCTATTTTGGGGTCCAGACCCTTGCCACTGGCATCTACACCAGCTGGTTTTTACTGGCCGACCGTGGTGGGGCGGCACAGCTGGCGCTGTGCCTGTTGGCCTTTGCGTTGATCCTGGCCGTTTTGGAGCGGCACCAGCGAGGGGACGCACAGTATCATCACGCGGGCAAGGCAGCCATTGATATGGTCCGTGCCGACCTGCGCGGTGCAGCGGCGGCGGGGGCGGTTGTGCTATGTGCGGTACCGGTTCTGTTGGGTTTTGTTCTACCGGTGATTGTGCTCATTGATATGGGATTGGGGTCAGAACAGGATCTGTTCAGCCACCGATATCAAGGGTTCATTCGCAATTCGATCACGCTTGCCGGCACGGCCGCGCTGGTCACTACATCGGCGGCAATCATCATCGGCTATTATCGTCGGACCAGCACCACGCAATTGGCCAAATCCGCAACCTATGCCGCGCGCCTGGGCTATGCGGTGCCGGGCGGGGTGATCGCGGTGGGGTTGCTGGTGCCTTTTGCAGCCTTTGACAATGCGCTGGATGGATTCATGCGGGCCCAATTCGGAATGTCTACCGGGTTACTGGTGACCGGGTCGATCTGGTTGTTGGTCACGGCCTACATGGTGCGGTTTCTGGCGGCAGCCCTGGGGGCTTATGAGGGCGGTCAATCTTCTATTCATACCAATATGGATGCGGCGGCGCGGTCGCTGGGTCAAACCCCGCTGGGCGCGCTGCGCCGCGTGCATCTGCCTATACTGACACCCAGCCTGTTGACCGCGCTTTTGATCGTGTTTGTCGATACGATGAAGGAACTGCCCGCCACCCTGATCATGCGCCCGTTCAATTTTGACACGCTAGCGGTTCAGGCGCATCGGTTGGCTAGCGACGAACGGCTGGAGGGCGCGGCGGTACCGTCGCTGGTGATTGTAGCGGTTGGTCTGTTGCCGGTCATCCTGATTTGTCGTCAAATCGGACGGCGACGGCACTAATCTGCCGACCACCAGCGGTCAATGCCAACTCCGGTGGACCTGTGACGCAGGACCTAAAGTGATCAACTCGGGGTGAAAACACCCCGACGGCGGCGTGCCTGAACACATTGCCCGACGATATGCACCTGTAGGGCGTCGGAAATATTTGTTTTAGTGTGATACTTTTGTGGTAAGTAGCCCTGAATGCCGGGGGGTTTAAGGAGGATATCTTTGTGCTGAATCTGGTCGGCCTGGAACAGATAGCGGGCCGGGGGCCGTGCGCGGCGGGTTAATATAAAGTGCATTATTGTGAATTTTTGGTTGATCTTAAAAAGCAGAAACATTAAAGGGAGGTTTGTTCATGAAACGGGCAATGGACCGGATTTTTGCAGCGGTGACGGTTGTTTTCAGTCTTCGACGTCGTTTCTGCGTTTGGTCAAGGGGTGAGATCCTTTGAAAGCAAGAATGACCCGGAAGCCTTTTCGATTAAACCTGAGAAGTTATCATCAGGTGTTAACGTTACTCTAGATTTATCAGAAAGACTGGACAGGGCTCTGCAACAGCGTGGTAACCTTGCGGGACAAGATTTGGATGACTTAAGCTTTTCTTTCGTCCCAAGATACATCGAGGGTAAAAGCTGGTTACAATACCAAATTGGGGATAGTGAGATTGGTCCGAACAGTCTGATCGCTATGCAGTCCGCAGCAGACGGGCAGGTTCAGATCCTCACTCGGGACAATATCCTGGAACGCGACTTTACCGCCGCATTTAATGGAGACACGGTTGATTTCTACATCGGAGTTCACCCGAATGATCAGTCATTCGAACGATCCCTGGCAACAGAAGGTTTGAGCATCGATGGCGCAACCTGGGGAACACTACCCGGGCAGGGTATGGAGTTGCAAGGTTTTGGGACTATAATTTGGAGAACAACAGGCCACCGAGAATCTATGCGGGACAGATAATCGTCAACCGTCTGATGTTCCTTTTGTGGGCAGGATTATGCCTGTTGGGTGTACTGGATGGCTTGTGTCAACCGGCAAGATGCTGACAGCAGGACATTGCATTGTGAATGCGCTCCCTGAATTACGTGAGGTGGAGTTCAACGTGCCTTGATCTGATCATCTTGGAAAGATTCGTCGGTCATCTCTGGATGATCAATATCGAATTGATCAGGGTTCTATTGTCTACTCAGATACACCCAGCATTGGAAATGATTGAGCTGTTTTCTCTGTTGAACCGAACGAGCAAACAGGAAGAACAGTTTTTGACGCGCAAGGGGAAGGCTTTGAAATTTCAAATGATGTGCCTACGAAAGTCATTACTGTTTATGGCTATAGTGTAGACCATACTCCAATGATGTCCAACCAAACACAACAATTCCATAGTGGCCGTCTGGTAGGTGAGTTTGTCCGTGGTAAGGACGATGTCATTTTAAGATACAGAGCTCCAATTATTGGTATGAGCTCATCAGGTGTTGAAACAGCTTACGGGATTCATACACATGGAGGCTGCGTGTTATTATCTTCGACGAGATTCTATAACAATCATCCAAGATTAAATAAAAAGCATACAGACGATTGACCTCGATGACAAGAAAATTTGTTTAAAAACCCAAGAAAGCATATGTATGGGAGAGTTAGTGAGATATGTAATTTCCTGAAGAAAAGGGTACCAACCAGCGGCACCCCTCACATGCTCAATAATTATGTGATTTATTCCCAGCCCACCTCAGCAAAAATTCTCTGTGCTGCGACAACGTTCTTTGCGACGGCGGACAGGTCGACATCATCCGGTTTGAAAAAGCCCAGTTGTGCGACCGATGGCGACAGTGCGACGCCTGGAACTGCTGGGTATTCATCATTGCCAGCCGAGAAATACTGTTGGGCCTGATCGCTGGTCAGGTACTCAAGAAACGCAATCGCGTTTTCCTTGTTCGGTGCATGCGCCGCAACGCCGCCCCCCGACAGATTCATATGCGTGCCGTTGCCACCCTGATCCGGGAACACCCAGCCGATCATGTCCAGGTTGGCACTAATGCCAGAGACCGGGCGGCGGACCGCACGCGCAAAATAATAGGTGTTCGACATTGCGATGTCGCATTCACCTGACACGATGCCGCGCAGTTGATCCGTGTCGCCGCCCTGTGGATCACGGGCAAAGTTTGTCACAACGCCAGTTGCCCAATCCTTGGCGGCCTCGACCCCCACATGTTCGATGATCGCCGACAGAATGGTTTGCGAATAAACGTTGGTGGCCGACCGGATACACACCATGCCCTTGTATTTCGGGTCCGCCAGATCGGCATAGGTCAGCGGGGGATGTGTGACTTCGTTCTTGTCATAAAACAGAATGCGCGCACGCTGGGAAAACCCGAACCATTCGTTGTCGGCATCCTGCAGATAGCCGGGAATGCGCGCTTCGAGGATGTCGCTGTTGATCGATTGCAGGACACCTGTGTTTTTGGCCCGTTCCAGGCGCGAGGTATCGACGGTCAGCAGGATGTCAGCCGGGCTGTTTTGCCCTTCGGCCTGCATCCGCGCGATCAGTTCGTCGGCCTTGCCTTCGATGCGGTTAACGGTGATGCCGGTGACCTGTTCAAAATCCGAATACAGCCGTTCGTCGGTGTCATAATGGCGCGACGAATAGATGTTCACGACACCATCCGCAGCAGCGGTCGATGCGATTGCAACCGTCAGCACAGCGAACAGCGATATGGAAAGATGTTTCATGGCATTGCCTTGTAAAAAAAATTATTACGGTCGGCATAATCCCGACTGATTTTATCAGTTACCGTATATCCTGGGCTAAGCAAAGGGTTTTTGACTATTTTAATCGGACTTTTCCGTAAGGTTTTCGCATAAAAAAGACCGCGCTGGGAGACGCGGTCTCTTCGCTACTCTTTGGTAAAGCTCTCTTAACCTTGACGCGCTTTGAACCTGCGCTGCGTTTTGTTGATCACATAAACGCGGCCTTTGCGACGCACGAGCCGACAATCGCGGTGTCGGTTCCTGAGCGAGCGGAGCGAGTTCTTGACCTTCATCGCCTGTCTCCTGTTCCCTTGCGGTGCGGGTCAGCACCGGGGTTAGCGGATGCCAATGGACCAACGGCCAAAGACAGTGAATTCATGGTGGGCGGTACTGGGATCGAACCAGTGACCCCTACGATGTCAACGTAGTGCTCTACCGCTGAGCTAACCGCCCATGAATGCCAGCCGGTTTTGCGTGCACCCAACAAAATGGGGCGCGGAATCCCGCACCAGTGGGTACTTTGCATAAATAGAGTCGCAAAGCGGTTCAAGTCTTTTGGTTCAGCAAATTTTCAGACTATGTTGACCGGACAGAGGAGTCGTGATGAACAGTACCGCCTACGATCTTTATCTGCCCGACAGGCTGATGTCGCCATTGGTTTTTGCCTCGCCGCACAGCGGCCGCCATTACCCGCGCAGTTTCCTGCAGCACAGCGTGCTGGATGCCCGAACCATCCGGTCATCTGAAGACGCCTTTGTGGATCGTTTGTTTGATTGCACGCCGCAATTTGGTGCCCCGCTGATTGCGGCCCGGGCTCCGCGCGCCTTTGTTGACATGAATCGCAGCCCGGATGAGGTGGACTCCGCACTGATCGAGGGTACGCGCCGTTTGGACCATCATAATCCACGGGTAGCATCCGGCCTAGGTGTGGTGCCGCGCGTGGTTTCGAATGGGCGCGCGATTTACAATGGTGAAATCCCGATGGCAGAAGTACGCCGCCGGATCAACATCTATTGGCATCCCTATCACAGAAGCCTGAAACAGTTGCTGACCCGCGCGCATGAGGCCTTTGGCGAAGCCGTCCTGCTGGATTGCCATTCAATGCCGCATGAGGCGATTGACAGCACCGTGTTGGGCTGCAGGCATAGCCCCGAAATTGTACTGGGTGACCGATTTGGCGCGGCCGCCTCTGGCGATATCATGGATTGTGTCGAATCCGCTTTCGCCTCTGCCGGATTCAAAGTCGTACGCAACGTGCCCTTTGCCGGGGCCTATGTGGCCCAGGCCTATGGTCGCCCGTCGCGATGCCAGCATGTGATACAGATCGAGATCGACCGGTCGCTGTATATGGACGAACGGCTGATCGAACCGCATCAGGATTTCGAAACCTTCCGCGCCCGTTTGCGGGGTGTGATCGCGGAACTGATCGAAATCGGTCGCGAACACAAGCTGCTGGCAGCCGAATAGCCTAGGCCGTACTGCGTTCCAGCACCCAGACCTGCTCGCCGGGAAAATCGCGGGCCATTCTGCCAACCTGAAAAGTTGCCGCCTCATCACGTCGTGCGGCAGAAAACCTCGTGATAGTCGATCACCGGAAACCCGATCCGGTGGAATCGGGGACAGCCTTTCCGGAAAACCGAAGTTGCATCCAGTCCCGCTGGATTCAATTTCGATCTCGACCCCCAAAGCGCGATAGGGCCGGTGTGACATCCGGTCCGGGCGCGCCGGTCTTCGGACTACACAGAATTGACAACGGATGACTGCCCAGAAAAACTAAACGATTACCGGGACGCAACAGGTGGGGTGCCTCGGGCAGCCGGACCCTTGGGTCGGACCGGATCACGGTACCATATGCCGAAATGGCAAAGTCAAAGGATTGATTGGGCAGCAGTACCGCCTCGATATTACCATGGATGAGTTAAATATCTACCCGATACTCTTTGGTCACCTTTCGGGCATTGGCCAATTGGTTTTGCGACACATTAGGGAAACAATTAATGGCAGGCACCTTAGAGCCCCGCCGTGCCATACACTCCGCAATCCATACCGTGCCGCCTACCAATTCTATGGTGGAAAAGTCAATTATACCATCCGGTAACAGGGGCAATTCGCTGTTCGGGATCGCCCCATTCGTCCCGTTCTGATATGGTATGGGCCCCTCGTCGCTCGCTGCCCCTGAACCGGTACTGGGCTATTCCCTTCCGGTACGTCTGGTTAATATAGCTATGAGATGAGATCATCGCAAAAACCGATCACGGGTCGATCTGGCATGTCCTTTTGTGACTTTTCTGTAAGGCACGCGCGTCTTTGTGGAGGCCTCATGCGCCTCGACCGGGATAACCGGGACCCACAACATCCCGCGGTCGTTCCGACCGATGCCGCCAGCGCTGGCCACATCCGCGCTGTCCGATGCCGACCGCAGCAGCTGTAATGCCCAAATCCATCGCACCTAATCCCACCCACATTGAGCATCATTTCTGTCATCCTACATTAAAGCGGCGCATGTGCCTCTGTATAGCTCTCAACCCGGGGCCTATCGGCGGGGCTTGCCCCGGGCCCCGCCCGGCCACCCCGTGCTTCCTCATCCCGGTGCATTCCTAAGGGGAATACTTGCGCTCATAGCCTTCCCACCCCGTGGTCCCAGATAGAGCTTCACGAGCCGGGTAAATACCAATATATCCACATCTCCGCCAAAGGTACCCCCGGCGGCCTCCACATACGCCCCGTGCCCATCCGTGGTCAGTTTGGACGGTGTTGGTCGGCCGCGCCTGCGGGTGTCTATCAAGTCGATGCCATATACCCACCGTCGCAATACCGGCCATGCGGGCCATGAGCAAAGTGCTTGCACTGTCGAAACCCGGCCCACCCCGCAGGCCCGAATGCAACCCGGGCCTGTTCACCTGCAAGCTGCCTCAAGCTGCTGCCTTGGGTTTTGCGCATCGGCAAAATCTTGCACTTACGTTGGTTAGGAAAGGCCGGTCCAATTTGTTCCGCAGATATCAAAAACGGAATGGTCAGCAATAGTGCCCATTCCTAACCTGCCAGCTTATTCTCGCCAAACATCGCCCGTTTGTGCGAGACGCCGAGCAGGTGGTGACAAAGTTCCGGCTCCAACCCCGTCTTGCGGAACAGCGGATGATCAGTGTCAAAGACCTGCTCCAACGTGTCGACCAAGACCTATAAAATCTGCATCGCCTTGTTTGCCAGACCCTGATCGCGTAACATCTGCATGAACCCACGGGCGTCATGTGCCGACATGGCGCGGCGC
>JACOMT010000013.1 GCA_014623385.1 Paracoccaceae bacterium
CGGGACGAATTGCGTGCAACTGTCGGGGCAAAGCGGCAAAGCCTGATGGGCAGGGTCCGCAGCACGAAATCCGCACCCGCAACACCGTGCCCAACCGCGACACCGCCCTTGGCATACCCGTCATAGAGGCCCTGGCATAACTCCGCCCGGGGAAAGGGCCGGGGGAAAGGGGGGCGTCCGACCCTCACCCGATTTGTGCAACAAAGCCGTCATACGTCTAAAACTGGGCCAGCATCTCTTGCCCGGTTTGGTCAAAGCCGTAATCCGTAAACCCGACAGTCGTTTCGAATCGACCCCTTTGCCCGAGAAATTCACCATACACATCCGGAACAACCGGTCCGAGTGACGGTCACGGCCTTGTCACCCCTGCGAGCGCGATCAATAAAACCAGTTTGACACCCGTCGGGCGTCATCCTTCCCTCCTGCCCCCTGGCGGTTCAGCACAGACTCGCCATGCAACGCCGCCCGAATATCCCGGAACCCCAGACCGTGCACAACACCTGCCGCGCGGATCGGCGTGTGCAGAACTTGAATAACGCGCATTCCCGGTTTCGGTTCCACCCGGTCCCACATAAACGCGCCGCTTATCATCATTTCTATCGCTCTACAAATCTTCCACCGCCATAATACCCGGCAAGCATTTGATCGCCCCCTTGACCTGGGGCGTCACCGCATAGCACAGGTCCAGGTCAACATAGACCTCGCCCGGCAAATCCGGGTCCACCAAACACAGATGTACGGGCCCCTTGCCCACATTGCAGACGGTGGTTTTGGTCTGATCCAACACATCGGCAACCGGTTGAATGGCCTCGACGTCCTTGACAAATATGCGCAGGCCCGACGTGCCCGCATCCGCGACCACAGTATCGATGGGCACCACTGATCGACCAAGCAATTTTAGCTGATCAGCCTCGAAAGTGGCCTCGGCCGTGATGACCACCTTGGCACCGGTTTCCAGATGCATGCGCGCGTTTTCCAGTGCCTCGGAAAACAGGGTGATCTCAAATGCGCCGGTCGTATCGTTCATCTGGCAAAAGGCGAACCGGTTGCCCTTGGCCGATTTGCGTTCCTGTCGGCCAGCAACCACACCTGCCATTTTGACCAGCTGGGGACCGCCGCTTGCCTTGGTCAGGACGGCATCAAGCGTCAGTATATTTTTGCGTTTCAGGAACCCCGCGTAGTCATCCAACGGGTGACCGGTCAGATAAAAGCCGATGGCTTTGAACTCTTCGGCCAGCCGCTCGGCGGGGGGCCAATCATTGACAGAGCTCAGGCGGGGTTTGGGCAGATCTTCGCCCGCCTCACCAAACAGGGACACCTGTGCCGATCCTTTTTGTTCGTGAATGGCCACCGAGTAGTTGACCAATGCATCCAGACTTTCGACCACCCGTCGCCGATTACTGTCCAATTGGTCAAACGCCCCGGCCCGCGCCATCCTTTCCAAGGGGCGTTTGCCTACCTTTTTCAGATCCACACGGCACGAGAAATCATATAGCGTGGTGAAGGGTTTGTCCTGCCCTTGGGATTTTCGACCTTCGACAACCAAACGCATCGCCTCGACCCCGACATTTTTTAGTGCACCCAGGGCATAAACCAGACGGCCGTCTACCACCGTAAACGTTGCCAGCGACCGGTTCACACAAGGTGGAATATACGGCAGATTAAGACCTTTTTTCACCTCTTCAAAATAGACGGCTAACTTGTCAGCCAGATGGATATCGCAATTCATCACCCCGGCCATGAATTCCACCGGATGGTTCGCCTTCAGCCATGCGGTCTGATAGCTGACCACGGCATAGGCCGCCGCGTGCGATTTGTTGAAACCGTAATTTGCAAATTTCTCCAACAGGTCAAAGACTTCTTTGGCCTTTTCGGGACTTACCCCGTTTTCCTCTGCGCCCTTTTCGAATTTGGGACGTTCGGCATCCATTGCCTCTTTGATCTTTTTCCCCATTGCCCGTCGCAAAAGATCTGCACCGCCCAATGAATAGCCGGCCATTATCTGGGCGATCTGCATCACCTGTTCCTGATAGACAATGATCCCTTGGGTTTCATGCAGGATATCATCAATCAGAGGGTGGATGGATTCAATAGGTTTCAATCCATTCTTTACTTCGCAATAGGTGGGTATATTCTCCATCGGTCCAGGACGATAGAGTGCTACTAGCGCCACGATATCCTCGATACACGTGGGTTTCATGCGCTTGAGCGCATCCATCATGCCCGAACTTTCCACTTGGAACACGGCAACCGTTTTCGCGGCAGAGTAGAGTTCATACGACGCCTTATCGTCCAATGGTATCGCATTTATTTTGTTTACGGCCCCTTCGGGTGGGACATAAAGCCGGGTGCCATCAGCAGCGATGTGGATATCCCGGCCCGAGGCCAAGATTAGGTCAATCGCATTCTGGATGACGGTCAACGTTTTCAAACCCAGAAAGTCGAATTTCACCAGACCCGCTTGTTCCACCCATTTCATATTGAACTGGGTTGCGGGCATTTCGGATCTTGGGTCGCGATATAGCGGCACTAGCGCGTCCAGAGGCCTGTCGCTAATCACAATCCCCGCCGCATGGGTAGACGCGTTGCGCAACAGCCCCTCGACCTGTTGGCCATAAGTCAACAAACGGTCGACCAACGGGTCATTTTTGGCTTCGTCCCGCAAGCGTGGTTCGTGCTTTAATGCCTTTTCAAGGCTGACCGGTTTCACGCCCTCAACCGGGATCATTTTGGCCAAACGGTCTACCTGGCCGTAAGGTACTTGCAGAACACGGCCCATATCGCGCACTGCCGCTTTTGATAAAAGCGCACCAAAAGTTATGATTTGTCCTACTTTATCCGTACCATATTTGTCCTGAACGTACCGAATGACCTCTTCTCGCCGCTCCACACAGAAGTCGATGTCAAAGTCCGGCATCGATACCCGTTCCGGGTTCAGGAAACGTTCGAACAGAAGGGAATAGCGCAGCGGATCAAGATCGGTGATCGTCAGCGCATAGGCCACCAGCGACCCCGCCCCGGACCCGCGACCGGGGCCCACCGGAATGTCGTGATCCTTGGCCCATTTGATGAAATCGGCTACGATAAGAAAGTAGCCGGGAAAGCCCATGCTCTCGATAATGCCTAGTTCGAAATCCAGCCGCTCCTGGTATTTTTCAACCGTTGCCACATGGGGAATCATCGCCAGCCGCTCCTTTAGGCCGACATTGGCCTGACACCGCAACTCTTCGACCTCGTTATCCGCAAAACGCGGCAAAATCGGGTCGCGGCGATAGGCCATGAACGCACAGCGCCGCGCAATTTCCACCGTGGTTTCAATTGCCTCTGGCAGATCGGCAAAGAGCGCGATCATCTCTTCCTGCGATTTGAAATAATGCTGGGCGGTTAGCTTCCGGCGTGATTCCTGTTGGTCGGCATAGATACCCTCGGCGATGCAAATCAGCGCGTCATGTGCTTCGTACATATCGGTGCTGGGAAAGTAGACGTCATTTGTGGCAACCAGCGGCAGGCCCATGACATAGGCCATTTCAACATGGCCGCGTTCGGTCCTCTGCTCCGCCTCGGGCTGGCCGCTTTCGCCAGGGTGGCGTTGCAGTTCGACATACAGCCTGTCGGGAAATGCCGCCGCTAGGCGGTGCAGCAAATCCTCTGCCCTCGCCCGCTGCCCTGCCTGCAAAAACCGCCCCAGCGGCCCGTCCGGACCGCCAGTCAGACAAATCACCCCTGTGGAAAACGCCTCCAGCTCTTCAAGTGACACCTGCGAAAACTGCGCCTGATCACTGAGATACAAGCAAGAGTTGAGCTTGATCAGGTTCTCATATCCCAGCTCGGATTGCGCGAGCAGAACCACTGGTGCCGGTGCCACTGGTTTGTCGCCCGGACGATGCGCCTGATACCGCAAATCGACCTGACATCCGATGATGGGCTGAATGCCAGCACTGCTGGCCGCGACGGAAAATTCCAGGGCGGCGAACATATTATTGGTGTCCGTGATCGCAATGGCGGGCATATCCGCCTTTTTGCATAGATCAGCGAGTTTTTTTAAACGCACCGCTCCTTCCAAAAGGGAATATTCGGTATGCGTGCGAAGGTGAATGAATCGTGGATGGCTGCTCATGCCGCTTAGGCTAGTCCGCTCCAGCCCTGGCGAAAAGTGCAATCGCGCCCAACCCATAAGCCTCAGGGTGCCTAGCCGACCTGACGTGACTCTTTGGCTTGCAGGTCCCAACCACAGTACCCTATGGTATCTGTGGTGATCCGGCACATTTTCTACATCGCATCGAGGGTGGGTCGGCTAAATGAACACGATGGTAAAGCGACGGGTTTCAAACGCATGGATATCAGGTTTCTTCTGAATGGGGAGACTGTTGCGTTGTCGGGCATTGCGCCGACGGACACACTTTTGGATTGGCTGCGCGAGGTGCGCGGTCTCAGAGGCACCAAAGAAGGATGCAACGAAGGCGATTGTGGTGCATGCACCGTGATGGTTACAGATCAGACCGGGATCAAAGCACTGAATGCCTGTATTTTGTTTTTGCCCCAGTTGGATGGTAAAGCAGTCCGCACGATCGAGGGGCTCGCCGCACCCAATGGTGCCCTGCACCCGGCCCAAGAGGCGATGATCGCCCGACACGGATCGCAATGCGGGTTCTGCACACCAGGATTTGTCATGTCGATGGCCACGGCCCATGCCAACGGAGCCCGCGACCACGACAACCAACTGTCTGGAAACCTGTGCCGGTGCACCGGCTACGCCCCGATCATCCGCGCGGCAGAAGCCATTGAAACCGCGCCTATTCCGGAGTGTATCCGGGATGACCTGCCCCCTGCGGTGGTGGGGGCCATGCCGAAATCTTCGGACGTGCTGGCTGCCCTGTTTATGGATCGGCCTGATGCTGTTCTGGTTGCCGGTGCCACCGATATTGGGCTGTGGGTGACAAAACAGATGCGCAAGCTGGACGATTTGATTTTTCTGCTTCATTGCGCCGACTTGCAAGATATCCAAGCAACGGACCAGGGCCTGCGCATTGGTGCCATGGCTGATATGCTGCGTGTCGGTGCCGCAATGCAGTCCCGGCACCCATCCTATGCCGAACTGATCCGTCGTTATGGATCGGTACAGATACGCGGGGCTGCCACGATTGGCGGCAATATCGCCAACGCATCTCCCATCGGGGATAACCCGCCCGCCCTGATTGCGCTTGGCGCGATCCTGCATCTCCGTCGAGGAGATACACGCCGATCACTGCCAATCGAAAAATTCTTTATCGGTTATGGCAAACAGGATCGTGCACCGGGCGAATTTATCGAGGCCGTGACCCTGCCCGGCCAACCCGACCGGCTGCGCTGTTACAAGCTGTCGAAGCGGTTTGATCAGGATATCTCGGCGGTCTGCGGGGCGTTCAACGTGACGGTGGCCGATGACACTGTAAAAGCGGCACGCATTGCCTTTGGCGGTATGGCCGGAATCCCGAAACGCGCCAGCCATGTGGAACAAATGCTGGTGGGGCAAGGCTGGACCGAGGCGACGATCAAAACGGCACAAGCGGCTTTTACCAAGGACTTCGAACCGTTGTCGGACATGCGTGCCTCGGCTCATTACCGGCTGGAAACGGCGCGGAACATGCTGCACCGGTATTATGCTGAGGATCAGTCCACCGAAACCTCGGTTTTGGAGGTGTCGGCGTGACCGTTGCAAAACCTCTGCCGCATGATGCCGCCAGGCTGCATGTCACCGGGACCGCCCGCTATGTCGACGACATCCCAACCCCATGCGGTACCCGGCACATTGCCTTTGGGGTCAGCGAAATCGCCGCTGGTATCGTAACCGAGATAGACTTGGACACGGTGCGCGACACGCCTGGTGTTGTTGCGGTTATAACCGCCGACGATCTGCCATTTGCCAATGATGTATCGCCTTCTGTGCATGACGAACCCTTGCTGTCGACAGGCACGGTGCACTATGTGGGCCAACCGCTATTTGCCGTGATCGCGGACAGCCATCGAACTGCCCAGCGTGCTGCACGCGCGGGCCGCGTTATCTATACCGAAGCCCAGCCCATCCTGACCATTGATCAGGCACTGGCCGCCAATAGCCGGTTTGAGGACGGGCCGCGCATCTATACCAAAGGGGATGCCAAAACCGCAATCAATGCCGCACCGCATCGGATTGACGGTGAATTTGAAATCGGAGGGCAGGAACATTTTTATCTTGAAGGCCAAGCCGCCCTCGCCATACCGCAGGAAGGTGGCGATATGCTGGTGCACAGTTCGACCCAGCATCCGACGGAAATTCAGCATAAGGTGGCCGATGCCCTGGGCGTGCCGATGCACGCCGTGCGGGTGGAAACACGGCGCATGGGTGGCGGGTTCGGCGGTAAGGAAAGCCAAGGCAATGCGCTGGCCGTGATCTGTGCCGTGGCGGCCCAAGCCACCGGGCATCCCTGTAAAATGCGCTATGACCGGGATGATGACATCATCATCACTGGTAAGCGCCACGATTTCCGCATTGCCTATTCCGCCGGGTTCGATGCGGATGGCCGCGTTCTGGGGGTGTCATTCCGGCAATATGCACGCTGTGGCTGGTCCCAGGATTTATCGCTGCCGGTGGCGGATCGGGCCATGTTGCACGCCGACAACGCCTACCTGATTCCACATATGAGGATCGAGAGCCATCGGCTGAAGACCAACACGCAAAGTGCCACCGCTTTCCGCGGGTTTGGCGGCCCGCAAGGCATGTTGGGCATTGAACGGGTGATGGATCACATTGCCCATCATTTGGGTATGGACCCTGCGGTACTGCGACAGCGTAATTATTATCGTGCGACCCCGGCCATAGGAAAGGGCGACCAACCAAACACCACCCCCTATGGCATGGTAGTTGAAGATTTCGAACTGCACGAAATGACCAGGGCATTGCTGGCCTCCTCCGATTATGCCGCACGCAAAGCGCGCGTCGCGGAATGGAATGCCAACCAGCCCATTCTGAAAAAAGGCATCGCCTTTACCCCGGTGAAATTTGGCATCAGCTTTACACTGACCCATCTGAACCAGGCGGGCGCATTGGTGCATGTGTATCAGGACGGGTCGATCCACCTGAACCATGGCGGCACGGAAATGGGCCAAGGCTTGTTCCAAAAGGTCGCACAAGTTGCCGCCACGAGGTTCGCTGTGGGATTAGAGGCGGTCAAGATCACCGCAACAGATACGGGCAAGATCCCCAATACTTCGGCCACAGCTGCCTCATCCGGCAGTGATTTGAACGGTATGGCCGTCAAAATTGCCTGTGACACGATCCGCGACCGTATGGCGAAGACGGTGGCCGAAAAGCATCAGGCGAAACCAGAAGCAGTGCGGTTCACGGACGGGCACGTCTTTGTCGGCGAAATGCGCTACAGCTTTGCTGAGGTCGCGATGATGGCATATACCGCGCGGGTCAGCCTGTCGGCGACCGGGTTTTACAAGACGCCCAAGCTGGAATGGGACCGGATCAAGGGGCAAGGACGCCCGTTTTTCTATTTTGCCTATGGCGCGGCGGTGACCGAGGTGGTGATTGACACGCTAACCGGCGAAAACCGAATTCTGCGTGCGGATATTCTGCATGATGCGGGGGCCAGTCTAAACCCTGCACTGGATATTGGCCAGGTTGAGGGTGCCTATATCCAAGGGGCCGGATGGCTGACGACCGAAGAACTGGTCTGGGACGATCAGGGGCGGCTGCGGACGCATGCTCCCAGCACCTACAAGATCCCGGCCTGTTCGGACCGGCCAGATATTTTCAATGTCGCCCTTTGGGACGGCAAAAACCGCGCAGACACAATTTACCGTTCCAAAGCGGTAGGGGAACCACCCTTTATGCTGGGCATTTCGGCCTATTTGGCCCTGTCGGATGCGGTGGCAGCCTGCGGATCGGCCTACCCCGCGTTGAACGCCCCAGCGACCCCCGAAGAAGTCTGGGCCGCCGTGCAAAGGATACGCAATGGCCTTTGACCTGGATGATTTGTGCCGGGCGGTCGAGCAACATGGCCGCGTTGCCCGTGTGGTGATCGCCGAAGTGCACGGTTCATCCCCGCGGGATGTGGGTACCGCCATGCTGGTTTGGCAGGACGGACAATCCGGTACCATCGGCGGCGGCGCACTGGAATACGAAGCTACCCGCGCGGCACGGCATACCATGGAAACAAGCCTGACATGGCACGCCTTGGGCCCCGGTCTGGGCCAATGTTGTGGCGGTTCGGTGGGCGTGTTGACCGAAATCTTTCACGCTGCCAACCTGCCCGACGGGTCAAGCGGCCTGGTCGCGCGACCTGTTGCCCCCGGGGCCACCATGCCGCTATCCGTCAAGCGGATAACTGCGGCCCACCGTTCACAGGGCCTCCAGCCTGATCCGGTTCTAATCGATGGTTGGATGGTTGAACCTGTCCAGGATGCGGCGCGACCGCTTTGGATCTGGGGTGCGGGGCATGTGGGGCGTGCCATTGTCAACGTGTTGGCCCCTCTGCCCGACTTCGCTGTAACCTGGGTTGACACGACATCCGACCGGTTTCCGCACACGGCCCCACAACATGTCAGCATCCTGCCTGCCGCCCGCCCTGGTCGATTGGTGGCGCACGCGCCGACAGATGCCGAACATCTGATCCTGACCTATTCGCATGAGCTGGATCTGGATCTGTGTCATCAGCTGTTGAGCCACAGCTTCTGTTTTGCCGGGTTGATCGGGTCGCGCACAAAATGGGCGCGTTTCCGATCCCGGTTGCGGGCACTAGGGCACGCGGATGCCCGGATTGCCCGCATCACCTGTCCAATTGGCCAGCCGTCGTTAGGAAAACATCCGCAAATGATTGCGATAGGTGTCGCGGCCACGCTAGTGGGCGCGACAGTGCACCAATCGGGAAAAAAAGGTCGTATCACGTGACAGACCCCTTGCTGACATTGCGCGGCTTGACCAAGGCCTATCCGGGTGTCGTGGCCAACGACAATGTCAGCTTTGACATTGCACCCGGTGAGGTGCACGCGCTGCTAGGCGAAAACGGTGCGGGCAAATCGACGCTGGTCAAGATGATCTATGGTCTGGTTAAACCCGATAGTGGAGAGATGCGCCTGCGCGGTGCACTGTTTCGGCCCAGAGAGCCCCGGGCCGCACGCGCCGACGGCATCGCCATGGTTTTTCAGCATTTTTCTCTGTTTGACGCGCTGAACGTCGCGGAAAACATCGCGCTGGGCATGGAGGACCCCCCGCGCCTGCGCGATCTGGCCTCGCGCATGCGCGAGGTATCGGAAACCTATGGCCTGCCGCTGGACCCCTTTCGCACCGTTGGCGATCTATCCGCCGGTGAACGGCAGCGCGTGGAAATCATCCGCTGTCTCTTGCAGGATCCCAAACTGCTGATCATGGACGAACCGACCAGCGTTCTGACCCCGCAAGAGGTGGACATTCTGTTCACAACCCTGCGTAAGCTGAGCACCGCAGGCACGGCGATTCTTTATATTTCGCACAAGCTGGAAGAAATCCGTGTGCTGTGCGATGCCGCAACGATCCTGCGGCTGGGCAAAAATGTTGGTACCTGTGTCCCACGCGACACCACCGCACAGGCGATGGCCGAAATGATGGTTGGCGCGACGCTGAAAATCCCTGAGCGCCGCGCACGAGATTTTGGGCCGGTAGCCCTGGACATTTCCAATCTGTCGCTACCCGCTGAATCAGCCTTTGGTGTAGCATTGAAAGAGATTACGTTTTCTGTGCGCGCAGGTGAGATCCTGGGCATTGGCGGTGTCGCGGGAAACGGTCAGGGCGAATTGCTGGCCGTGCTGTCCGGCGAAACCCCCACCCCTGCGGATGCTATACGGTTCAAAGGGCAGCCGATCGGGTCCCTTGGTCCCATCGCTCGTCGGCATATTGGAGTGCTGAGCGCACCAGAGGAACGGCTGGGCCACGCCGCCGCCCCGGATATGAGTCTGACAGAAAATGCCCTATTGACGGGTGTGGTGCGGGAAAACCTGGTCTCGGGTGGATTTCTGAAATGGGGTGCGGCACAGGCCTTTGCCGAACGCATCATCCAAAGCTTTGGTGTGCGCACGCCCGGCCCCGGCAACGCGGCCCGGTCGCTGTCCGGCGGAAACCTGCAGAAATTTGTGATCGGGCGCGAGGTACTGCAGCGGCCCGAAGTTTTGGTGATCAACCAGCCTACCTGGGGCGTCGATGCCGCCGCCGCCGCCGCCATTCGGCAATCGATTCTGGACCTGGCCGCCGGGGGCACCGCTGTCATCTGTATCAGCCAGGATTTGGACGAGCTGATGGAAATCTCTGATCGATTCGCCGCACTGAATGAGGGCCAGTTGTCCGATGTGCGCGAGACTAAGCTGCTGACTATAGATCAGATCGGCCTGATGATGGGCGGGGCACATGGGATGGAGGTTGCGCATGTCTAACCGTTTTGTGTGCCGCGACCAGAAATAGATGGCCCGCCCAATGATACGCCTTGAAAAACGGCTTGAACCGTCACGCATGTGGTCGCTGGCCACACCCTTGGTCGCCGTGCTGATAACCATGTTTGTCGGCGGACTGTTGTTCGGTGCCTTGGGTACCAACCCTTTTGCCGCCATAAGTACAATTTTCTGGGAACCATTATTTGGCGAATTTGCCTCCTACTACCGGCCCCAATTGCTGGTGAAAGGTGCACCACTGGTGTTGATCGCCATCGGCCTGTCTTTGGGCTTTCACGCGGGCATTTGGAACATCGGGGCCGAAGGGCAATACATCATCGGTGCCATTTGCGGTGCCGGAGTCGGATTGGCGTTTTACCCCGTCGACTCTGCCCTGATCTTTCCCTTGATGGTGCTCGCCGGGTCCTTGGGCGGCTGGGCCTGGGCCATGATCCCCGCAGTGCTCAAGGTGCGGTTCGGAACCAACGAAATTCTGGTCTCGCTGATGCTGGTTTATGTCGCCGAACATTTGTTGTCGTCCATGGCACTGGGCCTGTTGAAGAACCCCGAAGGCTTTGGATTTCCGGGCAGCCGAAATTTGCAACAATATGCCAGTGCGCATAACGCCGAGGTTATACCGGACACGGGCATGCATTGGGGCGTCGTCGCAGCGTTCATTAGCGTCATCCTAGCCTATGTGCTGATGAACCGTCATATGCTGGGGTATCAGATCAAGCTGGCGGGCGCGGCCCCGCGCGCGGCCCGCTTTGCTGGAATAAACCCGTCTCGACTGATCCTGATTTGTCTCGGCACATCTGGGGCATTGGCAGGCCTCGCCGGTATGTTTGAAGCCAGTGGCCCGGCGGGCCAGATCACGATCGATTTCAATGTCGGCTATGGCTTTACAGCCATCATCGTTGCCTTTTTGGGGCGCCTGCACCCCATCGGCATTTTATTGGCCGGAGCCCTAATGGCATTGACCTATATCGGCGGGGATATTGCCCAGTCTCAACTGGGCCTGCCCGCCGCCGCGATCCATGTGTTTCAGGGGATGCTGCTCTTCTCTCTTTTGGCGCTGGATTTGCTGACCAGCTTCCGGCTGCGCCTGATCACGGCGGAGAAAGCACAATGACCCCGCTCCCGCTGGCCTTCGTCTTTGCTACGACAACTTGGGCCTGTTCTAACCCTATGACCGTTCATCCCGACCCCGATATTCTGCCTATTGTGGCGGCTCTCGACGCAAAATTCACGGCCATCTATTCGGTTTATGATGGTGCGGTGTTGCACGCACTGGAATGGACCGGCTTTTATAGCCAATCGGCCATGATCGGGGCGTGGACGGCACAGAGGTAACCAGACCCGGAATGCGCACCTTTTCTGGCGGGGTTCGGGACCAATGTGCTCTTTCTACATATCCAGTGATTATCCAGTGATTAAAATCGTATCGGCAAGCGATGCCACGCTGCACCGTATCAAACATCTGGGAGGGTTTTGATGAACCTATCCGCTATTAACCCTGTTCTTTTGGTTGCCTCGCTGATGGTCGCCGCGACCCCGCTCTTGCTCGCTGCCATCGGTGAACTGGTTGTGGAAAAGGCGGGTGTTCTGAATCTTGGTGTCGAGGGCATGATGATCATCGGCGCAATTTGCGGTTTTGCCATCACGGTGGCAAGCGGCTCTCCGGCACTTGGCGTTCTTTGTGCCGCTTTGGGCGGCGCGGTGCTGGCCTTGCTATTTGCCTTGTTGACTCAGCTGGCACTGGCAAACCAAGTGGCATCCGGCCTGGCACTCACGCTGTTTGGTCTGGGACTCAGCGCACTCATGGGACAAAACTATGTGGGCATCAAACCCCCGTCGACACCGAAACTTGACATTCCCGGACTCAGCGACCTGCCGGTGGTGGGGCCGATCCTCTTTGGTCATGACCCGATTCTCTATTTGAGCATCGCGCTGGTCGCTGCGGTCTGGGTCTTGCTGACCTACACGCGTGTGGGGCTTGTCTTGCGTGCGGTGGGCGAAAACCACGATGCGGCCCATGCGTTGGGGTACAAGGTCGTGCGCATCCGTATTCTGGCGATCCTGTTTGGTGGTGCCTGTGCCGGGTTGGGCGGGGCCTATATCAGCCTGGTGCGCGTACCACAATGGACCGAGGGCATGACCGCCGGGATTGGCTGGATCGCATTGGCACTTGTGGTATTTGCCAGTTGGAAGCCCTGGCGCACCTTGATAGGTGCCTATCTTTTTGGCGGAGTTACCGTGATCCAGCTTAATCTACAGGCATCAGGCGTTGCCATCCCGATCGAGTATCTGGCAATGTCGCCCTACATCATCACCATTCTTGTACTGGTAGCCCTCGCGGCCGACAAAAGCGGTGCTCCGGCTTCGCTCGGTCAAAGTTTTCACACCTCGCATTAGAGGCCAAATCAAACAAGAAACCAACAAGAAACCAACACGGGGAATTGCAAATGAAACTCACCATGCTCCTGACAGGTGTCGCACTCGCGCTTGGCTTGGCGACGACAGCCATGGCGGAAAAAACCAAAGTCGGCTTTGTGTATGTCGGACCGATCGGCGATAACGGCTGGACCTATGAACATGATCAAGGGCGGCGCGCGGTCGAAGCGGCCTTTGGTGATGCGGTGGAAACCGTTTACGTGGAAAACGTGGCCGAAGGCCCGGACAGCGAACGGGTGATGACCCAGATGGCACTGGATGGTGCGGATCTGATCTTTACCACCTCGTTTGGCTATATGGACCCGACCATCAATGTCGCAGGCAAGTTCCCGAATGTAAAATTCGAACACGCAACCGGTTATAAACGGGCGGACAATGTCTCCACATATTCCGCACGTTTCTACGAAGGCCGCGCGGTCCAGGGCCACATAGCGGGCAAGATGACCAACTCGAACATCATCGGCTATATTGCCTCCTATCCGATCCCCGAGGTAATCCGTGGCATCAACGCGGCCTATCTGCATGCCAGCAGGGTGAACCCGGATGTCGAATTTAAAATCATCTGGGTTTACACATGGTTTGATCCGGCCAAAGAAGCCGACGCTGCCAAGGCACTAATCGAACAAGGCGCGGATGTGATTTTCCAGCACACTGATTCCACCGCACCCCTGGCCGCCGCGTCCGAGGCACCGGGCGTGATCGGCTTTGGTCAGGCCTCGGATATGTCTGAATATGCCGACGGTCCACGCGTTACATCGATCATCGACAACTGGGCACCCTACTATATCGCACGCACCAAGGCAGTGATGGACGGCACCTGGGAAAGCGTTGATACTTGGGACGGCATGTCCACCGGCATGGTTAAAATGGGCCGCATGACCAACAGGATCCCGGCCGAACTGCGGGCCGAGGCGCAGAATATGATTGATTCCATCGCCGCAGGCAAGTATCACCCCTTCACCGGGCCGATCAACAAGCAGGATGGCAGCACTTGGCTGGCCAAGGGTGAAGTGGCCGATGACGGCACGCTGGCGAGCATGAACTTTTACATCGAAGGTGTGACCGGCGATATCCCGCAATAAATATCCCGCGATAAAGATTTCGGTGTGCCCTTGCTCTCTCCCCATAAGGGGAGGGAGTGGCCCGCGGGCCGCGGATACGCTCCCCAGCAAAAACAACAATAGACACATACATGGGCTATAGGGGGTACCGGGCAATATCGGAACACAAGTTTCCGATTGGCACAAATCTGACACAAAGTGCTACACGTCTGACGCCCATTGCAAGGCATGGCTGCGCATGTCATGGTAGTGCATGTCATGCTGTCTGCTGGGAGAAACAAATTTGAACATCGAAGCCTCGCATCGGGATTACCGCAAGCCAGACTATAGGGCACTGTCATGAGCACCACCCACAACACCCATCAGGACTTGCCCGAGAATATCCGCCGTCGCCTGCCAGGACGCGCGCATTGCCACGCGACTGAAAGCTCGTGGGTTGGTCCTGCGGCGGTCGCCGGGTCGGACGGCAGAATCGTTGCTGCTGGCGGGTATCAACCTCAGCCAAGCTGATCGAACGGCGGGTGATTTGTTGTGCCTCAGCGTTGGAGTCACTTTCTTGAACATCGCGTGCCACTCCTCCCTGTAGACCTTGCCGTAGAAAGGCTCTTGAGGCGGCGCGTGCCGCGTTTCCAAGACCGCGTCCACCTGAAGTTCAGGATCAGACGATTCAGGCCAACCAGATACTTATCCCGATATGCGTGTAATGAGCAACTGTGACGCACCACGCCAGCCCAGGTTACCTCATTCGCGACCGGGGAACTATGCGAGATCATGCAGCCAAGATCAGCGTCCTGTTGGTCGTTCGAAAGCGCGCCCATCAAATCGGGATTTCAACTACATGCTGGCGGCGATAATGTGACCTGTTCGGGGCTGACCACGCAGATCACAATGCCAGGCGAATAGACGGCTATCAGATCGAGGATGCCGCCAGGTCATTCGTTGGCATGGCACGAACGGAATTTCGCTAGAGCTTGTTGAGCGAGCAGCAATTCGGCCAATGCCCGCCTGCGCGTTCGCCCCTTCGACCATGGGATCAAACCCGGGGCTCCCGGCCAGGTTCGCAGCTGTGGTGTTTCGCAGGTGCCCGTGTGGACCTTGTCGATGAAACGTTCCCTGTCCGGGCCTCGTCCGGGCGGGCAAAGCCGCCTGGATGTCATCTTGTCGCTCGGCATACGCTTCGGGCCTTTCCCAATCCACCGCGCTTGCGTGTCGGCGAACACGACCGGCAGTCCACTGGTACGTCAATCCTGGTCAGAACGTCGTTTGCACCGATCCGAACCGCGTTCGACACGAACCGGGCAAAAACAGGTGCATCAAACCACCCCTGAACGCCTCTTGGTAGAATACCAGAATTGATAGTTTGTTCGCAATCATCCAATGATGCAGAGCTCTTATCATGCCGGGCCTTGTAGCTGCCGGACCGCACCCAAAGGACGCGCGCATCAACGCCGTGACCTCCTGTTCCCGACAGTTCGTAGTCATGTCTGATGTCGGCAAAGGCCACATGGCCCGACCTTAGGCATCCTGATTGCGGCACTGCGGTGGTCTTTGGAAAGGTTCAGTGGCCTGGCCATTGGGCCTCAACCCGAGACGGCACACAGGTTCGGACGCGCCTGAATCTGACTAAACGCCTCGGCGCGTGCCAGGGTCCGCTCGGCCCATGCGCGGTGCGTGGAGGGTTCGCACATCACACCGCCCACCTGAAAGACGGCTTTTGCGCTTGAATCCAGAATGGCTGTGGCTCGCTCTAAATCCTCGGTTGATACGCGGAACGCGTCCTCAATGACCTGTACTTGCAGAGGGTGAATGGCGGTTTTGGAAACAAAACCCGCGGCCACGTCGCGCTCGACCTCGCACCTTAGCGTCTCAACGTCGTCAATGATATCAAAAACCGGCGCGGCAACGGAGTAGCCTGCGGACACAAACATTGAGGACATCATGGCAAGAACCCAGCCTAGCGGGCCCTCCCACGATGTCACGCCGCGTTGTCGGCGCAAGGCCAAAGCGCCCAGAAGGTCGTTGCCGCCCAAGCGGATAGCCGAGATCTGGCCGCGGTCGTGCCGGGTGAGTATGTCGCGCACAGCGGCAACCTGGCTGGGGTCAAAGTAGATCGCGCTTTCGAGCGTGGGCATGATAGACAAGCCTGGCCCCCGGGCAATATCGAGCCAGAATGCGGTCGTGTCGGGCATCACCTTTGGTGCAACGAAGCCGTCGAATTTCTGGATGTTGCGAAAGCCCGCCAGAGTCCGCGCCATGTCGCACGAACGTGGGCGGATGTAGACCCGGGCGTCGCAGGAAAAGGGGCCAGCCTGGCACAGCGTTCGCAGCTTTTCCACGCCACGCTGCACGTCGTAATCGGCAAGAGCATCCTCAAGGCAAAGCACGATGGACGAGGCTGGCGCGGGCACACGGCCAAAGAGGAAGTCCTCTACCTTTGGTTGGATAACGGGCATGTAAAGGGTCGCGCCCAGCGCGTAGCTTTGGAACGAATTGCGCATCAGGATACTTTCCCAATGACCGTGATGGCTTGGTAAGGACCGGTGGTTTGCGCGCACTCCACAACCGGGATGTCGTCGAGGCGACAGAGATGAACCAGGGCGGCGAGGTCCGGATTGGACAGGTCGCGTGCGAACACGCGGTTGGGCTGGCGGCGCAAAACGGCGCGCGTGGCTTCGGCGATGCCTGGCTTGATCCGGTTCAGGTTGTCGATGTCGTGCCTCCTGGCGATATCATCAACGCAGTTTGCAGACGTGGCGCGCAACCGGGCCAGCGAGTCAGCGTTGAACGGAATAGGCGATGCGTCTGATCGCGCAACGGCCGTGGCCTCAGACACCTCGTCCACAAACCGGCGCGAGACGTCGATGTCGAACAGATGGTCAACGGACATGGTGCCGTGGAAGTCGTTCGGCCCCACCACGTCGGCGTTTAAAATCGAGCGGCTGATGAGCCCCGAGACGTTCGCGCCCAGAATGCCGGACGGAATGAGCCAGTCGTCGTGGCTGCCCGACAACGTCGCAAATCCACCAGGATCCGCAAGAACCGCCAGCTCTGGCGCGTCCGGACGCCCGAGATCTGCCCAGCTTTTCTGAAGTTCGCGGCTGATGGTGCCCTTGCCTGTCCAGCCGTCAACAAACAGCACGCCGTGCGGGTCTCGGGTTGCGAAAATGTAATTCATCGCGTTGGCGTCGAGGCCACGGTCGCGAATGATCGATACGCCATAGTGGGCGCTGTCGACGCCCAGCACCTTGAGCTCGCGGTGGATGAGAACGCCATAGGGTACGCCGGCGCGCACCAGCGAACACAGGGTGATCTCATGGGGCAGGGTGCCCCGGGCCACCCTGTCCGCAACGGTCGCGGCAATGCGGGCAATGTCGCGCCCCGTGCGAGCGGTGTTGCGCGCGAGAGCTTCCTCGAATATCTCAAGGTAGCGCGCGTCGGGACGGCGCTCTTCAGATATCATTTCCGAGTAATGCGCCGTACCGGTTTGGATCAAGCACTCTTTCTCGGCGATGTCGGTTGTGGCCACGCGCACGGGTTTCAGCAAAAAAATGACGTCTTCGGGGTCGTAGGATCCCGACATCAGGGTATTCGTATCCAGCATGGATCAGGCCTCCAGGCGGTTTTTGGTGATTTGCGAGTTCGACGGGATCGCCATCATTTGGCAGAGCCGCATGAACGAAAGGTCGCTCACACTATCGCCCATACCCCAGATTGGCCGTTTGTCCGTATTCGGAAGCCGTCCAAGCATCTCCCTGACCGCATCGAGCTTGGTTAAACCCCCGGGCGTGAAGGACATGTTGCGCTCATTGCGGTGAAAGACGAGATCCCCGCCCACCGCCTTGCGGCAGCGCGCTTCGGCCTCATCAAGCACAGCTTGAGACGTCCCCGTGCCGATTTTCGCGACGAAGTACACGGGTATTTGCGCCTCGTAGACCAGCCAGCTGCGCAGCACACCGCTGTCGGCCAGTACGGAAACGGCGTCTTGCAGACCGTCAAACGCGTCGTTGTATTGCCGTGAGATTTTTGCGACTCGCGCTGCCCAGTGCGGATCGTGCGCGCCCTCGGGCGTGAGGATCGCGCCGCCGTTGGCGCAAATTTTATAGTCGGTGAACGGGATCGTGGTCCGGGCCAAAACCCTGGAACCGCGCGCTGTGGTCGGAATAAGGCGCGTGGTCTTGAGCAGCCAGTCAACCGTGGCGGCCTGGGCTTTTGTCATGTAGGAGTGGATTCCGTTCTTGGCGCGCGAGGCCAGCCGGGTGTCAACGACCGGCTCGGACATTTTCCACGCGGTTTGAAACAGCGTGTCGTCTAGATCGGCAAAGACCACCGGGGAGAAGCAGCTCATGCCGCCACCTCGGCCTTGATGCCGCCAAAGCGCACCACGTTGGCGTTTTGATCCACAACAACAAAGGTGCCCAGAGCGTCGAGCAGCGCCACCCCAAGGCCGTAGTGGTCGCCGAACGCGATCTTTTTCTCAATGGCTTCACCTAAAAGAATAGGGGAGCGCGTGGTCGCCGCGAACCGCGTTTCGGGGCGGGACTCGGCTATGGTTTCGGCAAACAGGAACGGGTCCCACACATGCTCTCCGGAACCCAGTACCAGAATACGGGCGTCACACGGCAGGGCATCAAGGCCGACCTCAGAAAAGAGCTGCGCGGCAAGTTCCGCATTCATTGTGTCTGCCGCTGCACCAGCGATCCCAAAGCGCGCAGCCTCAAGAGGTGCCTCACCCGTTGGCCGCCACGCCGGGCATTCGGCCTCGATGGACCCCGGCAGCTGCGGCAACCTGTCTTGCGTCGTGTCCTGCTCCCAGCGCCAGGCACCATCAAAGAGGGAAACGGCCGCCACCTCGGCACCAGGGATGGCACCGGACACGCCGTCCGCGGCCGAGCCTTCGGACCAATCGGTCAGTGTGGCCAGTACAACGCGATCAAAACGCACACCGGTCTCATACAGCCTGGCAGCCAGGTTGCAGAAGGTCGTGCCGGTAGTCGTTTCGTCGTCAACAAGCACCAGCGTTGATCCCGGACCCTGATGCAGAACCCCGATTTTTGGTTTGAGAATGGCGTGGCTGGACGCGTGCGAATGCGGTTCCTCAATGCGGAACCAGACGTCCCTGGCGCTGGGTTCAAAGCGCGTGGTGGCCTGGTACCCCATGGCGCGGCCCGGGTAGGTGCGGCGCAGCTCCTGGAACACACCAGCCCCAAGCCCGACGGCGGTTTCGGCGTACCCCATCACGAAGACGGGCCCGTCGAGCAGCTGGTCAGACACCTTGGCTGCCAAACGCTGCAGAGCGGCACGGTGGACGTTCGGCGCGACCGGAATGTGGCGACCAAGAACTGTGGAAACAAACAGGAACGCGCGCTTCGGGTTGATGCGCTCGGCAAGACGGAAAAAATCGGTCGACTGACCGGTAGCACCAGTAGCGGATTTCAAATGCAGCGAACCTGTGGTCAGGCGATGCTCCGTCCAGTCAGAGTCAATAAGAATGTGTGTCATATCTCAGTCCCGGATCTCCCTGCGGGAGATTTCGGTGGGGTGAACATCAGATTGGCGCGCAGGCAAAAAGGTCATGGGTTCGAATGTCTCTGCTACAGTGCCTCGAAATGTCGGCGTGGCTTTGTTTTGGGGGGCCAGCCCGGCCGAGAATGTTCGCGGCAATCTAGCGGCAATCTAACAGCAAAAACGCCCCAGCAAAAGGGGCACCCGAATGACACAATCTGCCCACTTGATCCTTGTTGCAACCCTCAACAAGGCAGCAACCCTGCCCGACCTGGTGTAGCCTGCTTTTTATATTGCGGTAATCCCCGGGCATCACCAATAGCGGCGTGGCCGGTGTTCTATGATCCGACGGACGAGTCGCGGACGACGGGCCAGCACGCGGGGTTGTGATCCGGGATGACGGTGCAGTGTCATCAGGGGCGGCTTGCGGACTATGTGGCCACTGAAATGGCGCAGCTGCCACCACTGAACGAGCATCCCGATCCGGAAAGAACTGCAGGCAACGGGTTATTTTGAACATGGGAATTCCGGGGTTATCACGTATGTGCCACGGCACGGGCTTGCTGCAAGCTGGCGCGACCGGCTTCATCGGGGGTGGTATTGATCCAGGCCTCTTCTTTGCTGCCTGATACAGCGATGGTCACAAACGCGCCCCTGGTGGTTGATTATTTATTTATCGTTCAATAGGGTATTTCCTTTAACCGGATGGCCCAACGCGCATATCCAGTGATGGTTCTGGCGTGTCCCGGCACGCGGTCAGGACTGCCGGGCCCCCGTGTCGGAACACACGCCATGGCGGCCTTCCCCTATGGCACAATCCCCGCATAAGGTGTTGAATGATTCCGTAGGGAGCATATCCTCGTTTGAGGCAAAGCTGCTATAAAGCACCGGTGCACCGGGAGGCGCACCGCCAAAGCTTTGGCATGGCCAAGCGTCATGGCCCCCCGGCGACTGTGATAGGTCCCAGCACCCCATCAAGTCCCATCAAGCCCCATCAAAATAAAGTAAAATGAAGGGCGTGACAATGAACATCTGGCCAAATCGGGCAAAGCCGATCAGGCCCTGCACCATTGGCATATCGATCCGGTGTGGCGAAATTGGTGTTAATGATCGTGTCAATCCACCACAAGGCAAAGTGTACCTTGTCAGTCTCGCACAGCATGGCCCGGATCATTGCATAACGCCGAAAACGCATCGGCATAATCCCGTAGCTCAACCAGTAGAGGGATCTAGCAGAGGGACCATATGCAGCACATCAAAATACCGGGCCAGTTGCACCCCGGTCCGGGCTGAAAGGCCATCTGCCTTGATTCCAGGACCAGATCGCGCGGTGATGGATTTTGGCGTGCTGCCCAATGTGGCCACGGCCATGTCGTACCCGATGAACGCCTTCGGGCATCCCCGGAATCAGTTGTAGCGCGCGGGCTGCGGGCAACAGCACCTTTATTCCCAGTGATTCCAGGACATGCAGGAACGCGATGTGAATTGCGACAATGCAACAATGCGACAACGCGGTTTTCGGAACAGGCTGGGGCTAGAGGAAACGGAAGGAAACGGGTTGCGCAAGTTGCAATAATCCATCTGCCGGGTCGGCGCGGCCACCCCGGTACCGCGCCACCATCCGTCGCATCGCCGGGGGTCGGCTGTGATCATACGCGCATGACCTTGCCAGCCGGATCATGGGGCGATGGCGCAATCACCCGCGCGGAACGTTCAACGCCCACTACATGCACCGTCAGATCGGTACCTTCTGCCGCATATTCGCGATTGACCAGCGCCATGGCCAGCGATTTGCCCGTTGTATGCCCATAGGCACCGGATGTGACAAAACCGACCTTTTTACCATTGGCCCAGATCGGTTCATATCCGCTGGCATCTGCATCCAGGGCATCGATATCCAGGGTGACCTGCACCTGCGCGGGTCCGTCGCCGTCCCGCTCGGCCATGGCGGCATCCTTGCCGATAAACGCCTTGTCCCAATCGATCCAGCGGTCCATGCCGGTCATACCAGGCGTATAGCCCTGGGTGAATTCTGCCGACCAGATGCCAAAGCTCTTTTCGAGCCGTGTGCTGAGCATCGCGTTAAAGCCAACCTCGCGAATGTCCAGCCCGGCCCCCGCCTCCAACAGCATCCGGTGCAGGGTGATATGATCACCATAGCGGCAATTTATCTCGTACCCCTTTTCGCCAGTGACAGACATGCGCGCCACGCGGGCCCGGATCAAGCCGATATCCACATCGCGGCAGCCCATGAATTTCAGGTCCGATATATCCTGTTCCGCAACCCTGGCAATGACCTCTTGT
The DNA here is from genome assembly GCA_014623385.1 of Paracoccaceae bacterium. Classification (GTDB taxonomy): domain Bacteria; phylum Pseudomonadota; class Alphaproteobacteria; order Rhodobacterales; family Rhodobacteraceae; genus JACOMT01. The sequence goes on from JACOMT010000013.1 coordinate 21,744, forward strand.
GATCGCGGTCCGATCAGGCCGAAACCGCACATATCCTCGCCCAGGTCGCGGACAGTCACGCCATCTTGCATACGGTCGTTGAACCAGCGCATATGCCAGCCGCGCAAATAATAGCTGCCCATGATCCACCAGGTCCCATCGCCCCAATTCAGCACGGTCAGATCGCCCTTGAGCCTGCCTTGTTCGCTCAGCATCGGGGCCAGCCCCGCGCGCCGGGGCGCAGGCAGCTTCGAGGACATGATGTGATCCAGCCAGGCTTTGGCATTCGGGCCCGACACCTCATACCGCGAAAAGCCCGTGATATCAAGCAGCGCGACACGTTCACGGATGACCCTGCATTCCTCTGCCACGATATCAAAGGCATTTGATCGTTTCAGGGTGGGTGTTTCCACGAACCCCCTAGGCGCGAAATAGAGCGGTACTTCGAGGTCCCAGCTGGTGCCCCAGACACATCCCGCCCTGGTCATCGCCTCATGCGCAGGTGCCGTTTTCAACGGACGCCCGGCAGGCAGTTGTTCGTTGGGATAGGTCATGACAAACCGGCGTGCCACGTCCATGCCATAAACATCCGTTTCGGGTTCGCCATGGATCATCCATTCCGCCAGCGATTTGCCAACACCGCCGCCTTGCAGGAATCCGGCCATCACGGCACAGGCGCACCAATAGCCCGGTTTACCCGGCACCGGCCCGACCAACGGGTTGCCATCGGGCGAAAAGGTAAAGGCACCATTGATCCAGGTTTTCACGCCCACCTCTTGCAAGACCGGATACCGTTCAAACCCCAGTATCAGTTCCCGTTCAATCCGGTCAGTCTGTTCCTGAAACAGCTCCATCCCATAATCCCAGGGCGCGCCGTCCATGGCCCAATGTTCGTAATCGAGCTCGTAAATCCCCAACAGAACGCCGTTCTGGTCCTGTCGCAAATAGGTATAACCTTCGAGGTCGACGGTCATCGGTACTTCAAAATCCAGCGCTTCCAGTTGCGGAATCGTGTCGGAAATCAGATAATGGTGTTTCAATGGCGAAACGGGCAATTCAACCCCCGCCATCCGGCCAACCTGTTTCGCCCAGAGCCCCGCGGCATTCACCACATGTTCACAGATGATCGTGCCCTTGTCGGTAACGACCTGCCAACCTTCGGCTGTCCGGGTCATATCCTCGACCCTGGTATGCTCAAAATAGTGGGCACCGCGTTTTTTCGCGGCAACTGCATAGGCGTGGACGGTGCCCGTAGTGTCGACATAGCCTTCGCGGTCAGCCCACATGCCGCCCAGCAACCCGTCGGTTGACATGATCGGGCACAGAGTCCGGGCCTCTTCCAAGGATACCAGGCGGCAATCCTCAATCCCGATGGATTGAAAGATGCGATAGGCTGATTGCAGCCATTCCCATCGATCCGGCGTGCCTGCCATCGTGAGGCCACCGGTCATGTGTAGCCCGATGTTCTGGCCGCTTTCGGCCTCGATTTCACTCAGCAGATCTATGGTATAGGCCTGCAGCGCGGCAATGTTCGGATCTGCATTCAACGCATGAATGCCGCCCGCGGCGTGCCAACTGGACCCCGCTGTCAGAACCGACCGTTCCAGCAAACACACATCGGTCCAGCCAAATTTCGCCAGATGATAAAGAACAGATGTTCCGACAACCCCACCGCCAATGATGACGACCCGATATTGCGATTTCATTCCCGACTCCAAATAACGCATGTGTCCGGTACCCTAGCACAGCTTTTTCGCCGTACCAGTCATACCAGACCATAATCGTACCGTGCTGTGCAGATTTCGGGGCACCGTTCAGGATCAGCCAGGGTACGAAATACGCACTCCCACCGGCTATAACCAGGCCGCCCGGGGGGATCGCCAAAACAACGACCAGAACCATGCAAGCCGGTTCACTTTGTCAGGGCCTTTCCGGCCCGCGTAATACGCAGGGTACAAATTTGCAAGATGGAATGGCGTGCAATCGGGCCCGGGTGGATGGCGCGAACCGCGCCGCCAATTCCTGACGTGATTTATCAAATACAGACCTCTGCATAATTTAGCGGATTAGGGACCAACCATTAGCCCGGGCAGCTCCCGGGAGGCGTTCAGGGGTGGGTTGATGCATCTGTTGTTGCGCGGTTCGGATCGGTGCAGATAACGTTCTGACCAGGATTGACGCACCAGTGAACTGGCGGCGGTGTTCGCCGATACGCAAGCGCGGGTTGGGGCGTTCCGGGATCGGTCCCCGGGTTATGATCCGCCCGGTCCGCCTCACGTGTCTGCTGAACAGGGATCAATCGAACAGGTCCGGGGCCGTTCGGGGCCGAGGCAGGCCCAGGTGATCCCATGCCCGTTGTGCCAACATGCGCCCGCGCGGCGTCCGCTGGATCAGACCCTGTTGCAACAAATAAGGCTCGATCACCTCTTCCAATGCGTCCCGGCTTTCGGACAGGGCCGCGCTCATCGTTTCGATACCTACCGGACCGCCACCATAATTTCCGGCAATCAGCTGTAAATACCGCCGGTCCGCACCATCCAGACCCAGGTTGTCGACACCCAGACGGGTCAATGCATCATCGGCCAGCGCGCGGGTGACGCGCCCGTCCCCTTCGACGATTGCGAAATCCACGACCCGGCGCAACAGACGCCCGGCGATGCGCGGCGTGCCGCGCGCGCGCTTGGCAATTTCGTGCGCCCCCCCGATGTCTGCAGGCGCGCCCAGCTTTACCGCATTCCGGGTTACAATCTCATGCAATTCATCCACCGTGTAGAATTGCAGCCGTGTCGGAATACCGAACCGTTCCCTTAACGGTGTTGTTAACAACCCCATCCGCGTGGTGGCCCCGACCATCGTAAAGGGCTGTAATTCGATCCGGACCGTCCGTGCCGCAGGGCCATCGCCAATGACAAGGTCCAATTCGAAATCCTCCATCGCCGGGTACAGCACCTCTTCGACAATCGGGTTCAGCCGGTGAATTTCGTCGACGAACAGCACATCCCGCGCCTCAAGGTTGGTCAGGATCGCCGCCAAATCCCC
>JACOMT010000014.1:0-30627 GCA_014623385.1 Paracoccaceae bacterium
TCATCGTCGGCACATTGGACCGGATCGTATCTATCGCCGCGGTCGAGGTACAGGTGATGCCCAGCCCAGCGGTCCTCAGTGCCTCCTCCATCGTACAGTGGGTGAACTTGAGATTGGGGGGTATGCCCGTCAGAAACGACGCCAGAATCGTCAAAGAGGCCAGAAGCGGTTCATTTGTGCGGTGCCGCAGTACCTAGATATTCCAGATGTCAAAGCCCAGGATCAAAACCATGACCACACCGGACAGGCTAAAGCCCACAGCAAGATTTTTCAGGACGATCTTCATAAGATACGGTATTACAGTTTATCCTATGTGCCCTAAACCATGACGCATTGGCCTCCGAAAGTCCAGTCACATTCCCACCGGACACCCCAATACTACACAGATAAACACAAAATTGATCAAAGAAAAAAGAAAGGTGTGCACCGTCAAAATGCGCCGGGTTGCGCCTCGCGCGCCATGTGATCCAGCACTGCGTTCACAAACCGGACCGGCGCAGTGGTGTCGTATTCATGCGCCAGCCGTGTACCAGCCCTGGGCTCGCCGTCCTCACTTTCCCGACCTTCGGGGAAAAAGGCGCGGGCGATGTCGACGAATTCATTGATCACAACCTTGGGCGGCGTGTCTTGACAGGTCAGTTCCGCCCCGGCAGCCCGAAACAGGCCGCGCAAGGTTGAATCGATCCGGGCAATCGACCACTTCGGCACTAGTGCCCGGTTCGTCATCTGATCCACCCGTGCCTGATAATTCACCGCGTCTTCGACTAGATGCTGAAAATGTCCGGCATCGACATCCCCATCCAGCATTTCAGCTCCTTCATAGGTCGTGCCAAACCTGTGATCCAAAAACTCGCGGATCACTTGATCTACGGTCTGGTCCGTCTGTTCCATCTGAAACAGTGCCTGCACGGCATAGAATCGCGCTGCCGATTTCATGCGAGATTTATCCTGGGCTTGTGTGCGCGTCATGGGATCGTCCGGTGATTATGCGTTGGACTTGAAACCAACCCCTTTGGATTGCGCACCCCACTTACGCGCGAGAGCGATCAGATGCAAGGCCGCCGCTGCAGCCCCGCCCCCCTTATTTTGACCGGCTGGATCGGCACGTAGCTCGGCCTGATCCTTATTTTCGACGGTTAGAATGCCGTTGCCAATGCACAACCCCTGCATACCCAAAAGCTGTAAGGCACGGCTGCTGTCGTTACAGACCGTGTCGTAATGCGTGGTCTCACCCCGGATGATACAGCCTAGCGCGACGAACCCGTCATAATCGCCTAGGCGCGAGGCCATGCCGACGGCCGTAGGCACCTCCAACGCACCGGGCACTTCGGCTATATCGTATGTGGCACCAGCGGCTTCAATTTCGGCAGTGGCCCCATCGATCAGATTGTCGGTCACCTGCTTGTAGTACGGGGCTACAACAATCAGCATCTTCACCGGTTTTTCGAAAAATGCCCTCGGCAAGATATAGTGTTTTTCGTTTACCGCCATCAGCCCAACCCCGAAATCTTGCGTGTGCCGACAATTTCCAGCCCATAGGCGTCCAGCCCGACCACCTTGGGCGTCGGCGAATTCGTCAACAGGATCAGTTTCGACAGTCCCAAAGACGACAAAATCTGTGCCCCGAGACCGTATTGGCGAAGAGTTTGCGGCGACACTTCGTTTTCGGCGACCAATTTCATGTGAAGATCGCGCAGCAGAACGACAACGCCGCGCCCGACATCAGCAACAGCGTGCATCGCCTCGCCAAATTCGCCCGCACGACCCTTGGGCCCGATACCCACAATGTCCAGCATCGGATCTAGCGCGTGCATCCGAACCAGAACCGGGTCATCGCCGCTGATATCCCCCTTGATCAAGACGATATGCTCGGCACCCTGGGTTGCGTCTTCGTAAACTCGCATTTGCCAATCGCCACCAAATTCCGAGGTCACAACCGTTTCCCGCTGAACCTTGACCAGATTGTCATGACGGCGTCGATAGGCGATCAGATCGCTGATCGTGCCGATTTTTAATCCGTGCCGCTGGGCAAAGGCCACCAGATCCGGCAAGCGGGCCATGGATCCGTCTTCGTTCATGATCTCACAGATAACCCCGGATGGGTTCAGACCTGCCAGACGGCTGACATCCATAGCCGCCTCAGTATGACCGGCACGGACCAAAACACCGCCTTCGCGGGCGCGCAGCGGAAAGATATGGCCCGGCGTTGTGATATCCGCCGAGGTTTTGGAGGCATCTATTGCAACGGCCACAGTTCGTGCCCGGTCATGAGCGGAAATGCCGGTACTGACGCCCTCGCGCGCCTCTATCGATATCGTAAAGGCCGTTTCGTGGCGCGACGAATTGTTCGTCGACATCAAAGGCAGGCCTAACGCATCAATCCGCTCACTCGGCAAGCTAAGACAGATCAAACCTCGGCCATGAGTGGCCATAAAGTTGATCGCATTCGGCGTTGCCATTTGTGCCGGGATCACTAGATCGCCTTCGTTTTCTCGATCCTCGTGATCGACCAGGATAAATATCTTGCCGTTTCGGGCATCGTTGATGATTTCTTCAACTGAAGAAATTGCATCGCGCCAGTTCTGTTCAACTGGGCCAGATTTTTCAAAACTCATCCGCCCTCCTCTCGCTGCCGCCTGAACTGGTGGATAGACCATGCCCGTTCAGAAGACCAGCCGCCGCAAGTTGTACCGTTGTTGCTGCACCAAGGTTTATTGAACCTCGGCCAGCCGGGCGACATAGCGAGCCAGCGTGTCAATTTCGAGATTAATCAGATCGCCTACTACAACTTCACCCCAAGTTGTGACCTCCTTGGTATACGGAATGAGATTCACGCCAAAAATCGAACCCTGCACATCATTCACCGTCAGCGAGGTACCGTTCAGTGTGATCGACCCCTTGGGGGCAATGAATTTGGCCAGATGCTCGGGCACGCGAAAGGTTACGCCCGTGCTGTCGCCTTCGACCTGGACCGACACAACCTCGGCTACGCCGTCCACATGACACGACACGATATGGCCGCCTAGCTCGTCACCGACCCGCAAGGCACGTTCTAGGTTCACACGCGAACCCACCTTCCATTTACCTAGATTAGTTCTGGATACGGTCTCCGCGCTGATATCCACATCATACCAATTATCACCCAACGCGACGACAGTCAGGCAAACCCCGTTGCTGGCGATTGAAGCACCAATGTCAATACGTGCGGTGTCATAGCTGGTTTCGATCCGCGCACGCAAATCGCCCTTTTGATCCAGCATAGCAACCCGGCCCACGTCGGTTATGATGCCTGTGAACATGGTAATCACCCTCTATCATTATTTTATTATCAAGGTAAAGTGCCTATAATCAGCGGGCAAGACCACGACCTGTCAGCGTGGCGCATTCTGGTCATAGTTTTACCTAACTGGCTGGTTAACCAAGCTAATGCTCGCAAGTCAGTTCAGGAACGGTCATGGCGTACTGCACGAACAGGCAACACGTTTTTCTCTTTCTGCGTGGCCCGCATGGGTCTTTTCTACTATTATCTCCGGACGATCCGGACATGCATTTCAGTGCCGACACGCAAGCGCAGTGGGTCAGGAACCGCGCGAGGCGTACGCTGGGCTCCAAGATGAATTTCAACGGCTTTGCCCGCCCGGATGAGGCCCAAACTTGGCCGACAAGGCCTGTGCCAGCAAGGCCCCCTGCGTAAGTCGCCACCGTGACGGGATCATCCGCCCGTCATCGACCCCTGCGGGCTGCGGAAAAACGCGGGGTCAGGCTGATATCCAAACGCCCCTTCCGGGTTGAGCAATGCCTATGCCACGATGACGCACCGCCCAATAGTTCGGGGCTGGCCAGAACAAAACGCCCGACTGGCGCTGGTGGCAATCAGGCAGAACCTACGTGGCACCGCAAACAGGATCACCTTCAACCGGTAAACACCGGCAATCGCATAACTGGACCACCAAAACCGCTTTACCCGATGTCACGCTTCACATAAGAGTTGTTTTAGATGGTAAAAAAATTTACCTTCTGTCCGAATCCAGATGTCTTGTGTTGATCTACGGTGCTAGAATGACAATCAAAATAACGTTCAGCCAAGCGGGCCGATAGGAAAATCGATGCGGTAGCCTATGTGGACGACAACAGCTCGCTTAAGGGGCTGAAGTTGAGCGGTTTGCCGGTTTTCCCTCCCGTGCACATTTCCCGGATCGTTGAAGAGTGCCGGGTTGATCGGGTGCTGTTGGCAATACCATCGCTCAGCCAACCCAAACAAATCCGAATCGCGCGCCGTTTGCATAAAGATGGCACTTGAAATACAGTTGATTCCTGCATTTCCCCAGCTAATTGGCGAATAAAATATGACCAGCAAACTCGCACCGATCTTATCACAGAAATTTTTAGGTCGCGAGTCCAGCGACGTGATGGCTAATGATGCCATCGGCAGTTATGCCGACAATGTGGTTCTGGTCAGCGGTGCGGGCGGGTCCATCGGGTTGGAACTGTGTCGCCAAATCGTATCCTATTGTCCCACCAAGCTGGTGATGTACGAGCTGAGCGAGCTGGCCCTTTACACCGTGGAAAAGAAACTGCATGAACTTGCCAAAGACACTGGTGTGGAACTGGTATCGGTACTGGGCTCGGTCGCGGATGCGCGTCAGGTGCACAAGATTCTATCGGATCATAATGTGGATGTCATTCTGCACGCGGCCGCCTATAAACACGTACCAATTGTCGAAAAAAACCCGCTGACCGGTCTGGCGAACAATGTGTTCGGAACCGAAACCCTTGCTAAAGAGGCTGCGGAGTTTGGAGTGAAGCGCTTTATTCTAGTGTCTTCTGACAAGGCAGTGCGTCCAGCAAATGTGATGGGCGCGTCCAAGTACATGGCCGAGATGGTTGTTCAGGACCTTGCGGCACGACACCAATCAACCATATTTACGATAGTCCGATTTGGCAACGTTCTGGGCTCCAGCGGCTCGATCATACCGCTATTTCAAGAGCAGGTCAGCCGTGGCGGCCCGGTCACGGTTACTGATCGCCGCATGAAACGATATTTCATGACCATCCACGAGGCGGTTCATCTGGTCCTCATCGCAGGTGCAGAGGCCACGGGCAGCAAGGTTTTTGTCCTTGACATGGGTGATCTCGTGCCAATCATACAAATGGCTCGTCAAGTGATTGAGGCAAACGGCTATCAGGTCCGGGACGGAAACAACCCCCATGGGGATATTGAGATCGTCGAAATTGGCCTGCGCCCCGGTGAAAAACTGAAGGAAGAGCTGAGCCTGACCGGCGACCTGATCGGTACCCACCACCGCAGAATCTTTAATGTGCAAGAAGTGCCGCTGTCAGAGATCGAGGTCGCATCAATGCTGCGCAGTCTGAAACATGCGCTAGCCAAAATGGACGAAGACGCGGCACGCGCAACCATCAAAAATTTGATCTCCAGATTTCAAGAAAAAGAACCTGGTCAAGTCATGATGGGATAAGGTTCGTCGCCCACACGGCAAAGCCCCGGGCAACGAACACCCTTGGTATCAGTCCACGCCAAACAGATCGCGCGTAAAGACTTTGGCATCAACATCTTCCAACTCTGCCGCACGGCGATTAGCCAGGATGACGTCAACATCAGTTTTGAACACATCCAAATCCCACTCGACCCGCGACCCGAAAAACTGGTCCTGCTTCAAGGCAGGTTCGTAAACTACAATTTCAATCCCCTTAGCTTTCACCCGCTTCATGATACCTTGGATCGAGCTTTGCCGAAAATTGTCTGCTCCCGCCTTCATTGCCAGCCGGAAAACACCAACACGTTTCGGATTTTGCGCGATGATGCAGTCCGCAATAAAGTCCTTGCGGGTTCGGTTTGCATCGACAATCGCCTGGATGAGGTTTTGGGGGATCTCCTGATAATTTGCCAATAACTGTTTGCTATCCTTGGGCAAACAATAGCCACCATATCCGAAAGACGGATTGTTGTAGTGTTTGCCAATCCTCGGGTCCAATCCCACGCCTTCGATAATCTGACGCGGGTCCAAACCGCGCATCAGGGCGTAGCTGTCCAATTCGTTGAAATAGGCAACCCGCATGGCCAGGAACGTGTTGGCAAACAGCTTGATCGCCTCGGCTTCGGACGATTCGGTATAGTGAATGGGCGTGTCTGGTTTCAGAGAGCAGTCGCGCAGCATCTCGGCAAGAATACGGGCCCGTTCGGATTGTTCGCCAACGACGATACGCGACGGATACAGGTTGTCATAAAGTGCGCGGCCTTCCCTAAGGAATTCCGGGCTGAACACAACTTGATCTGTGTTTAGTTCGACGGAAACCTCTTGCGTATATCCCACCGGAATAGTCGATTTTATAACGACCGTGGCCTTGGGGTTAATATTTATGGCTGACTGGATGACCATCTTGACAGATGATGTTCTGAAAGCATTCGTTTCGGGATCGTAGTTGGTCGGTGTCGCAATGATAATATAGTCCGCATCAACGAATGCCTCTGAAGCATCCAGTGTCGCGTTCAGGTGCAAAGGCTTGGTCGCGAGGTATTCTTCGGTCTTGCCATCAACAATCGGGCATTGCCGATTGTTGATCATCTCAACGCGCCCAGCATCAATGTCCAACGCCACAACCTTATGTTTTTGCGCCAAAAGAACTGCGTTAGACAATCCAACATACCCAATACCAGCAACAGCAATCTTATAAGTGTTCATCTTGATATTCCGTTTTTATCTTCATTTCAGTAGAAATGCCATTTTGGGAACCATCCCTATCACATGCCCCACATTTGTTTATCAGACAAGACCTAGATGTCCCCATCCCGGAAGGTGATATGATTGTTTTCTGGACATTCCGGCCTGAGTTTGTACCGGTTCTGCATCGTCTGCAATGGCCTTTTGCTTTCCGGGGACGATTGGGGGAGCTGCAGGTTGCAAAGCTAGACATGGCGGTGGTGCGTGATATCCAATGCCGTGCCCGATTGGAGACGATGGCTTTGCAGGACCGCCCTGATACGGCCACCCTCGCGTGCTGCCATGCCGTTGGTCCGGGGAGATTTCGGCGGGGGTAGTCGGTGGTCAATGCCCAGCCGGTCAGCTCATGTACCCTTGGGCCCTGTCGCGGCCCGCTTGTGCAGGCCGAAAGCCGATCCGTAAACGCCTTGCCGTTGTCCGCGCAGATCGGACAGGCCCGCTCCAGCTCGCGCGGAACGCGCCGCGCGTTGGCCGCTATTTTAGCCATTGAAGACCCGAAATGAACACTCATCGGCTTGCACGGTCACATGGCCACGTGGTTCATCCTCTGCCTTTGCGGCAGGGAAGGCGCTCTGTGTTGGGGCCGGGGCGCTTTGACCTGTCAGTCGCGCGGATTTCCCATACCATGACGGTGCAGGCAACGGTCCAGCCCGGGCGCGTGAAACTTCTGGATTGGAGAACTCCCCGTATGACCCGCCCACAAATCGTCCAATGAAACCGGGGAAAAGCACCTTGCGCAACGCCACAGGCCAAACCGGTGTTGGCGTCGTCTGGATGTGCCGGTGTGGAGTGTGGCTGTAATCCTGGACAGGTGAGCATGCTTGCGCCACTTTCAGACTGTTTGCCCTGAAATGCCGTAGTGCTCTGCCATATGCCACGCTGGCTCCGGCCTTGCCTGAACGGCCCGCCCCGATCCCGGGTGTCGTCGTTGCCTCCTTATGCAACCTGATTTGCAGCACTCCCTCCCTCTCTCCCTCCCGAACAATCCCCAGAACAGATCGTGCCATGAAAAGCACAGACCGGCGAGAGGTTATGTGATCATCCGGGATGGAACAGATATTTTTTACCTGCTAGTAACACATGTACTCTTATAATTTGGCGAACATTTCACACCTTCCTTCTTCGTTCGGCAATGTTCACAGCTATCTGCCAGCACCGCATCAAACTCGTCGGCCAACAAACAGATAATCGTACACAACGGCAGCCTCTGCATTGCCCTTCTCTTCGGCCCGGCACACTCGCAAAAGCCATTGGCCAACGCGCCGACTTGACATTCATCAGCAGACCGGATTTCTTTGCGTACCACTGTAATTCAATTTCGGTAAAGAAGTATTGCTGACGTGATACAGACCGGTCCCTGTAGGGCGTGCCTCCTCCGGGTTCGGGCGAAACAAGATATATATATGTGTTCAGCGGCCTTTATATAATCGTCGCTGCGTGTTTCATGGCGGTCTCTTCCAGCCGCCAACCGGCCAGATGAGAAAACGGTAAAATCGTGCTAAAGTAGTAACGGATGCCCAAAATGGCCTATTTTCTTCCGGATCAATCTTTTGCCGAACTTTAAGCCAGTGCTAAGCGGTATCAGTATCGAGAATCTGTCGAAAAGCCTTTTGCAACCTGGGGACGTCGCACATGACCAACCTGAACGAACCCAAATTGATATCGGGGAACTCGAACCGACCACTGGCCGAGGAGATCTGTCATTGGATGACAGCGCATCACGGGGTTCACACCAAGCTGGTTGATGCTCGGGTTGAACAGTTCAACGACGGCGAGATTTTCGTGGAAGTGTTTGAAAACGCACGGGGTGAGGACATGTTCATCCTGCAACCGACTTCAAACCCAGCAAATGACAACCTGATGGAATTGCTGATCATCGCCGATGCATTGCGACGCAGTTCAGCCGCCCGGATCACCGCCGTTTTGCCTTATTTCGGCTATGCCCGTCAAGACCGCCGTACCAAGGCGCGTACGCCAATCAGCGCCAAGCTGGTGGCGAATATGCTGGTGGGTGCCGGGGTCGAACGCATTCTGACCATGGACTTGCACGCGGCGCAGATTCAGGGCTTTTTCGACATCCCTGTCGACAACCTTTACGCCTCGCCTATTTTCGCGCTGGACGTGCGCGCGAATTTTGGCGTTCATCTGGACCAGATCATGGTGGTGTCGCCCGATGCGGGCGGCGTGGCACGGGCGCGCGAGCTTGCCAAACGGATCAAGGCACCGCTGGCCATCATCGACAAACGCCGTGGAAAGCCAGGCGAAGTAACCGGAATGAACGTGATCGGGAATGTCGAGGGCAAGATCTGCATGATCGTGGACGATATGTGCGACACGGCGGTCACCTTGTGCAAGTCTGCGAATGTTCTGGTTCAGCACGGTGCGAAAGAGGTCCACGCCTATACCAGCCATGGGGTACTGAGCGGCCCCGCGGTCGAACGTGTGACAAATTCCACGCTGAAATCCCTTATAATCACAGATTCCATCCAGCCGACCGAGGAGGTGCTGAACACACACAATATCCGGATTGTGCCGACGGCACCGGTCTTTGCACAGGCGATTTTGAACATCTGGAATGGCACATCCGTGTCATCGCTTTTTGATACGGCGACCTTAACCCCTATCTATGAACCGCTGTACGCGGTAGCAGAATAATTACAGGGCACAGAAGCGTGGAATGTGAGCGATTGGTCCGGGAACGACGTCCATAAAGGACCCAATCCTCTCGCCCATAGCCAGTCAGAATACGCGGATGCTTGCAATCCCCTTTGTCCGCCCGGGTATCGAGCACGTATTCAAAACCGCTTTGCCCGATGTAGGGCCAGCGGATCGGGCAGAATGGCCAAATCAAAGCTTCCGCCGAACATCACCCTGTCACGCAGAGGTATTTGATTTAAAAACGTGACAAAAACAAAACCGACTTACAGAAAGACCGGTTTTTATTAAAGGTTTGTGTTCGGTTTATAGCGACACCCGGTCACCCCAAGGCTTCCAGATCTGCCACCATCTTGGCGGCAGCGTCCACCATGGTGCCGACTGATTGTGCCTGTTCCAGCACAGCCCGGGCGTCAGCGATCAGCGCGTCCAGTTTATCTCGGCTCATTTCAGAAACCGGGATCGCCTTTTCCGTCAGCACGGATATCCCTTCGGGATTCAGCTCGGCAAATCCGCCGGTGACCACATATTCGGATGGGCCATCGACCCCTTCGACGCGCAGCACACCGGGGCGCAGGGTAGTGATGGTCGGAGCATGGTCCGGCATTGCCGTCATGTCGCCATCCGCACCCGGGATTCGCACCGCGCTAGCCCGAAGCGAAGCGAGGCTTCGCTCGGGGCTGACAAGGTCAAACTGCATCGTATCTGCCATTTGGTTGCTCCTCAGGCCGCTTCAGCGGCCATACGCCCGGCTTTGGCGATCACCTCATTGATGCCGCCCACCATGTAGAATGCCGCCTCGGGCAGGTGGTCATATTCACCGGCGGCAACTGCCTTGAACGACTTGATGGTGTCTTCTAGCGGGACCTGAACACCATCTGAACCGGTGAACACTTTCGCAACGTCGAACGGCTGCGACAGAAAGCGCTGAATTTTCCGAGCACGGGATACGGTCAGCTTGTCCTCTTCAGACAGTTCGTCCATACCGAGGATGGCGATGATGTCTTGCAATGATTTGTAGCGCTGCAAGATTCCTTGGACCTCACGCGCCACTTGATAATGCTCTTCCCCCACAACCACCGGATCCAGGATCCGCGATGAACTGTCCAGCGGGTCCACCGCCGGGTAGATGCCCAGCTCCGAAATTGCACGAGACAGAACGGTGGTCGCGTCGAGATGAGCAAAAGTAGTGGCAGGTGCCGGGTCGGTCAGGTCGTCCGCAGGGACATAAACCGCCTGGATCGAGGTGATCGAGCCCGCCCTAGTCGAGGTGATGCGCTCCTGCATCGCGCCCATATCGGTGGCAAGTGTCGGCTGATAGCCCACCGCCGACGGGATACGACCCAACAGAGCGGACACTTCGGAACCCGCTTGAGTAAAGCGGAAGATGTTATCGACAAAGAACAGAACGTCGGTCCCGGACTGGTCACGGAACTGTTCGGCCAGTGTCAGACCGGTCAGAGCCACACGTGCGCGCGCGCCCGGAGGTTCGTTCATCTGACCGTAAACCAGGGCCACCTGGCTTTCCGGCAGATTGTCCGGCTTGATCACTTTGGATTCGATCATCTCGTGATAAAGGTCGTTGCCTTCACGCGTCCGTTCACCCACACCGGCGAACACGGAAAAGCCCGAGTGCACCTTGGCAATGTTGTTGATCAGTTCCATGATCAGAACGGTCTTGCCAACGCCCGCACCGCCGAAAAGGCCAATCTTACCGCCCTTGGCGTACGGGGCCAGCAGGTCCACAACCTTGATACCGGTTACCAGGATCTCCGATTCCGTCGCCTGTTCGGCAAAATCGGGTGCCGATGCGTGGATCGGGCGGGTTTCGTCGGATAAAACCGGGCCCTTTTCGTCGATGGGTTCACCAACCACGTTCATGATCCGGCCCAGCGTTGCATTGCCAACCGGTATCGATATTGGACCATCCATGTCAGTCACTTCGCCACCGCGAACCAGACCTTCGGTTGCGTCCATCGCGATGGTGCGAACGGTGTTTTCGCCCAGGTGCTGTGCAACTTCTAGAACCAGCTTTTTTCCGTTGTTGTCCGTTTCCAGGGCATTCAGAATTTGGGGCAGGCAGTCATTGAACTGAACGTCGACCACGGCACCAATTACCTGCGTGATTTTGCCTTTTGCGTTTGCCATTGGCTCTCTCCGTTTCTTTTGGCCTATTGGGCCGCGGTATCTGTGAGATCGAGCCGATGCTCGATCCGAGTTAGTCGCTTGTCGAACGTATCCATGCGCGCATTGAGTCGCTCAAAACCACCACCACTGCCGACGCTTGATCCGAGTTAGTTGCATGTCGACCGTATCCATGCGCGCATTGAGTCGCTCAATACCCGTCTCGACCGACGACAGGCGCACTTTCACGTTGTGCAGATCCTCTTTGATGTGGGTGACATCATGCTGAATGCGCTTGAGCATCTCAAACGTCATGACGGCCAGATCGGAGGCATCCTTTTCTGCCATTTCCTACAGCGCCTCCGCGCCCGAAATAATTTCAATCAGCTCGTTGGTGATCACGGCTTGACGCGAACGATTGTACTGGATTGTCAACTTGTCGATCATGTCACCTGCGTTGCGTGTCGCATTGTCCATCGCGGACATCCGCGCACCTTGTTCGGATGCACCGTTTTCCAACAGGGCCGAAAAAATCGCCGTAGCGACACCCTTGGGCAGAAGATCGGCCAGAATGGCCTCTTCATCCGGCTCATAGTCATAGCGCTTCGATACCTCATCGACTTCTTCAAACACGGCTGGGATGACCTGTTGTGCGGTAGGTACTTGGCTGACCACGTTGACAAACTTGGAATAAAAGATCGTCGCAACGTCGAATTCAGCAACATCAAACCGGGTTAAGATATCCTGTGCGATCTTTTGCGCGTGCACATAGCCTATGCACTTTGCTTCACTGAGGTCAACATGGCCAACGAATAGATCACCAAAATCCCGCTTCATCTGATCGCGGCCTTTTTTACCCACGGTCAGGATTTTGACAATTTTACCTTCGGATTTCAGCCTGTCGGCATACTTGCGCGCCAGTTTTGCGATGTTGGTGTTAAAGCCACCACACAGCCCGCGTTCACCGGTCATTATGATCAGCAGTTGCACCTGACCGCTGCCTGTACCGCTAAGCAATTTGGGCGCACCATTGCTGCTGCCAACCGATGCCGCCAAGCCCGCCACCAAAGCGTTGAAGCGTTGCGCATATGGGCGCGCTTCCTCGGCCGCTTCCTGTGCTCGCCGCAGTTTTGCGGCGGCCACCATCTGCATGGCCTTGGTGATCTTGCGGGTCGATTTGACCGACTCGATCCGGAGTTTCAGGTCCTTAAGACTTGGCATTATCGCTTCCCCTCTTACGCAAAGTCAGCGGCGAATTCGTCCAGCACAGTCTTTACCCTATCCGCGTCCGCGTCTTTGAGTTTCGGGTCCTCGGTTGTGATCCAATCCAAGAGATCCTGATGCTTGGTGCGCAGGTGGTTCAGCAGACTCGCCTCGTAGCGGCCTACATCCGACACCGGGATGTCGTCCAGATACCCGTTGGTACCCGCAAATATAACGCAGACGATCTCCGCATTCGTCAGCGGCGAATACTGTGGCTGTTTCATCAGTTCGGTCAGGCGCGCGCCGCGGTTCAGCAGGCGCTGGGTCGCGGCATCCAGGTCCGAGCCGAACTGAGCAAAGGCCGCCATTTCACGGTACTGCGCCAGTTCCAGCTTCACCGGACCTGCGACCGATTTCATCGCGTTGGTTTGCGCCGATGAGCCCACACGCGACACCGACAGACCGGTGTTCACGGCCGGGCGTATGCCTTGGTAGAAGAGTTCCGTTTCCAGGAATATCTGGCCGTCGGTGATCGAAATAACGTTGGTCGGAATAAAGGCCGACACGTCGCCGCCTTGCGTTTCGACGACTGGTAATGCCGTCAGCGAGCCCGCACCATGATCATCGCCCATTTTCGCCGAACGTTCCAGCAAGCGCGAATGCAGGTAGAAAACGTCACCCGGATAGGCTTCGCGACCCGGCGGGCGGCGCAGCAGCAGCGACATCTGGCGATAGGCAACCGCTTGCTTCGACAGATCGTCATAGATGATCAGCGCGTGGCGACCGTTGTCGCGAAAATACTCCGCCATCGCGGTCGCGGTGTAGGGCGCTAGGTACTGCATCGGCGCTGGTTCCGACGCGGTTGCAGCAACCACGATCGAATAGTCAATCGCACCGGTTTCCTCCAGCTTTTTCACCAGCTGGGCCACAGTCGACCGTTTTTGACCGACAGCGACGTAGATACAGTAGAGTTTCTTGCTCTCATCATCGCCAGCGGCTTCGTTATAGATCTTCTGGTTCAGTATGGTGTCTAGTGCCACAGCAGTTTTACCGGTCTGGCGGTCACCGATGATTAGCTCGCGCTGGCCACGGCCAATCGGGATCATCGCGTCGACCGATTTCAGACCGGTTGCCATTGGCTCGTGCACCGATTTACGCGGGATGATACCCGGTGCTTTGACATCTGCAATACCGCGGGTCGCTGCGTTGATTGGGCCTTTGCCGTCAACCGGGTTGCCCAGACCATCCACAACGCGGCCCAGCAGTGCGTCACCGATCAGAACGTCCACAATCGCATTAGTGCGCTTGACGGTATCGCCTTCTTTAATGTCGCGGTCCGAACCAAAGATTACAATGCCGACATTATCGCTTTCCAGGTTCAGCGCCATCCCCATGATGCTGCCCGGAAATTCAACCATCTCACCGGCTTGCACGTTGTCCAGTCCATAGACATGGGCAATCCCGTCACCAACGCTCAGCACGCGACCGATTTCCGACACTTCGGCCTCTTGGCCAAAGTTCTTGATCTGGTCTTTCAGTATCGCGGAAATCTCCGCTGCTTGGATACCCATTCATCCGACCTCTTTCATTGCATTCTGGAGAGAGCTGAGTCGAGAGTGGATCGAAGTATTGATCATTTTTGGACCCACTTTGACAATCAAACCGCCAATCAAGTCTTTATCGACAGTCGCTTTAACAATAACGTCCTTGCCCATCCGGGCTTTTAACGTCTCCGCCAGCTTGGCAGATTGTTCCTCATTCAGCGGCGTGGCACTGGTCACCTCAGCAGTGATTTCGTCCCGCGTTTCTGCCAGCATCTTTTTCAGAGCTTGCAGCAACTGGGGCAAAACGAACAGGCGCCGCTTTGCTGCCATAAGGCCCAGACCCCGGATAAGAACCTGCGGCAGTGCCATTCTTGTAGCCAATTCGGTAATTGCTGCACCTTGCTCGGCACGCGGGACAATCGGGGACTGGGTCAACGCCATCAATTCAGTACTTTCCGAAAGCGTGATTGACAGATCATCGACACCCGTTTCCAGCTTTTCCAGATTGTTTTTTTCTTGTGCGATGCCGAAGATTGCCGTGGCATAGCGTTCAGCGATTCTGCCTGAGATTGAAGCTATTTCGGACACGTCTACCTTTCCGATGTCTTGGCCCCGAACCCGTCTTAGTATGTTACGTATCCGGGGGTGTGTAACGACCAAACCTTAATGCCTAGCCGCCAAAATCAGCATGATTCTAGCAAAGCTGCCCCCATCTCGCAACATAGTATGTTTAAGTAACTGAAACGCCAAAATCGCGTAATTTTCGGTACTTGGCGAACCTGCGACGCCTTGTTCATGCAACAGATTCACGAACAATAGAGCTTCTGGGTATTCGCACGACATCCTGGCGGTGCCTGTGCCGGGACATCAAACGGGCTTGGCCACCGGCTCGGTCATGCCTTCCAACACGCGCAGCGATCTGCGTTCCGCCTCTTTCACAGGCGTTCCGCGGGCAGGTTGTACACGTTTTGAGGCCTCTAGAACAAAAACGCCACCCGACCACGATGTAGGGCTGAACGCGCCCAAACGTTCAATCATGCTTCCGGATTTCAACCAGAACCGCCGTTTCGATGGCAAAAGATGCAACGCGGTATGATGTCGTTCAGGCATGAACCTGTGCTTGCGCACCTGGATTTCCAACTGACCAAGGGTGTAGGGACGGCCATATCCAAACGGTGTACGATCACTGCGTGACCATAACCCGGCGCGGTTCGGCACGATAAAGACAACCTTGCCACCGGGGCCAAGCACCCGGGCGCATTCGTCCAGCACATCTGATGGGCGTTCCGAGGTTTCCAGCCCGTGCAACAGCACCAACTTATCCACATGCCCGGTTTCCAATGGCCAAGATGTTTCCTCAACCAAAACGGAGACATTCGGCATCCCGGCGGGCCAGGGCATCACGCCCTGCGGCCCGGGCATCAATGCAATAACCCGACGGGCATCCGCCAGATAGGGCCGCAACAGCGGCACCGCAAATCCAAACCCAACCACAGTCTGTCCCTTGGCCTCGGGCCACAATTGCAACAGCTTTTCCCGTATCGACGCCTGTACCGCCCGACCCAGCGTGCTGCGGTAATAAAAGTTTCGGAGATCATGCACATCAAGATACATTGCTATCGGCCATATGATACGTCAAGTTGGGCTGGAGTATAGCAATGAAAAGGTAAAACATCATGCCTCTTGAGATCGTAACTGTTCCCTGCCTGTCCGACAATTACGCTTATCTAGCACACGACCCGGATACAAAAGCCACCGCCTTGATCGATGCCCCCGAGTCAGTGCCGATTTTGGCGGCACTGACTGTGCGCGGCTGGCGTCTGTCGGATGTTCTGATCACGCATCACCACGAGGATCATGTGATGGGGCTTGGAGATATCCTGAAACAGCATCCGGCCCAGGTAATTGGCCACGCAAAGGATGCCCACCGCCTACCGCCCCTAGATCTGGCTGTGGCTGAGGGCGACACGGTCACCATAGGTGGGCAAACCGGCACGGTTATAGATGTGTCGGGGCATACGATTGGCCATATCGCGTTTTACTTTGACGAGAGCCAAGCGGCCTTTACCGCCGACAGCCTGATGGCAATGGGGTGTGGCCGCGTGTTCGAAGGTACCATGCACATGATGTGGGACAGTCTGCAAAAATTGGCCGCCCTGCCCGGCGATACGATGGTCTATTCAGGGCACGAATACACCATCGCGAACGCCAAATTCGCGCAGACCATTGAACCCCACAATCCCGACCTTTTATCGCGTATTGCGGAGGTCACCGCACAACGGTCCGAAGGTCAGGCAACGGTGCCCAGCACGATGGCCGTTGAATTGGCAACAAATCAACAAATCCTTTTCTGCGTGCAAGCCAGCCATCGGTTAAATCCGCGATTGGAATGACGTGTGCCCGGGATGCCGAGGTCTTTGCCGAGATACGGAGACGGAAAGACAGCTTTTGACACACCGAAAGCGAACAATATCGCACAGATGCGGTGAAATGTGATTGCCACGTGAAAGAAAAAACTTGAATCCGGTTGGTGATCGACCAAATTCTGAATCCTAATGAGAGCATGGTTGGTCCCGGGGACAGGCTGCAAAAACGTTCCCCTCCCGATCCAGACAAGAGGAGTGCCCACTTGCCTTCATTCTCCACGACACTTGAGCAGGCAATTCATTCCGCCCTGGCCCTAGCCAATGAACGGCGGCATGAATTCGCGACGCTAGAACACCTTTTACTGGCACTGTTGGATGAACCCGACGCGATACGTGTCATGCGGGCCTGCGGTGTGGATGTGGACGATCTTCGCGGTACACTGATCGAGTTTATAGATGAGGATCTGGCCAATCTGGTTACCGATGTCGACGGGTCCGAAGCAGTGCCCACAGCCGCATTCCAACGTGTGATCCAGCGTGCCGTCATCCATGTCCAGTCGTCGGGTCGGACCGAGGTGACCGGTGCCAACGTTCTGGTCGCCATTTTTGCCGAACGCGAATCGAACGCCGCCTATTTCCTGCAGCAACAGAATATGACCCGGTACGACGCGGTGAATTTTATCGCGCACGGCGTGGCCAAGGACCCCGCGTTTGGGGAAAGCCGCCCGGTAACGGGATCAAATGAATCAGAAGATGAGCCACAACAGGCACCATCCGAAGGCGAGAAGCAAGCGTGCGCGTTAACGAAATATTGCGTCGATCTGAATAGCAAATCGCGTAGTGGCGATATTGACCCTCTGATCGGTCGTGATCTGGAGGTTGAACGCTGTATCCAGGTCCTGTGCCGCCGCCGCAAAAACAACCCGTTATTGGTCGGAGATCCAGGCGTTGGCAAGACCGCTATTGCCGAAGGTCTGGCGCGCAGGATTGTGGCCGGTGAGACACCGGAAGTTTTGCAGAATACCACAATCTATTCGTTAGACATGGGTGCCCTGCTAGCCGGCACCCGATACCGTGGCGATTTCGAAGAGCGGTTGAAAGCCGTGATCACCGAATTGGAAAAACATCCGGACGCGGTTCTGTTCATTGATGAAATTCACACTGTCATTGGTGCCGGTGCCACATCGGGCGGAGCGATGGATGCGTCTAATCTGCTGAAACCCGCCCTGCAAGGCGGCAAACTGCGCACTATGGGGTCAACCACTTACAAAGAATTCCGCCAGCATTTCGAAAAGGACCGCGCGCTGAGCCGCCGCTTCCAGAAGATTGACGTAAACGAACCGTCGGTCGAGGATAGCGTGAAAATCCTGAAAGGGTTGAAACCTTATTTTGAGGAACATCACAGCGTCAAATACACCTCTGATGCGATCAAAACCGCAGTGGGACTGTCGGCGCGTTACATTAA
Source organism: Paracoccaceae bacterium (assembly GCA_014623385.1). Taxonomy (GTDB): domain Bacteria; phylum Pseudomonadota; class Alphaproteobacteria; order Rhodobacterales; family Rhodobacteraceae; genus JACOMT01. The sequence continues at coordinate 18,098 of JACOMT010000014.1, forward strand.
TGACCGGAAACTGCCGGACAAGGCCATCGATGTCATTGATGAGGCCGGTGCCGCGCAGCATCTGGTCGTGAGAAGCAGGCGTCGCAAGACAATTGGTGTCAAAGAGATCGAGACCGTGGTCGCCAAAATAGCCCGCATACCGCCCAAGAATGTCAGCAAGGATGACGCCGAGGTTCTGAAATATCTCAAGGCCTCGCTAAAGCGCGTGGTCTTTGGTCAGGACAAAGCGATCGAGTCGCTGTCAAGTGCCATCAAATTGGCCCGTGCAGGTCTGCGTGAACCGGAAAAACCCATCGGCAACTATCTGTTTGCCGGTCCAACGGGTGTGGGTAAAACCGAGGTTGCCAAACAACTGGCAAATACTCTGGGTGTGGAGCTGCTGCGGTTTGACATGTCGGAATACATGGAAAAGCACGCGGTCAGCCGCCTGATTGGCGCACCTCCAGGCTATGTCGGGTTCGATCAAGGTGGCATGCTGACCGATGGGGTGGACCAGCATCCGCATTGTGTGCTGCTGCTGGATGAAATGGAAAAGGCCCATCCGGATGTCTACAACATCCTGTTGCAGGTCATGGATCACGGCAAACTAACCGATCATAACGGTCGGACGGTGGATTTCCGCAATGTCGTTCTGATCATGACCTCCAACGCGGGTGCCGCAGAACAGGCCAGGGCGGCCGTCGGATTTGGCCGGAACCGGCGCGAGGGCGAAGATATCGCCGCCATCGAACGCGCATTCACACCGGAATTCCGCAACCGTCTGGATGCTGTCATATCGTTTGCACCGCTGTCCAAAGAGGTGATCCTGCAGGTGGTCGAGAAATTCGTGCTGCAGCTTGAGGCGCAGTTGATGGATCAGGGCGTATCCATTGCACTGACCAAGCCCGCCGCCGAATGGCTGGCCGACAAGGGCTATGACGACAAGATGGGCGCGCGTCCGCTCGGCCGTGTGATTCAGGAGCACATAAAAAAACCGCTTGCCGAAGAGCTGCTATTCGGCAAGCTCGCCAAAGGCGGTGTCGTCAAAATCGGTATCAAGGATGGCGAAATTGATTTGACCATCGAAGGTCCCGGCAACCTACGTCTGTCAGGGGACAAACCGCCCTTGCTGACCGCAGATTGATGCGAACAGCTTTTGTCGTTGGCCTGATATCGCTTGCCGCCCCAGCTGCGGCACATGACTTTTTCCTGACGTTTCCACTCGACTGCACGTTAAACAAAACCTGCTATATTCAGCAATATGTCGACCGCGACCCCGGCCCGGGATCATACGATTTTGCTTGTGGTGGGCTGAGCTATGACGGGCACAAAGGCACCGATTTCGCCCTGCCCAGCCTGGCGGCGATGGAACGCGGGGTGGCGGTGCTCGCGGCAGCACCCGGCCAAGTGGTTCGTTTGCGCGACGGCGTCCCGGATACGGGCCGTGAAGGCATGCCCGAGGGGCAGGATTGCGGCAATGGGGTAGTAATTCGCCACAAAGAAGGCTGGGAAAGCCAGTACTGCCATCTGAAACGCGAATCGATCACTGTCACGCGCGGCGACCAGGTGCAGGCAGGAGATGTGCTTGGGCAGGTTGGATATTCCGGGGCCACGGAATTCCCCCATATGCACCTCTCCCTACGGCGGGATGGGGCGATAATTGACCCGTTCGACCCCCAAAATCGGGCCAAATGCGGGCCGGACAGCCCCATGTGGCAGCCCGAGATCACCTATCGCCCGGGTGGGCTGTTAACTATGGGATTTTCGGCCGCAATCCCCGAATACGCCGCCGTCAAGCTGGGCACAGCGCACATTAGCACTCTAAGGTCCGATGCGCCCGCACTGGTCGTTTGGGTCCTTGGCTTTGGGGCGCGGACCGGCGACGTATTGCATCTGGTGATCGACGGACCGACCGGACCGGTGATCGACCGGACCATCAAGCTGGATCGCAACCAGGCGCTGTATTTTCGTGCCACAGGACGACAGCGGCGCGGGGATCATTGGCCAGTCGGCCGGTATGACGCCACAGCGACACTGACCCGCGACGGTGTGCTGTTGGAGACGCGCAAGACGTCAATCTCTCGCGAATAACCGCTACTTTTCGGTAAATTTCAACTCAATCCGGCGGTTTTGCGCCCGGGCCTCGAGTGTATCTTCCGTATTCACCGGTTGAAACTGTCCAAAACCATTGGCAGACAACCTTTCCGGAGGCAGGCCTAGGAAATTAATCATGTAGCGCACGACCGACAAAGCCCGCGCCTGGCTGAGTTCCCAGTTGTCGAGGAACCGGCCGCTGCCCGAAAGGGGAACGTTATCGGTATGCCCGTCGACTTGCAGAACCCAGTCGATGCCTTTCGGGATATCGTCATCGATATCCCGAAGTATGTCGGCAATCTTGTCGATTTCCTGTTTACCAGCTTCGGAAAGCTCGGCATCACCAGGCGAGAACAATACCTCGGACGAAAACACAAAACGGTCGCCGACAATCCGTACGCCTTCCTGCGCACCCAGAACATCGCGCAGGCGGCCAAAGAATTCGGACCGATATTTTTTCAGATCCTGCGCCTCTGCGGCCAGGGCTGCAGCTTCTGCTTCCAGCCGCTTGCGTTCGGCCTCTTCCAATTGGCGACGGCGGTGTTCTTCGGTGGCAACGCGGGCCAGTGCGGTGTTCAACTCGGACCCCAGCGATTCCAGCTGTATTTGCGCCTCTGCATCCCGATCACGCGCCTCCCCCAGTAGTGCCTGCAACTCGTTCAGCTGCGTCCGCAAGGCCCCAACCTGTTGATTCAACAACGCTACTTCGCGCTGCGCCTCGGCGGATACGGCCTCTTCCTTGGATAGTTCACGGTTCGCCACGGTCAGCAAGGCCGCCCGCTGTTCAGCGATGGTCAATTGTTCGGTGGCCTCAGCCTCAGCTAAGGTCTGGGCAGCCAACGCGGCCTGCAACCGGGACCGCAGCAATTCTTGGTCCTTTGCGGCGGCTTGGGCGCGTTCCAGCGATTCCAACGCCCGCAGCAAACGTGCCTCGACATTGGCGCGGTCTTCTGCTGTGGTCGCGCTTTGTGCGCGCGCCTCGGCCAAGGCCGACCGGGCCTGAGCCAGCTCTGCCCGCAATTGTCCAATCGTCTGGTCAGTATCACGGCGCAGCGTATCAAGCTGTGCGTGCAAAACCGCCTGGGCATCCGCTGCACTGCGCTGAGCCATGGCAAGTTCCGTTTCCAGTGCCCGGCGGGCAGTGGCGTTTTCATCCTGAATTTGCGCCAGCTCCGCCGCAAACTCGGACTGGGATTGAGCATTCAGGGCCTGCGCCTGTGCCAGAGCGGCTTCTAACCGGTCACGCGCCTCGACTGCTTCGCTGCGGGCCAGTTCCAACTGGTTCTGCAGCGACTGGCGGACAGCCTCGGCATCCGCCAGCGAACGGCTGAGATCAGCGCGCAGGGCACTGATCGTTTGTTCATTGGTGGACCGGGTGACCTCCATCTGCGCCAACACAACGGTCAGCCGTTCTGCCAGCGCGTCCCGTTCCGCCGCCCGCGCCTGGGCGTTCTGGAACGAACCCAGCGCAGCGGCCAGCCGTTCGTCCAGATCATCCCGCGCCGCGCGGGCCGCCGCCAGCAATGTCAGCGTATCCTCAGCCTCTTGACGCTGTGCCTCCAGGGCCAGTGTCATTGCAGTCAGTTCTGCATCCGCGTCCTCCAAACGTTTGCGCAGCGCAGCGGCCGCGGCCGCCTCAGTCAATCGCGCGGTTTCCTCGGCGGTCAGCCGGTCCTGAAGATCTTCGGTCCGGGCCGTCAGGGTTGCGCCCTGGGATTGCAAATCGGCAATCAGAGCTTCCATCGCCTCGTGCTGGGCGGCTGCCAACCGGGCGGCTTCGGTTTGGGCATCTATTTCGGTACGGCTTTGTGCCAGAGCCAGGTTCAATCGCTTTTGTTCAGACAAAAGCGACGCCTGGTCCAGAGCCAGTTGATCCCTCTCGGTCTGTAAGAGGGCGATCTGTCCATTCGCCCGAGCCTGATTCGCCAATAAGGTGGCAACCTGCGCTTCGAAACCTGAAATCCTGTTCTGCGCCTCGGCTAGCGTCGCATCCTGTGCGGCCCGTTCTGATGTCAGCGACGCAATCAACGCGCTTTGCGAGACTAATTCCGCCTGTGCTTTTTCCAGTTCGGAATAGGCGTCATTCAACGTCGAATTCAGCGCACCGATCCGCGCCTCCAACTGATTCGAGCGGCCTTCTTCCAAGCTCAAAGCCCGGGCCAATGTCGCAAACCTGGCAGATAAAGCATTCAATTCGGTTTCCTGACCAGTAATGGTTTCGCGTAACACAAACTGGACCACCATAAAGATGGTCAATACGAACATCAGCACCAGCAATAGACCGGTCATCGCATCGACAAAGCCCGGCCAGATCGAACCTTGCAACCGTTGACCAGTACGACGCGACAAGGTCATGGATCAGATCTCGTTCCGGTCCCGTCTGGATCCGATCTTGGCCTTGTGTGGCGCGCGCGGGTCTCCATCCACTGGACGATCAGTAGTTTTGGTTTTGGGCTTTGGCCGCGACAAAGCTCTGAACAGGGCATCGATGCTCTTGCGAAATTCGGCTACGCTCTCCTGACGCCCCGCCGAAATCTCTTCCAAAATGCGCAGCATCTGGACATCGATGGATCGCAGCCGCATTCGGCTTTCCGCGTCCAAGCCATCGCTTGCCTCCTTGTTGCGCAGGACATCGATCAGCTGTTCCTGACCAATCGCAATCCGGTCCAGCGCGGCAGCGGCGGTGTCCCCACGATCCAGCCGCTGTGTCATCGCCTGGATCGAATCGGCCAGATCGCCCAGCCGTTCATCCACCATCGCGCGGCTGATATCGGATTGGGTGAACATCTGTTGCAACGATTCCATTTGTTCAGCCATGTGATCCAGAACACCGCTCACCACGTCGATATCGTTATTGCCATCTTCGCCCGAGGAGAAGGTGACCCGCGTGATTGACGATAACCATTCTTCCAATTCGCGATAGAACCGGTTTTGGCCATGTCCCGAAAAGAGCTCCAACAACCCCACGATCAGCGACCCGGCAAGACCCAACAGCGAAGAGGCAAAGGCAATGCCCATCCCACCCAATTGGGATTCCAGGCCGGTCATCAGGCGGTTGAATACGGCAACGCCTTCTTCACCCTCCCGGGGTGCAAGGCTGCGAATGGTGTCGACCACCGCGGGCACAGTGGTTGCGAGACCATAGAAAGTGCCCAACAGACCCAGGAAAATCAGCAAACTGACGATATAGCGGGTAATCTCGCGCTGCTCATCGATCCGTGTGGCCACCGAATCCAAGAGCGACCGGTTCGAAATTGCGTTCAGCTGCATCCGTGCCCCACGTGACCGCAGCAGAGATGCCAGCGGAGCCAGCAATTGCGGTGGCTTGCGAGAATCGTCAAACTCCTCAGCCGCAAAGCGCTCAATCCAACGGACCGACCCGATCATCGTCAAAACCTGCCAGAAACAGGTTACGACACCAATTAAAAAAACAAAGCCGATGAACCCGTTCAGATACGGGTTCGCCGCGAACACAGGCAGAACACGCGGCAACGCGAAAAACACCCCAACGCCGCTGAGGATCAACACTGTGACCATCATCAAAATAGGGCGCAGGGGTTGCGAGAAATGCGGCCGTGTTTCGTGCCCGGCTTGCGCCATACGCCTTTCGTCCCCAGACATCGCCTGCTCTTAAGTTGAATGTTATTTGCAAAACCAAAATAGTGGCAAGGGTTTATCCGGCCAAAACGCGCACGCGGTGGGTCAACCAGTCTAAATCCGGGTCGCTCAAACCAATCTCGGTCAAACGGGTAGCAGTATTATAAAGGTATTCCGGGTTAGGCCCTCGTCCGCCAACCGCTGAGGCGATTACTTGTGCCTGTTCTTCCAGGTTCAGCCCACCACAGTATTGCGCGCAAGTCGTGTCCACAACATACACCACCGCTTCGACCTGTTCACCGGGTGCCAGATCCAGGGTCAGCACACGTTCCACATAGGCTGAAGAGATCAGTTCCCTTTCGCGCAGCATCGCCAATGTTGCGTCTTCCGTGCCTGATGCAGCGCGCAGAGACAGACCGCTGCAACTGGCCCCCGGCGACGGATCCAGCGCCAGCACCAGACCAGGTTGATCCAATGTGCCGCGATGATGAATAGATCGCATACAAAATGATCTACGATACCCCGCCAAAGTCGCTACATGCTGTTCCGCCACATCAAAACCCGGGTTCCATAACAGCGACCCATAGCCGAATACCCATAGAGCCATATCTGTGGTGCCTCAGTTTGAAATCCCGCCTGATATACTTAACTGCTTTCGTAATACATTAAAATGGTATCCGATCACGGAGAGTTAGCATATCAAACATGTCAAGGGGCCTGCAAGGCCAGAAATGCCCAACGGACCTAAATCGTTAGGACTATGACACAGGTTTTCCACCCAAACAAGGCTATGACTGTAGCAAACTGGTTTTTGGAACGCAGTTGGAAAAGCCCCGAAAAGCCGCATTGCGATCAAATGAACCTATCCAAGTTAGTGTTTTACGCGCACGGTTGATTCTTGAGTGACAAACGAGGGGAGTTTTTTACCACAGAAGATGATGCAATTTCCACGCACTCTTGAGAAAAAAGACGTCCAAATAATAGGTGCGACTGAACCACTACCGGCTGGTGTCGGTAGCATCGCGTTTGGAAGGAAACTCCCGATACGGAAGTATGATATCGCCAGGGATATTGCCGGACCTGGTCGAACAATACCCACGCGCCCAAAACCTGCACCCCAATAGCGCCCAGGGCAGTTCCGGGAACTCTCTCCGGATGCAGCGGGGAATGCCCCCATTCGTTGTTGAACGCTCAGTATTAATGCCAACTGACCTTAGAGTTCACGGCCTGACCCGGGATTCCCGCTTGCGCTGTTGTGTGTCAATCTATGGGTACGAGACATGATGACATCTGCCTTTCTATCCGGGTCCCGACGACCGTCCCGGGATCCAATCGCCCGCCACCACCATAACACCCCGTACAAGCTGATCTGGCGGGCGCAGATCGGTTCTTGCCATGGCGGACGGCCATGGCACCTGTGAGATCATATCGCCTCAAAATCCGGCTGTGTATTGTTGCACCACCGGGTTTGTCGTGCGAGTGACATCACACAATGCGACATTGTAGTGTATAATCCATCGCTTGGATATGAAATCTCTGATGCCAGTCTGACGATGCGCCCAAATCAGCTATCGGCAATGGTATGGATTGAACACTGGCCCCCGGGGCGTGTCATCGTGCGCGCAGGTCCGCCGTTGCTTCATCGGGCATACCCACAATCTGAAACAGAATCGCAGCGATTGAATGACAAAAACCTGATTGATTACCTAACTGATTACTAGTCGATCAGTCGCAGCAATGAGTCCAATACCCAGCGGTATTCATGACCAAAATGGTTTTTGGTGCAGCCCCAACTGGCTCCAGGTCAGGACCTCGAAAAACTCATTCAACGATCCGGCACCGCCTGGCAACACAACAATGGCATACGCATTCATGAACATTACTTTTTACGCTCGTGCATTGTTTCGATAACGACTTATTTCGTCAGATTATTTCGTCAGATCGGTTTACCCGCCTCCCAGGCCACTAAATGGGTCGGGACCGCCCCGAATGTATCGCCATCTGCGGCTTGGACGGTGCGGGTGGTCGCCCCCATAAGGCCCACGTCCCCCGCACCATAGACCAATCGCCAGCCTTCTAACGCTATGGCTTTACCAAGTTTTTCAGCCTCTTCTTTATATGCAGGTATTGCCCCCGACCGAGAACTGCAATACACATAAACGGATTTATCAGTCATGGTCAGCCCTTTCAGTGGTACGCTATGCTACGCTATCTAAATCTGATCCCAGATAGCGCGCTTGCTAGGATGGCTCAACCATCGTGGTATGGGGTTAAAGAAGAAAAAATGGCGGTGCAGTCTGGTCTGTTCGATTTGCAAACGGCGAGAGCCGTGGCGACAGTCTCTGTCGGTGTGGCTGTTGTTGTAGGAGGTTTGTACGCATCCGGTTTACTGACGCCTGCGCCTGAATCCGCCCCGGATCCGGTGATCGAGATGTCCAGTGCTCCGTCGGGACCTGTACCTGCACCAACAACAGAACAGCTGGCTGAAACGACTGAGACGGCCTTGCCTGAACCGTTGATGGAACCGGATCCAACGCCCGAGCTCGTTGTGGTCCAGCCCGAACCGGAACCCGCGCCGTTAGACCCGCTGCGGTTTAACGTTGTCCGAGCCGAGGCAGATGGCACCACGCTAGTGGCGGGCAGCGGTCCGGCAGGTGCCGACTTGGTCCTGCTATTGGACGAAGAACCCTTTGAAAAAGCGATAATTGACCGGTTCGGTGAATTTGTCATGTTCCTGAAGCTTGAGCCCAGCCCGTACCCACGCCAGCTGTCGCTGCGCGCAACTTTGGGTGACGTGGTGGTCCTGTCCGAGGAAGACATCATTCTGGCACCGGTTTCGGTTCAGGTAGCCAAAGCAGATACAGAGCCGGAATCCACCCCGGTTGACGATCCCGTCCCGGCGGAGTCCGAACCGGTCGTTTCCGAACGCACTGAAGCTGACCCGACCCCCGCAACCCCGCGCGAGGCCGTGCCGGTCGATGTCACCGACAGCATTCCTGCCGCCGCTATAAAGACGGACACGCCAGCACCCACCAAAGAATTAGCCAATGTCGATGTGACAGAGCGCATTCCATCCGCACCGACCAGCGAACCCGTGACCAGGGAGGATTCGCCCCCAGGCGTAACCGACAGCGTCCCGTCCGCACCCGTCGAGCCGCCTACCGAATTGGCTTCGGTCAATGTGACGGGCGGCATTCCAGAGGCGTCGGTTGAGCCCAAAGTGAAGGCGTTCGAGCCCCCCACACGGGACCCGACGGAACTCGCGTCCGTGGACCACACGGATAGCATTCCCGCAATATCGGTTGAGGGCGAGGCGGCAGATGTGACGGTCTCCCATGTCATGCCCGCTCCATCGATAGAGGATATCACCAACCCACCTGCTGAGCCCGGGCCGGGACTCATTGTTGCCAAGTTACCCCAGCCCGTACCCAGCCCAGCGTCAACTGCGCTCGACACGCCCGGAATCCCCATAGTCGTTGCATCGACCCCGATAGCACCGATAGCGGGAGCCCCCAACCCCCGCCAACCGTCGGTACCAGTGGCTGTGTTGCGGTCAACCAAGGGCGGTGTTGAACTCTTGCAGTCGGCAACAAAAGACTGGCCCGTAGCCTTGGATCAGTTGGTGCTGGACACGATCAGCTATTCCGAGCTAGGTGAGGTCCAGCTTGCAGGTCGGGCAGTGGCTGACACCACGGTGCGGGTCTATCTCAACAACGAACTGGTGGCGGATATTGATTCGGACGATGGTGGCCGCTGGCGCGGTATGATCAACGGGATTGAACCGGGGGTCTATGCGCTGCGCCTGGATGCGCTGGACTCGGCGGGCCGCACGGTCAGCCGCCTGGAAACACCCTTCCAACGCGAAGACCCTGCAAAACTGGCAGAGGCCATAGCGGACGACAACCGTTCGGCCCTTATTCGTGCAGTGACGGTGCAGAAGGGCGACACCCTGTGGGCCATTTCGCGCGACCGGTATGGCGAAGGCATACTTTACGTCCGCGTGTTTGAAGCGAACCAAAACCAGATCCGCGATCCAGATCTGATCTATCCCGGCCAGGTATTTGCCATTCCGGAATAATCCGGGGATTGGTCCTGGCTCTGCGGACCGGGGCCTCCTGGCCAGCTGGGTTGACACAGGAGCTATACGGAACGCGCTGCGATGACCGATTCCACCACTGACCAAGACATTGCCGCCGTCGAACGAAAATCCGGTCTGCGAACGATGCGACGCGTGCTGCCGTATCTGTGGCCGAATGGCGAAACCACCCTGAAATACCGCGTTGTATTTGCCATGTTGGCCCTGATCACAGCCAAAATGGTCGCGGTGGTAACGCCGCTATTTTATAAAAACGCGGTTGATACCTTGGCGAGCGAGGGCGTACCAACCCTGGCCCTGGGTGCAGTTGGGCTGACCATCGCCTATGGGATGAGCCGTCTTTTGGGTGTCGCCTTTGAACAGCTGCGCGATGTGCTTTTTGCCCGGGTGAGCCAGCGGGCGCTGCGGCGTTTGGCACTGGAAACCTTTCGACACATCCATGCCCTCAGCCTGCGCTATCACGTGACCCGACAGACCGGCGCGCTGAGCCGGATCATGGATCGTGGGGTCAAAGGCGTCGCGTTTCTGTTGCGCTTTCTGCTGTTTTCCATCGGCCCCCTGGCATTGGAACTTGCCCTGATATGCGCCATTCTGGTGACCGTGTTCGATTGGCGATACCTGTTGGTCGTGGCCGTCACCATGGTTGCCTATGTCTGGTTAACCTTTACCGTCACCGAATGGCGGGTGCGCATCCGCAAGGTCATGAATGATCAGGATAATGAGGCGAATCAGCGCGCCATCGACAGCTTGCTTAATTTTGAGGAAGTCAAATATTTTTGCGCCGAAGATCGCGAAGCCAACCAGTATGACAGCGCAATGGCAGGCTATGAACAGGCTGCCTTGCGTACCGCCTATTCGCTGGGTGCCCTCAATGCGGGTCAGGCGATCATTATGAATGTTGGGCTGGTCACGGTTATGGCCATGGCTGCAACTGGTGTGGCGGCGGGAACATACACTGTGGGCGATTTCGTGATGGTCAATGCCTATATGTTGCAGATTATCGCCCCATTGAATTTTCTGGGCTTCGTCTATCGGGAAATCCGGCAATCGCTGGTGGATATGGGTCAGATGTTCGATCTGCTGGACGACGTCCCGGAAATTGTCCAACACCCCGATGCCCACCCTTTGGCTGTGACGGGCGGAATGATCGAATTCGACAATGTGTGGTTTGGGTACGAACACAACCGCGAAATCCTGAAAGGCGTCAGCCTGCGGGCCAGGGCAGGGCAAAACGTGGCGATTGTCGGGGCGACGGGGGCTGGCAAATCAACCATCGGTCGGCTGTTGTTCAGGTTTTACGATGTGACCCAAGGCGCGTTGCGCATTGACGGGCAGGATGTACGCGACATCACCCTGGACAGCCTGCACGCCGCCGTTGGACTGGTCCCACAGGATACCGGGCTGTTCAATAACACCATCCGGTACAATATCGGATACGGCCGGGACGGGGCCAGTCAGGACGAGATCGAACACGCGGCGCGTGCCGCGCAGATCCACGACTTTATTGCCGGACTGCCCGAAGGTTATGACACGATTGTCGGCGAACGCGGGCTAAGGCTGTCCGGTGGGGAAAAACAACGGGTCGGGATCGCGCGTACATTGCTCAAGGACCCGCCAATCCTGCTGCTGGATGAGGCAACCAGCGCGCTGGACAGCCAAACAGAGGCGGAGATCCAATCTGCCCTTGCATACGCGGGACAGGGGCGCACGGTGCTGACCATCGCGCACCGGCTCAGCACCATTGCCGATGCCGATCACATCATTGTGCTGGACGATGGCAAAGTCGTTGAACAGGGTACCCATAGTGATCTATTGGCACAGGACAGCCGTTATGTGCAGCTTTGGAACCGGCAGCAGTCGGATGAGGCGGCATGATCCCGTCCTGGGAAATGTTGAAATCGAGTTCTGGAAAGGAACGCCCGAATGAAAAAGTTTTTGTCCATAGTGGCCGTTGCTGCAGCATTTAGCCCAGTCATAGATCCAATCAATGGATGAAATGGTATGAGTTCCAGGGCAAGCACCACCATTCCCGGCTTAACCGCCAATGCAGCCGTCCGTAGCTTCATGCTGCCCCCGTCGATATTCTTGCCGACGTGGTAGCCATAGCCTGCATCGACTTAGCCTGTGCCTCTTGCGCCCCTATCATATGCCAGGGTTGGTTTCAGTTTGTCCTATGGTCTTAAAGGGGGCGTCGTTCACCGGTTAGTCGCTTTTTGCCTGAGCATCGGGTTATCACATCTGTGTGGCAATTTCGGGGGCGCATTTGACGCTCCCGAGCCCTGTTCATGCTTGGTTCATGCCTGGACTTCTTATACCTCTCCATTGGTGGCTTGAGGATTGGTGATTTGGACAAGGGCGGCACGCGGACAGCCCATCGGGGACGAAAGGGATAAACAGCGCGACAGCGGCATGGTGGTGACGTGGGCGCGGTGGTGACGCTCACGGGGCCTGGACCACAAGGTTGCACAGACGGCGGACGGTACGACTGCCCGCCCCGGCCCTGTCTGGGCACTGACCGGCTTGCCTGTCCTGTACAGCACAGCTTAGGCGTGTCGCCTTTTGGAAGTGCTCAATTCGGGTTCCTGTTGAACTCCGCTCCGTCAGGGTCCTTTTTGCCCGCTTCAACCAGCGGTCAACCGCAGCCGTTCACCGCACCCCCGAAAATGCCTTTTTCACCCCCTCATTTCCCCGCAAAGCGCAACCTCCCACCAACCCGAAAATTCTGACCCCCCTACCCCCCCCTGATTTCGCGCCAAACCACCCC
>JACOMT010000014.1:30653-38706 GCA_014623385.1 Paracoccaceae bacterium
TACAAACAATAGAAGTTAATTATGTAACAGGGCAATAATTTGTATAGGAAGTGTCCTACAATCCTTCTTGATTCTTGAAAATTGGTGTTACTGTAGGTTCCTTCTATGGTCTTGGTTTTGACCTTTTCGGGTTCCGGCCCGGGTTCCGGGCTCGGTGCCGGTTCTGGCTCGGACGGTGGCGGGACGACTTCCCAGATGACCTCCGCAGATTTCAACCGACGTGCCGCCCGGTTCAGACGCAAATCTTCGCGCATACGGCGGCCTTCTTCGGAAAATCCGACCGCGCGTGCCATGATGAACGTACCGTAAAGACCGGCGACCGCCCAGACCCGAATGGCCAGCAGTGATGGCGTGACAATCAAGGTCAGCACCGTCGCCACACCCAATCCAAACACAACCGCCGTCGCCAGCTGTTTCCACCAGAGCGCGGTCGGGCTGTCGATGGAATACCCCCCATTTATAAAGTCCAGGCTCAGCCCGAACATCATAGGTGCCAGACCCGCCATTGTGGTGATCGTGGTCAGCAAAACAGGGCGAATGCGGCTTTGCGCGGTGCGAATGATCGCCTCGATCTGCGGCATGTAACGGCTGTATTCCTGATAAGTGTCAATCAGAACGATGTTGTTGTTCACCACGATCCCGGCCAGTGCCACGATGCCGGTTCCGGTCATGATGATCGAAAACGGTTGTTGCATTACCATCATGCCGATCAAAACGCCGGTTGTGGAAAGAACCACCGCCAGCAGAACCAGGATCGAATTATAAAAGCTGTTGAAATGCGCCAGCAGGATGACGAACATCAGGCCTAATGCCCCCGCAAAGGCATTGACCAAAAACGCCCTGGATTCTTCCTGTTCCTCTTGATCCCCGGTCCATTCCCAATTGATGGCATTGGCAAAGGGTTTGGTGTTCAGCCATTCGGTCAGCACCGCAATCCGCTCATTAGGCGTGATCGGGGCGAACCGCGCCTCCCCATTAGCCAGCACCTCTCGCACCTCGGCAAATGTGGCGGCGTGTTCCAATTGGAGCAACGAGAATTGGTCCCCTTCCGGATTTTCGAACATCAGGCCCGAGGCAGGTTGATCTTCTGGGATCAGCCGCACAATCGCCAGCCGGTTTTCCGTGCCGTCGTCGTTTTCAGTCACGATTTTCGACAGCCCATTTTCAACACCGGCCTTGACGTCATAGAACCGGGTCTGATCCACGCGGCTGATGCTGGCCAGTTTGGGGACCGGTGTACGAGTGATGAAATTCGACAGCGGCACCAGACCCTCGGTGGTGCGCACACGCAACGTGTCCAGCGTGCTCAGAACCCGTTCGTCAGCGGGCAGCCGTACGCGGATTTCAATCTCTTCGTCGCTGCTGTCGATGCGCATGGTGTCCAGAAAGATGCCGCGGGTGACCAATTGCACCATCGCGCCAACTGTGGCCACGTCCGCACCGTACCGTCCGGCCTTTTCCACATCGACGTCGATTTGCCAGTCAATGCCGGGCAGAGGCAGGCTGTCTTCGATCAGGGTCAGGCCCGGGGTCGCTTCAAACTTGGCCCGGGTGGCCCGGGCTGCGGTGACCAGATCTTCCCACCGGTCGCCCATGATCCGCAGATGCACAGGTTTTCCTGAGGCAGGACCCCGCGCCAACGCCAGAATTTCCGCCTCGAAACCCGGCAATTCGGCTAGTTGGGTGTTTAGCTGATCAATGACAACGTCACCGTCATAGCCCGTTGCGATCTGTTCCCTTTGGAAATAGCCGTTCAATATGGGTTCGCGTTCCTTCGGGCGGTCTTCCCACGGAATAATTTCAAACTGGACTTGTCCGATTGTGTCGGGGGGGGCCGCCGCGCCAGAGTTGTCAGTGTTCAACCCACCATCGCCGGCAAAGGAAAAGACGTTGATCACGGCCGGGTGTGCCATCACAACGTTTTCGACCTGGCGAACCATTTCGTCCTTTTCGGTCAGCGAGATATTACCCCGTGCCCGAACATAAACGGTCGCCTGTTCGGGCTCACTTTCAACAAAGAACTCCACGCCGCGATTGTTTTCACCAAAAATCTGGAACACGGTCAACACGACAAAAACCACCGCTGCCACCGCAATGACGGGTATCAATGGGTTTCCCACGATCATTTTGATGAACCAACCGAACGGGGACAGCCGGGGACCCGCCTGCACGCGGCGTTCCCGCCATCGTATTTCGGCCGCACCAAGTGTGATGCTTGTTACAAAGGCCGAAACAACGAAACCTATCACGCCAAGTACACCCAGATCCCCATTCAGACCTACTTTTATGGCGATCACAGGGATCGCAGGTGCCAAATATGCCGGGTTCAGCACAAGCATGATGCTGACAAACACCGAGAATAAGGCAAGTAGCACTAGGATGAACCGCAAAAACCATATTCGAATATTGAGGCGAAGCCACATGGACAAACGCCCCAAGATCCGGCTGAAACGTCCGGTCACCCCACCCATCACTGGCAGGAAAATTAGGGCAACAATCAACGATGCCGACAAAACAAAGATCAGCGTGACGGGCAGCATGCCCATAAATTGGCCCGGCACACCTGGCCAGAACAACATCGGTAGGAACGCACAAAGGGTGGTCGCGGTTGACGAGACGATAGGCCAGAACATCCTCTGCGCCGCCTCGACATAGGCGGTCATAGGTCCAGAGCCATCTTTGATACGTTTGTCGGCATATTCCACGACGACAATCGCGCCATCTACCAGCATTCCGACCGCCAGAATCAGGCCGAACATCACGATGTTGGAAATCGACACCCCCATCAGGGCCAGAAACACAAAGCACAAAAGGAATGAGGTCGGGATGGCGAAGCCGACAAGCAAAGCCGCCCGGCTCCCCAAGGCGGCCAACACCACAACCATCACCAGCGCCACGGCAGTCAAAACCGACCCTTCCAACTGGCTCACCATTGATCTGACCTGAAGGCTTTGGTCATTCGATGTGCCCAGTTCAATGGCGGCCTGCAGCTCTGTCGGCCAGGTCAGTTCGGATGCGGCGATGGCTTTCTTGATCAGCGCAACGGTGTCGATGATGTTATAGCCTTTACGCTTGACCACCTGCAGCGCGACGGTTTTTTCACCGTTGAACCGTGCGGTGCCCTGGCGGTCTTCAAAGGTCAGGTTAATTTCTACCAGATCATCCAACGTCACCACCCGGTCGCCATTCACTTTGACCGGCAGACTGTAGATATCGTGTACCTCGTCAAAAGAGGATGGGATTTTCACCGAAAAGGTGCCTTGATCCGTTTCAACCTCACCTGCAGCGATCAACTGGTTGTTGTTCCGAACCATGTTCGCCATTTCGTTCGCGGTGACGTTATACGCCTCCAGCCGCAGGGGATCGATAACCAACTCGACCATTTCGTCACGATTGCCCGCGATTCCGACCTCCAGCACCGCATCCAGGCTTTCCAGATCGTCTTGCAAGTCCTTGGCAATGCGGAACATTGTGCGTTCCGGCACATCGCCGGTCAGGTTGACGATTACAATGGGGAATTCGGAAAAGTTGATTTCGGAAATCGTGTACTGTTCTGCGCCATCCGGAAAGAACGCCTGTGCGGCATTCATTGCATCCCGCACATCGGCCATGATGGCGGTTTTGTCCCAGCCGAATTCGAATTCCATGGCCACGCCGGCATAGCCTTCGGCGGCAGTGCTGATCATTTCCTTCAAACCGTCGAGATCGGCCAATTCCGTTTCCGTCGGCTTAACCAAAAGGTTTTCGCTGTCCGATGCCGAGATGCCGGGAAATTCCACCGACGCGAAAAGTGCCGGGATGTCGATATCCGGCTCACCCTCTTTCGGCAGTGCGACATAGGCAAATCCACCGGCCAGCAGAGATATCGCGATAAATGCCAGAACCATTCGCGCCCGGGACGCGGCCCAATCAACGACTCCGGTCATTTTGTGATCTCTCTGACTGTCGCTTCGACCGATACACCTTCAGTGACAAAATCTTGTCCCACAACGATCACATCCGCTTGATCCGGCAGGCCAGACAGCCAGACACCGTCCGCTGCGTCCCGAACCACCCTGACAGGCACAAAATCGACGGTGTTTTTGGTGTTTACCGTGCGCACGCCCAATTGCCCCTCATTATTCAGCGTCAACGCTGATTGCGGAAGCTGATGCGCCTGTCCGCTGGCGCTTTCAACCATAATTTCAGCGGTTTGACCGTCACGGATCTGAAAATCGTCGTTATTTACGGCAATTTCAACCAGAAATGTCCGTGTAGAGGAATCTGCCGAGCGGCTTACGAACGTAACAATCCCCGCCACTTGCTGCCCGTCGGCGAGCGTGGACGCTGCACGCGCACCAACCTCAAGCCGGTTCACCTCGGTTTCCGGAACATACCCCACCAGCCTGATCGGGTTCAGCCGGATCACCGTTGCACACAGACTGCCAGGTTGCATCAGGCTGCCCAGTTCGGCCGTATCGGATTCCAGTAGACCGGAAAACGGTGCTTCGATGGCCAAAAGATCAATTTCCCGCTCAGCCGATGCCACGGATGCGGTGGCGGCCTCAATCCCGGCCTGCGCGGTTTTCAAACCGGCGCGTGCGGATTCGATGCTGGCCTGTGCCTCACTGACCCGCGCACGGGTTTCGGCCAGCCGTGTTTCCGATGCAAACCCGCCTTCCGATAACTTTGAGGCCGCATTGAAGTTAATTTCGGCCTCGGCCAATCCTGCAAAGGCCTCATCCAGGCGCGCCTGCGCCTCGGGCACGCGCGCCTGGGCTTCTTTCAGGCGGGCCCTGGCCTCGGCCAGCGCGGATTCACGCGTGCCAGGATCCAATTGGCATAGGATTTCTCCGGTTTCGACAAAGCGGCCCTTGCGCAAAGGCTCGGAAATGACAATCGCGGTAGTTTCTGACCGTACCTCGACTTGGCGATCTGCCTTGGTTTCGCCTCGCAGCAGAACGGCATTGGCAACCGGTTTGGCCCGGGACTTTTTCACCACGACCTTGATGACTTTGCCTGTGGATGGTGGGGGTAGGGTCGCGGGGCCGTTTGCGGATGCGGTGATTGCGACCGGCTGTTCCTCGATCACTGGTTCCCCGGCTGGAGCGCCGCGCGAAAACATCAAAACAGCATCCCGCTGAAATACTGCAAGATAAAGCGCGATCATCACCAGAACTGCGGTTATTAGCGGTATAAGTCTCATAACATGCCTCTTGATCGTCTGGTCACTCCAGTCAAAAACCCAAAGACTTCAGAACCGGAGCTTTATGGCGGGGGAAGCTGCGCCGCAGTTACGATATTAAGACTAGTATTTTCCCACATTTGTGCAAGCACTTCGGGCATAGTCCGCCTGCAACCACTTGGCTTGTCGTGGCGTATGGATTAAGAGAGTCAAGTTTAACAAGGTCACACGGCATCTTTCGCTAGACGGGCCAACGACATAATAAACGGCATAATAGGCGTGAGGCACGGATGAGCAACACCGACAGTTTCATTGCAGAGGTGACCGAAGAGGTGCGCCGCGACCGGCTGTACGCGTTGCTGCGTCGCTATCGCTGGGCCGCTGTGGTCGTCATCCTGCTTATTGTTGGCGGTGCGACATTTTCCGAGTATCGCAAAGTCCAGGCACGGACCGCCGCACAGGATTTCGGGGATGCGATCATCGCTGCCCTATCCGTAGGCGACGCCGCTATACGTGCCAACAGGCTTTCCAGCATTGAAACCGGCACGTCCGGTGGTCAGGCCGTTCTGGCTATGCTGACTGCGACGGCTCTGGCCGATGCGAATCAGCAGGAGGCAGCGGTCGCCACATTGTCCAGAATTGCCGCCAATGGCGACATTCCGGAATTATATCGCCAGATTGCCCGTTTCAAATCCCTGACAATGCAGGCTGACGATTTGCCGCTCGAGGATTTGCGCATGCAGTTCGAGGTGCTGGCCCAACCCGGCGCGCCGCTACGTCTGCTAGCCGAGGAACAGCTCGGCCTGTTGGATATTGCAGCAGGGGACAAGGATGCAGCACTCGACCGGCTTCAGTTGATTTTACAGGATGCCGAGGCGTCCACAATCCTGCAACAGCGGGTCACACAGGTCATCATGGCACTAGGTGGGGAACCGATTCAGCGTCCGGATGTGAGCCAAGGCTAGGACTGGCCGCGACGACAGCGAGACGAAAATGCCCAACGCCTTTCTTCCCCTTCGCATCCGTGGTCTTGCCCTGCTACCGGGTATCTGTGTATGTTTGCTCTCCTGCACAGAACCAGAGGTCATCCTGGTCGGGGACCGCGAACCGATCCGCCCGGAGACCGAAACCGCGGGGACCCTGCAAGAGGGCAGCCGCACCATTCGTCTGCCAGCTATGTCGAGCAACGCGACCTGGTCCCAGAGTTTCGGGACCGAGGCTTATCGTGTCGCACATCCGGCCTTGCGCAATATGCCTCAATTGATCTGGTCTGCCAATATCGGCAACGGCGATGAGCGGCGTCGACGCATCACCGCTGGGCCGGTTGTCGGGGATGGTCGGGTTTATACACTGGATTCGACGGCGCGGGTCAGCGCGGTGTCGCCCGCAGGGGCCGTGCTGTGGACTATTGATCTGTTGCCACCGTATGCCGACGAAAAGGACGCCACCGGCGGCGGCATCGCGTTCGACGACGGTGCACTGTATATCTCATTGGGTTTTGGCGATATGGTAAAGCTGGACGCGACCAGCGGTGCCGAAATCTGGCGCCAGAAACTGGGTGCCACGGGCAGCGGGACGCCTACGGTGCGCGATGGGCTCGTTTATCTTGTAGCCGGTGACGAAACAGGTTGGGCCGTGAACAAGGAAAGCGGGCGCATCGCTTGGCGGATCGATGCGGTCAGCAGTGTGGCAAACGTTTTGGGGGCACCGGCACCCGCGCTAACCGGGCAACTGGCGATTTTTGCCTTTGGTTCTGGCGACGTGGTGGCCACCTTCCGCCAAGGCGGATTGCGGCGTTGGTCGGCATCGGTCTCCGGGCGTCGCAACGGTGTCAGTGTCAGCCGGTTTTCGGACGTGACCGGAGGACCTGTTGTGGTGGGCGACGCCATTTATGTCGGGAATCAATCAGGGCGTATCGTGTCGCTGAATGTCGACAACGGTGCGCGCAATTGGACCTTGAACCAGGGAACCGTCGGCATGATCTGGCCTGCCGGTGACAGCCTGTTCGCCATCAGTGATTTGAATGAGCTGATGCGGATTGATGCCTCGGATGGCGGGCTGATCTGGGCGACGGATCTGCCGGGCTTCGTCAAGGATCGCCCTCGCCGCCGCGGCGAAATATTTGCCCACTACGGACCGGTTCTGGCGGGTGACCGGGTGTTTGTTTTGTCAAACGACGGTCTGATGCGCGTCTTTGACCCGGAAAACGGGACCAAAGTTGCCCAGGTCACCATACCTGATGGGGCCAGTTCGGCCCCCGCAGTGGCCAATGGCACGCTGTATGTGGTCAGTGGCAAAGGTGAATTGCACGCTTTCCGTTGATGTTCTGATTGGTTATGGGCGTGATTCTCGTTTTGGAAAGCAATCGGATATGTCCTTTACCATAGCCATAGTGGGGTGCCCCAATGTGGGTAAATCCACTTTGTTCAATCGCCTTGTGGGCAAACGCATGGCCTTGGTTGATAACCAACCCGGCGTGACACGTGACCTGCGCGAGGGCGCGGCGTGCCTGGCGGGTTTACAATTTACAGTGATGGATACGGCAGGTCTGGAAAACGCCACTGATGACAGCCTGAAGGGCCGGATGCGACGGTTGACGGTACGCGCGGTGGATATGGCGGACATCTGCCTGTTCATGATCGACGCGCGGGCCGGTGTGACGCCGACCGATGAGGTGTTCGCCAACATCCTGCGCAAGCGCGGCGCGCATGTGATTCTGGTCGCCAACAAAGCCGAAGGGGCGGCCGCCGAAGCCGGGGTGCTGGATGCCTACGGTCTGGGTCTAGGCGAACCTATCCGGCTGAGCAGCGAACATGGCGAGGGGATGGCTGAGCTCTATGCGGTGCTGATGCCACTGGCAAAAGAATTTGCGGAACGTGGACAGGACGA
>JACOMT010000015.1 GCA_014623385.1 Paracoccaceae bacterium
CGAAACGGTTTATGGCGCGGATGACAGCATCCTGATGGCGGCTGAGGAATCCACCGCCTTTCCGGGGGTTTCCGCACCCACGGACACGGGCGGGCTGGGCTTTGGGTTCAAATGGAATATGGGCTGGATGAACGACACGTTGCGGTACATGTCGGAAGATCCGATCAACCGTAAATACCACCACGACAAGATGACATTCGGATTGCATTATGCGTTTTCCGAAAATTTTATCCTGCCGCTCAGCCATGATGAGGTGGTGCATGGCAAAGGGTCGTTGCTGGGCCGCATGCCCGGGGATGACTGGCAACGCTTTGCTAATCTTCGGGCTTATTTCGGTTTCATGTGGGGGCATCCAGGTAAGAAGCTTTTGTTCATGGGGGGGGAATTTGCCCAATCGGGCGAATGGAACAATGAACGCAGCCTGGACTGGCATTTGCTGGACCACGCGCCGCATCAGGCAATGCAGGCGCTGGTTCGCGATCTGAATCGCGTCTACACCAACACCCCGGCGCTTTATGCCCTAGACAGCAAATCGGACGGATTCCGCTGGATTGACAGAGACAATGCATCAGATTCAGTCTGTTCTTGGGTGCGGCAAGGGGGCGAGGGTGCCGCCCCTGTTTTGGTCGTTGCCAATTTCACCCCGGTGCCGCGCCCCGGTTATCGTATCGGCGTACCAGAAAGCGGACATTGGGCCGTGGTTCTGAATACCGACGCGGCCCTTTATGGTGGCAGCAATACAGGCAACCTCGCAGGTGCCGATGCACAGGATATCATGGCCCATGGCTGCCCCCATTCAATTGAAATCACCGTGCCCTCGCTCGCCACGGTGTTTTTTGAACTGAGAGGGTGAGATCTCGAAAATTTAAGGACCGAATTTAAGGAGAGGACAATGCGTGAAGACCGATTTAGCCTGGCACAACAGTCCATGGCATTTATTCTGGCCGGTGGCAGGGGCAGTCGTCTGAAAGAGATGACCGATATCCGGGCCAAGCCTGCAATATATTTCGGTGGCAAAACGCGGATCATCGACTTTTCCCTGTCAAACGCCGTCAACTCTGGCATCCGGCGCATCAGTGTGGCCACGCAGTACAAGGCCCATTCGCTGATCAGGCACCTGCAGCGCGGCTGGAGCTTTTTCCGCCACGAACGCAATGAAAGCCTGGATATCCTGCCTGCCTCGCAACAGCTGGACGAGATTAACTGGTACAAAGGCACCGCCGATGCAGTCACACAGAACATCGATATCATGCGGGGATATGGGCCGAAATATGTGCTGATCCTGGCCGGTGACCATATCTATAAACAGGATTACTCCTTTATGATAGAAGAGCATGTCCGCTCGGGTGCCAAGGTGACCGTGGGATGTATTGAGGTCCCGCGCGAAGAGGCCAGAGGTTTTGGCGTGATGGTTGTCGATGAAACCGACAAGGTACTGGAATTCCTGGAAAAACCGGCTGATACCCCGGCCATGCTAAACAATCCTGACAAGGCGTTGGCCAGCATGGGGATTTACGTGTTCGAGGCGGAATATCTTTACGAAATTCTCGAGGCGGATGCTGGGGACGATAATTCCGACCACGATTTTGGCAAGGGCATCATCCCGTCCATTGTGGCCGAGGGCGGTGCGCGCGCGCATCCGTTCCGCCGGTCCTGTGTAATGTCGGGTCTTGAAGCCGAGCCCTATTGGCGGGACGTGGGAACCATTGATGCCTATTGGCAGGCTAATATCGACCTGACGGATTTTCAGCCGAAACTGGATATCTATGCCACCGACTGGCCAATCTGGACTTATTCGGAACTGGCTCATCCCGCGAAATTCATTCATAATGAAGAAGGCCGCCGGGGTCAGGCGGTTTCGTCGATGGTGTCGGGCGGCTGTATCATTTCGGGCTCTTCGCTGTATCGCTGTCTGCTGTTCACCGGGGTGAAAACGCACTCGTTCTCTCAACTCGAAGGCGCAGTGATCCTGCCCTATGCCGAGGTTGGGCGAGGCGCGTTCCTGAAAAACGTGGTGATTGATCGCGGTGTCAAGGTACCACCGGGCCTGATCGTTGGTGGGGACCCAGCACTTGATGCCAGGCGATTCCGCCGCACCGAAGGTGGGATTTGCCTGATTACACAGAACATGATCGACAAATTGTATAACTGACATGCAGGTCTTGATGGTGGCATCGGAATGCACGCCCTTTGTCAAAACCGGGGGGCTAGCGGATGTTGTGGGGGCTTTGTCCCCGGCACTTGCCGGGCTGGGGATCACGGCACATGTGGTGCTGCCATGTTATCCGGCATTGTACCCGTTGCTGCCCGATGGGATTGAGGTAGCCCGGTTCCACGATATGCCCGGCGGGTCGGGGCGGATCGTTCAGGTTCAGGCCGACGGCGTGTCCCTGTTTCTGTTGGATTCACCCCAGCTGTTTGACCGACCTGGTGGTCCTTATATGGACGAAAACGGCCATGACTGGTCCGACAATCCGATCCGGTTCGGTGCCTTGGCCAATGCGGCGGCGCGGATAGCAATGGGCATGATCGACGGCTATGCACCGGATATCCTGCATGCCCATGACTGGCAGGCGGCCCTGGCACCGGTTTACCTGAAAATGGCCCATCGGGATCGCCCGCGCAGCGTGATCACTATCCATAACATGGCCTTTCAGGGACGGACCGGTCCGGACATGCTGGGCCCGCTGCATCTGGACAGCGCGTGGTTTCACCCCGAGGGGTTAGAGTATCACGGCGATCTGAGCTTTTTGAAAGCCGCACTGGTTTTTTCCGACCGGATCACAACCGTCAGTCCGACCTATGCGCGGGAAATCCTGACGCCCGAATTCGGCATGGGGTTGGATGGCGTGTTGCAGGCGCGCAGTACCGCCCTGTCCGGACTTTTGAACGGGATCGATGTGGCCACCTGGAATCCTTCAGATGATGATGCTCTGCTGCGCGTTTATAATGCGCGCAGCCTGAAGCGCAAAGCGGAAAACAAAGCGACCATATGCGCGCGCTTGGGGCTGGATGGGGACGCCCCTGGTCCGCTATTTTGCGTGATCAGTCGATTGACCGAACAAAAAGGGATGGATGTCCTGTTGGAGACAGTGTCACATCTGGTCGGGTGCGGTGCGCAATTGGCCGTGCTGGGCAGCGGTACGCCGGAGCTGGAACATGGGTTCCGCCGGGTCGCTGACACCTATCCCGGACGCATTGGCGTCTATGTGGGCTATGATGAACTGCTGTCGCATCTGATGCAGGGGGGCAGTGATGCCATTCTGATCCCGTCCCGGTTTGAACCCTGTGGCCTGACCCAGCTTTGTGGTCTGCGCTACGGCACCTTGCCGGTCGTGGCCCGGACCGGCGGTCTGGCCGATACGGTGATCGACGCAAATGTGGCCGCCCTGGCCGCAAAAGTTGCCACAGGTTTTGTGTTTGACCCCGTCACGGTGGCAGGGATTGCACGCGCTGCTGATCGGGTCATGGATGTGTATTCCGATCCCAAAGTCTGGCAAGGCATGCAGCGGGCGGCGATGAAACATCCCGTTTCCTGGGATGCGGCGGCCAAGGGATATGTTGATCTGTACCGGACCCTTGTTCAATGACCATACAGGGACCGATTACGGCCCGACCTGAACCCGGCCGACCCAATCAGCTGGGTGCGCATTTTGACGGGGAGGGCACCAATTTCGCCGTGTTCTCGCAACATGGCGAACAGGTTTATTTGTGCCTGTTCAGCACCGATGGCAGGCGGGAAGTCGCGCGTTTACCGCTTCCTGAACGCACCGGTGCCGTCTGGCACGGGTATTTGCCAGGGATACGGCCCGGGACGCTTTACGGCTACCGGGTGGCGGGACCCTATGACCCGGAGCGCGGGCATCGGTTCAATGCCAACAAACTGCTGCTCGACCCCTATACGCGCCAGTTTCACGGTCCGTTCACCGATCATGGCGCAACCTTTGGGTTTGATCATCTATCCCCACATGCCGATTTGACATTCAACCCGCACGACAGTGCGCCGTATGTCCCGAAATGCCTGGTGTCGGACCCGGCCCTGTTTCCGCTGGACGCCAAATCGTTGGGGCGGGGATGGGACAATACCCTGATTTACGAGGCACATGTAAAGGGCGTGACCGCCCTGAATCCCGACGTGCCGCTGGATCAAAGGGGAACATTTGACGGCATGGCAACGCCGCCCATGCTGGACCATCTGATCCGGCTGGGAGTGTCAACCATCGAACTTTTGCCAATCCAGGCGATCAAATCCGAAGGCGCGTTGCTAGCACGGGGACTGGTCAATTATTGGGGCTACAACACCATCGGTTTTTTTGCACCCGAACCCCGGTATCTGGGCCCATCGGGGATCAAAGGCTTTCGCGCGATGGTCGAACGGTTCCACGCCGCCGGGATCGAGGTGATCCTGGATGTGGTTTATAACCATTCGGCCGAGGGCGACCATATGGGCCCAACGCTCAGCTTTCGCGGGTTGGACAACATGTCCTATTACCGCTTGCACGAAGGTCAGCCACGGTTGTATGTCAACGACACCGGCACCGGCAACACATTGGATATCAGCCATCCGTTTGTCCTGCGTCTGGTGATGGACAGCCTGCGCTTTTGGGTTCAGGCAATGGGGGTTGACGGGTTCCGCTTTGATCTGGCCACGACAGTGTGCCGTGAACGGCACGGATTTGACCGGCGCGGCGGATTTCTGGACGCATTGCGCCAGGATCCTGTGCTGGCGGATGTCAAGCTGATTGCCGAGCCATGGGATGTGGGGCCAGGCGGCTATCAGTTGGGCGAATTCCCGTCCGGTTTTGGCGAATGGAACGACCGGTATCGCGACACGGTCCGCCGATTCTGGCGCGGTGATCGGCAAAGCGCGCAAGATCTGGGGTCAGCTCTGTTGGGATCTGCGGATGTGTTTGAACGACGGGGGCGGCGTTCGTGGTCCTCAATCAACTATGCCGCCTCTCATGACGGGTTCACCCTGACCGACACCACCCAATATGGCGAACGCCAGAATCAGGCGAATGGCGAAGGTAACCGGGATGGACATAGAACAAACTACAGTCAGAATTTCGGGACCGAGGGGCCCAGCACCGAGCCAGCCGTGCAAGCGCTGCGGGCACGTCGGGTGCGCAACCTGTTGGCGACGGTTCTGATGTCTCAGGGCACGCCGATGCTGTTGGCCGGGGACGAAGGCGGGCACAGCCAACAGGGCAACAACAACGCCTATTGCCAGGACAACACCACCACCTGGCTCGACTGGGCGACGATGGACCCGGACCTGATTGCATTCGCTGCAGCCGTGTCGCGCGTTCGCCGTGCGCATCCGGTGCTGCGGCAATCCAATTTCCTGCACGGTCAAATTCGGGCCAGCGACGGCAAGCCGGATGTGGAATGGCGCGCCTTTGACGGTGGTGCACTGAACTGGCAAAACCCGGAAATGTCCAGCCTGTGTTTGTGCCTTCGTGGCAGTGCCGAACATGCCCTGGGGCAGGCGGAAACGGACACCGTTCTGTTGGCATTCAACCGTCAGGACACTCGTCAGGACCTGCATCTGCCCGACCCGGGTGACCGCGTTTGGGCCCGCGAGATCGACACCGCGCACATGACACAAACGACTCAGATCCTGACGCAACCCATCGTTCGGGTGGCCGCGCATTCGATGTGTGCCTTTTGCCTGACTGAACAGATCCCAGGATGATGTCACAAGACGACACGCTGCGCGTGCTGGCCCGGGCCCATGGCGTCTATACGGAATTCCACGATCTGCATGGCCACCAGCATACGGCCAGCCCGGACACGCTGCGCGCCCTGTTGCGCGCCTTGGGTGTCGCTGTGGATAGCATGGCAGAGATCAGCGATGCCTTGCATCAGGTAGCCACGGGCCAGGCCGCAGCGACCGTAGCGGCAGAGGTGATCGCCGTGGCTGGAACCGAAACGGGCGTCCCGGTAAGCACCCTTTGCGACTGGTCCGTCGTGGCGGAATCGGGCGTGGTCTGTGCCGAGGGCCGGGCAGTAGATACAATCAAACTGCCCGCGTTGGACGTTGGGTTTTACGAGCTGCATGTGACAGGCCCCAACGGGGTCGAAACCGCGCGTCTGTTGGTACGTCCACCCCGTGCACCACAACCGTGGGATGCCCGATCCTGGGGCATGACGTGCCCGTTATATGCGCTGCGCAGTGCTTCCAATGGCGGTTTGGGCAACTATGCAGATCTGGCGGCAGCGGCACAGGCCATGGGCGCGCACGGCGCACAGTTTCTGGGCATCAACCCGATACATGCGTTGGGATGGGGAATGGACAGGATCATCAGCCCCTATTCCCCCTCACATCGGGGTTTTTTCAACATCGACCATATCGCGACAGATACCGCTCTGGGCCCGACCCCACCTGACGACCTTGTCGACTATGCCACCTTTCGCACCCGGCATCGTGCAATGCTAGAGGCGGAATTTGCTGCCCTTGAACCGTCATCAGGCGCAGATGCCTTTGCCAGCTGGGTCAAAGCCGCAAGCCCGGATTTATGGGATTTTGCCCAGTTTGAAGCGATCAGCGAAACGTATGGGAATGATCCGCGCACCTGGCCCGCGGCGTTGCAATCGCCCGGTGCGGCCGCCAAATCAGCCGCCGGGGCGCGCGCCACATTCCATGCCTGGTTGCAATGGCGCGCGGAAACCCAATTGGAGCAAGCACAGCGTATCGCAAAATCGGCGGGTATGTCGATGGGATTGTATCTGGACCTGGCGGTCGGGCCGCGCCCGGATGGTGCAGAAGTCTGGATGAACTCCCAAACGATCGCCCGCGGTGTTACGGTCGGTGCACCGCCGGATCATCTGAATCCCGAAGGCCAATCCTGGGCCCTATCCGCCCATGCGCCGCCACGGTTGGCGGCGCTGGGGTATGCACCGCTGCGCCGTATGTTGCAAAAGCTGATGGCGCGGTGTGGTCTATTGCGGATCGATCACGCGCTGGGTCTATTGCGCAGCTATTGGCTGCCCGATGACGGCAGCGCGGGCGGCTATATCACCCAGCCGCTGGATGCGCTATTGGCCGTCATCGCAATAGAGGCGCATCAGGGCGGGTGTGTGGTGGTTGGTGAAGATCTGGGATTAGTTCCCGATGGGTTCCGCCACCGAATGAACGCCGCGGGACTTCTGAGCTATGCGGTGTGGCAGTACGAAACGCGCGATGACGGGCGGCTGATCCCGATCTCGGACCTGCCAACCCGGGCACTTGCCTGTTTCAGCACACATGACACACCAACCGTTTCCGGGTTCTGGCATGGGACGGATGTGAATTGGTGGTATCGGATGGGGTGGCTCGACGATGCCGAACGGCGCGCGCGGCTCTCGGCCCGATCTCGCCAACGGCAGAGTTTGCGCAGCCTATGCAGTATCCCGGCCAACGCGCCGCTGCCCCACATCGCTGCGGCGATTCAGACTGGCATGGCGACTGCACCCAGCGTGCTGGTATCGGCTCAACTGGATGATGCCTTCCTGCTCCACCAAGCGCAGAATTTACCCGGAACCGTGGACGAACATCCCAATTGGCGGCATCGGCTGCCCGTTGCGGTCGACGGGTTTTCCGTATCAGACATGTTACGCGACACCGCCAAGGCGCTGCGGGACGGGCGTGGCACCGCCTCTGCCACACCAGAAAAGACGGAAGTCAAGGACAGATTTCATGAAAACAGTTGTCCATAGCTGCACACCATTCAAGGATCAGAAACCGGGCACATCCGGTCTGCGAAAGAAAACCCGTGTTTTTATGGAGCCCGGCTATGTCGAAACCTTTGTCCAGTCGATTTTTAATGCCATCGGTGGATGCGTCGGCAAGACTCTGGTCGTCGGCGGGGATGGCCGGTATTTCAACGCCGAGGTGATCCAGATCATTCTGCGCATGGCGGCGGCCAATGGTGCCGCGCGAATCATCGTCGGCCAGGGCGGGCTGTTGTCGACGCCCGCCGTGTCTAACCTGATCCGCCAACGGGGCGCGGATGGCGGTCTGATCCTGTCGGCCAGCCACAATCCCGGCGGCATTACCGAGGATTTCGGGCTGAAATATAACATGTCGAACGGCGGCCCTGCGACCGAGAGCCTCACCGCCATCATTTATGCAGAAACCCAAAAGATCCCGGCATATCAGACGATATTGGCCGAGGATCTGGATCTGCGCCAGCTCCGCGAAACCAGCTTGGGTGATATGGTGGTCGATATTATCGACCCGGTCGCAGATTATGCCGAATTGATGGGGCAGTTGTTTGATTTCGATGCGATCCGTGCGCTGATCGCGGATGGCTTCACCCTGCGGTTTGACGCGATGCACGCGGTCACCGGGCCCTATGCCACCGCGATTCTGGAGGACATTCTTGGTGCCCCCAAAGGCACGGTGATGAATGGGGTTCCGTCAGTCGATTTTGGCAAGGGGCACCCCGATCCCAATCCGAGCCGGGCCAAATCCCTGGTCGGGCTGGTGATGTCGCCCGAAGGCCCGGATTTTGCCGCCGCCTCGGACGGCGATGGCGACCGGAACATGATTCTGGGTAAAGGCGTCTATGTGACCCCGTCGGACAGCCTGGCCCTTCTTGCCGCAAACGCGCATCTGGCACCGGGCTATACCAGGGGTCTGGCCGGGATTGCGCGATCCATGCCCACAAGTGCAGCCGCTGATCGGGTGGCCGAGACGCTGGGGCTCGAATGCTTTGAGACGCCCACCGGATGGAAATTCTTTGCCAATCTGCTGGATGCAGGTCGCGTCACGCTGTGCGGCGAGGAAAGCGCCGGCACCGGTGGCGATCATGTCCGTGAAAAGGATGGATTGTGGGCCGTGCTGCTATGGCTGAACATCCTTGCCGTGCGCAAGATATCGGTGGCCGATATCCTGCAGGATCATTGGCAACGGTTTGGCCGCAACTATTACTCGCGTCACGATTATGAGTCGGTGGACAAGGATAAGGCCGACACCCTGATTTCGGCCCTGGTTGCCGCGTTGCCGGGTCTGGCGGGTCAACGCTTTGCCGGTGTTACGGTCCGCTCGGCAGATCAGTTTTCCTATCACGATCCGGTTGATGGATCGGTCAGCCAGAACCAGGGTATTCGCCTGAACTTTGACGGTGGCGGGCGTGCTGTGCTGCGCCTGTCGGGGACCGGGACGGTCGGGGCGACGCTGCGCGTTTATCTGGAACGCTATGAGTCAGCATCTGGTGACCTAGGTATCGAAACCCAGGCCGCGTTGGCCGATATCGCCGCCGCGACCAGGGCCATTACCGGTTTGACAGAACGCATCGGGCGCACCGAACCAGATGTGATGACCTGAACTGTGTGTCCCGTTGTGCAGGACGTGCGGGTCGACAGAATTAATGCTAAAAGTGGGATTATGGGGGATGAGGCCAGATGGGGATTTTAGCCTTTAAAACAAAGGGTTGTGTTTGGGTGCATTGGGACGGTATTGAAAGGAATGCCTGAACCGGCGGGTTCAACACCACTGGCACAGCGCGCAGGATCATCGAAGGCCGGAGGAGCGGCCCGAGAGCCAAAAAGCCAAAAATTTTGCCACCCTGCGACATTTGGACAACCGGGGGTTGAAGCTGTTTTAGGGCTCTGCGCCGGAGCTCATTGCCTAAGCCGTCAAATCGTGGTGGTCTCGCCCCAGACAATAGAATATGTGGTGGTCAGGGGGGAACCAATGAAGCCCTTCGCAGCACGGCGGCACAGCCCGGACGAGGATGAGCGTGTCGTTGGGTACCGGGTATGACCGGATCGCAGGCCCCTGAGTCCATTCTGCACCTATTGGAAGCGATGCAAACACAGTTTCATCGCGAGGGCTTGGTATCATCATTCTGACCTGGGGGCGCATGATTGGCATCCTTACCAGTGCTGATATGTCGTCTTTTAACAGGCCGGGCTTTTGCTGACCATGCCAATGGTCACTTTTGTATCTGCGGTCATTTTTGGGTATTTTGCACATGCTCTGGCAACCGGCTACCTGACCGAGATCGCCCGGGGCGTTTCTGCACAAGGTAATGACATCACCAATGCACACGCACATTATTTTTCCGACTATCGGGAAATAGTTAATTCCCTGATGCTGTTGCAGATGATTGCCAGTATTGCAGGAATAGCAGGAACAGTTTGTGGTGCCATCTGGTTCACCTGGAAGGTTTTGGCAAGCTAGCAAACAAGCAAACAAGGATTGCGGGGAAATATCAGCCCTGAAACCCTTCCGCACCCGGATTTTCCTGTGCCGGGACTGCGTCGAAACCATCGGGGGGTACCCCGTGGCACGGGACCCCGACCACCGGGGCACCCGGAACGCGCCCGAAGAGCAAGTCCGTACAAGGGAACGGGGAGGGCCGCCCGTCACCCGAGCTGTGGAACAAAGCCAGGATAAGGAGGCGTTGGATTTGATCAGGAAAACCAGCAGCGGCTGTTTTCATCTGGTCCGCGTTCTCGGCCCCTTCGCCTGATCCATTTGGATGATTGCAATTCTTTCGTCATGATGCCATCTCGTTGCCATGACGCAGGCATCTTTGACCGATTTTGATGTCGCAGAACGTGCAGCGGATGCGGCACGCTGTGCGACTTTGCCCTATTTCCGAACTGAACAGTTGGCGACTGAGAACAAGGATGAGGCCGGGTTCGACCCGGTGACGGTTGCAGATCGGGAGGCAGAGCGCGCGATGCGCGACGTATTATCGGAATTGCGCCCGGATGATGCCATTCTGGGCGAGGAATACGGAACAACCAGCGGGTCATCGGGGCGCACATGGGTTTTGGACCCGATTGACGGAACGCGCGGATTTGTGGCGGGAACGCCGACTTGGGGCGTTCTAATTGCGCTGTCTGATGAAGACGGCCCGTTTCTGGGCCTAATCGATCAACCTTATATCGGCGAGAGGTTTCTGGGCGGGCCGGGTGTGGCGCGTATGTCGGGTCCTCTGGGCACCGTATCCCTGGCCACCCGCGCGACCGGGACCATGGACCAGGCGACTTTGTTCACCACATTCCCTGAGGTTGGAACACCGGCCGAACGCGCAGCATTCGAATCGGTCGCGGAACAGGTGCGCCTGACCCGGTATGGCATGGATTGTTACGCTTATGCGCTGCTTGCGGCGGGACAGGTCGATCTGGTGATTGAGGCGGGGCTTGCGGCCTATGATATTCAGGCCCCGATAGCGGTCATTCAGGCGGCCGGTGGCATTGTGACCGATTGGTCCGGCAATCCGGTTCATGATGGCGGTCGCGTGCTGGCCGCTGCAACCCCGAAACTGCATGCTGTGGCCTTGTCGATTCTGACTGACAAGGACTGACCTGCCACCCACCGGAACCCACATGTTCAAAACCACGATCCGAAACGCCGATGTCGTTCTTGCCATGAACGACACCCGGCAAGAGCTGGCGAATGCTGATATCCTGATCACAGACGGTGAGATCGTCGCAGTCGGGACAGCACTTGCATCAGATGCGGATTCTGTAATTGATGCCACCGGATGTGTGGTGACCCCCGGCCTGATTAACACCCATCATCACCTGTATCAGACTATGACCAGGGCGGTGCCAGGGGCGCAGGACGCCCTGTTGTTTGGCTGGCTACGGCAGCTGTATCCGATTTGGGCCTTGTTTGGGCCCGAGGACATCTATGTATCCGCGCTCTGCGGTTTGGCCGAACTGGCGCTGTCGGGTTGCACGATGAGCTCGGACCACCTCTATGTTTTTCCCGATGGTGCGCGGCTGGACGATACGATTGCGGCGGCCCATGATATCGGGCTGCGCTTTCATCCGACGCGCGGCTCGATGAGCATTGGTGAACGCCAGGGGGCGTTGCCACCCGACAGCCTGGTCGAGACTGAGGACAAAATTCTGACCGACTGCATCCGGGTCATCGACGCGTTTCACGATCCGGCCCCGGGTGCGATGGTGCGGGTCGGTCTTGCCCCCTGTTCACCCTTTTCAGTGAGCCGTAATCTGATGCGGGACACCGCGCTGCTGGCTCGCGACAAACAGGTGATGTTGCACACACATCTGGCCGAAAATGATCAGGATGTTGCATATAGCCTAGCCAATTTCGGTTGCCGCCCCGGACAATATGCCAGCGATCTGGGATGGATTGGCGACGACGTTTGGCATGCACATTGCGTGAAACTGGATGGTGCTGAAATAGATCTGTTTGCCCATACGCGCACCGGGGTTGCGCATTGCCCCTGTTCCAATTGCCGTTTGGGCAGTGGTATCGCCCCTGTGCGCCAATTGCGGGATGCGGGTGTTCCGGTTGGATTGGGCGTCGATGGCTCGGCCAGCAATGACACGGCCAATTTGATAGAGGAAACCCGGCAGGCCATGCTGTTGCAGCGCGTGCAGTATGGTGCCGACGCGATGCGCGCACGGGAAGCCCTGGAATTGGCAACACGCGGTGGGGCAGAGGTGCTGAACCGGCCTGAATGTGGTCAGATCGCGCCGGGGTTTCGGGCCGATATCGCAATCTGGGACACACGGGGCGTAGCCAGTGCAGGCAGCTGGGATCCCGCCGCATTGGTTTTGGCCGGCCCGCGACAGGTGCGGCATCTGTTGGTCGAAGGGCGTCAGATAGTGCGGGATGGCCATATCACGACGCTGGACCTGCCAACCGTGCTGGAACGTCAGGCACGCCTGGTCGCCGCATTGCGGGACCGGCTTTAACCTTTGGTTCCCCGTGCGTGCCCGGCGATCCAAACTTCGTCAATGGCGCGGTCATCCCCCATCATGATGGTTGGAAAGATAGCCTCCCAAATGTCGGAGGCCTGCGCGACGCGCTGGGCAATTGCGGGGGTGGATGACAGATTGATTGCGATCAGATCCGCATCCCCGCCCGGCGTCAGATTTCCGATCTGCTGACCCAGACCCAAGGCATTTGCGGAACCCACCGTCGCGAGCCACAACAACTGTGCAGGGTGCAGCGCGGTACCTCGCAGCTGCCCGATCTCGTAGGCTGCGGCCATGGTGCGCAGCATCGAAAAGGATGACCCTCCGCCCGTGTCAGTGGCCAGACCGATTCTGTGCCCCGACGCCATCAGCCCGGCCATGTCGAACAGGCCGGACCCGATGAACGTGTTCGACGTTGGGCAATGGACCAGTGCAGCCCCAACCTCGCGCAGCCGGTCGCGTTCGCGCGGCTCTAGATGGATTGCATGGCCGTACAGACCGCGCGCGCCCAACAGCCCAAATTGCTCATATGTATCCAGGTAATCGCGGGCGTCCGGAAAGAGGCCCCTGACCCACGCAATCTCGTCTATCTGCTCGCTCAGATGCGTTTGCATCAGACTGTCGGGGCGCTCTGTCCAAAGCTGTCCCAGAGCTGTCAGTTGATCCGGTGTCGAGGCCGGGGAAAACCGGGGCGTGATGGCATAATGCAGCCGGTCAATGCCGTGCCAGCGATCCAGTAGCGCCTTGCTGTCGTCATAGGCGGTCTGTGCCGTGTCCCGCAGGTCGTCAGGTGTGTTCCGATCCATACAGGTTTTGCCCGCAACCACGCTTTGACCCCGGGCCTGCGCCTCGGCAAAGAAGGCATCCACGCTGGTCGGATGGGTCGTGCAATAGCTGCACATCGTCGTCGTGCCACAGGCAACGGTCAGGTCGAAATAGCGTGCGGCCACCTCCCTGGCATAAGCGGGGTCAACAAATCGCGCCTCTTCGGGAAAGGTATAGGTGTTCAGCCAGTCGATGAGCCGCTTGCCCCAACTGGCGATCATGGCGGTCTGGGGATAGTGCACATGCGCGTCCACAAATCCCGCCATCAGCACGTGATTGCCCCAATTGCTGTGTGTCGCCCATGGATGGGCCCGTCGCAGATCATCGGCGGCCCCGACCGCGATGATTTTGCCCGCTCCGATCACCACTGCCTCGTCCAGCCGAGTCGCATCGGTGAAATCTGTGTCAAACGGATTACCGTCAAACGATAACACCCGACCGGTCAACAAAGTTTCGGTCATTTCCTGTACAGCTCCATCCGGTCCGGTTCGGTCCCCACCATATCGGACCGCTGCACCCTGGTAAATTGTGCCAGCATGATTGTTCTCTCCCAGGGTTGGCTTTTATAGTGCGGCCAAACAAAAGGAGGTAGGGCATGACCGGCAATCGCATAACCAGACCACCAAAACCACTTTGCCCGATGTAAGGCCAGCGGACTGGATAGAATGGCCAAATCGCAGCTTCCACCGAACATCACGCGCTCACGCAGAGACCTTTCTGATTGGCCAGGACCGTTGTACCGGTGCTCGTGGAACAACTAGGCACCGAGCCGACGTTGGCATTGGGAACCTTCGTGACGACAACCACCGACGTGATGCGCTTGTTTGCCTTTTTGGGTCTGGCCACCATCGTGCCGGGATGACCGACCTGGCGCAGATCAAGGCAGCAGCACGCAAGGCGGCCTTTGCCCGGCGCAAGTCGGCATATGCGATGAATGCCGCTGGTGGCACAGGGTATTTGCGCACGGTGCTTGCCAGATATCGCGGTGTTCCTTTGGCGGGGTATATGCCCATCCGCACCGAAATAAACCCCCTGGCCGCGATGGCCGAGGCATCGGCACACGGGCCGGTCGGGGTGCCGGTGATCATTGGAAACGGCCAGCCCTTGCGCTTTTCCCGCTGGGATCCGGATGGCCCGCTGCGGAATGGTCCGTTCGGGACGCGAGT
Source organism: Paracoccaceae bacterium (assembly GCA_014623385.1). Taxonomy (GTDB): domain Bacteria; phylum Pseudomonadota; class Alphaproteobacteria; order Rhodobacterales; family Rhodobacteraceae; genus JACOMT01. Next base: position 14,664 of record JACOMT010000015.1, read on the forward strand.
ACCGGAACGGGATGATTTTTTCGACCCGGAAATTCTGATCGTGCCGCTGGTCGCCTTTGACCGGTGTGGCGGGCGGTTGGGCTATGGCGGTGGGTTTTATGACCGCACCCTGAAACAACTGCGTGCGCGTCGGGCCACCATGGCTGTCGGCTTTGCTTTCGCCGCGCAAGAGGCGGATGATCTGCCACTGGAACCCACTGATCAATCGCTGGACATGATCGTAACGGAACGGGGCATCATAACGCCCTGAAACACAAAGCCCACCACCCATGGCGCATGCCCCCTTGTCCTTTGCAGATGGCAGCCCTACCACCCTGGCATGAGATGTTTGTTTTTGGGTGATGTAATGGGTAGGGCGGGCCGTGCCGCCGTTGCGGATCACCTGCCCCGTTTGCGCGAAGAGTGGCGGCTGGATTTTGTCGTTGTGGACGGCGAAAACGCGACCAATGGCATGGGGCTATCAGGCGAACATGCCAAAGTTCTGTTCGAGGCTGGGGCCGATTGCGTCACCTTGGGCGACCACGCCTTTGATCAGCGCAACATGTTGCAGTTTATTGAGGAGGACAGCCGGATCATCCGCCCGATCAACTTTGCCAAGGGCGCGCCTGGCCGGGGACATCGGCTATTTCCGGCACGCGGCGGACGCGAGGTTCTGGTGCTGCAGGTTCTGGGGCAGTTGTTCATGAAGCGGCCCTTTGATGATCCTTTTTCCGCACTGGAACCGATCCTGAAAACCTATCCCCCAGGGGGGCAGGCCCGGGCGGTGATCGTTGATATTCATTGCGAAGCGACATCAGAAAAGATGGCCATGGGCCACTATTGTGACGGGCGCGCGACCTTGGTTGTCGGCACCCATACCCATGTGCCTACCGCAGATGCCCAGATCCTGCCGCAGGGCACCGCCTATCTGACCGATGCGGGCATGTGCGGGGATTATGATTCCGTGATCGGCATGGATAAATCCGAACCGATACGCCGGTTTATTACTGGTATGCCCAAGGGGCGGTTTACCCCCGCGCTAGGCACGGCGACGGTGTCCGGGGTTCTGGTCGACAGCGATGACCGAACCGGTCTTGCCACATCTGTGCATATGGTCCGCGTCGGTGGACGATTACAACAGGCCGGTCCTTGACCCTGCGGGAGACAGTCTTTTTCACAGCGGTTTTGCTGATGATGGGGGCCGCGTGGGGGGTGACACAACCGCTGGCGAAAATTGCAACCAGCGAGGGATACGCGCATTTCGGGCTGATCTTTTGGCAGATGGTGATTTATGGCGCGGCATCGGACTTGGGCTGCAACCACGGCAATTATTTGTCTACGTGGCAATCGCCCTGACCGGCACCATCATTCCCGGTTCCACGTCCTATCAGGCCATCCGCGAGCTGCCAGCGGGGATCATGTCGATCATCGTGTCGATTGTCCCGATGGTCGCTTTCCCCATGGCACTTGCCCTAGGGCTGGAAAACTTCAACTGGCAACGGTTTGCGGGGTTGGGCGCGGGCCTGGCGGGGGTCGCATTGCTGGTCCTGCCGAATGCCAGCCTGCCGGAACCGGCAATGCTGGCCTGGATCACCTTGGCCTTGGTTGCGCCAGTCTGTTACGCGTTCGAGGGCAATTATGTCGCCAAATGGGGCACCTCCGGGTTGGACCCTATACAGGTACTGTTGGGCGCATCAATCATCGGATCGGTTGTCGTCCTGCCAATGACATTGCTGACCGGACAGTTTATCTCGCCCTTGCCGCCCTGGTCGGCACCGGATTATGCGTTGATGGGCGCATCCGTGATCCATGCGGGGGTTTACACAAGCTATATCTGGCTGATCGCGCGCGCGGGCCCGGTTTTTGCGGTACAAGTCAGCTATGCCGTAACCGGGTTTGGCATTTTCTGGGCCATGGTGATCCTCGACGAACGCTATTCACCTTTTATATGGGTAGCTATGGCGTTAATCCTTGGCGGTGTGTTTCTGGTTCAGCCCCGCCAACATGCCACGCGGGTCGTCCCCGGCGGCATTGGCAAGGATGCAGGCAGGATTTAGAATTTGGCCGCCGAGGCACCAAGACAGGTTTCAGACAACATGATACAGGTCTTTTCCTTGTCCGAAACCGGTGCTGCGATCCTGGTGCTGGTCATTGTTGGAATGATGTTTTTGGCGTTTTTGCGCGAGGTTTTCCCGACCGAGGTGGTGGCCATGGCTGGTGTGGCCGCGATGCTGGCGACCGGGGCTCTGCCTTATGACGCCGCTTTACCGGTTTTGGCCAACCCCGCCCCCTGGACCATTGCGGCGATGTTTTTGATCATGGGTGCGCTGGTCCGCACCGGCGCACTAGAGGCATTTACCTCCGTGGCCCAACGACAGGCCGAACACAATCCCCGGGTCGCCATTGCCTTGCTGATGGGATTTGTGGTGCTTGCCTCGGCAGTGGTATCCAACACGCCTGTGGTCGTAGTGATGATCCCGGTCGTCATTCAGCTCACACGCACCTTGGGCCTGCCAGCCAGCAAAATGTTGATCCCGCTCAGTTATGCCGCTATCCTGGGTGGAACGTTGACCCTGATCGGAACATCCACGAACCTGCTGGTGGATGGTGTTGCGCGCGCACAGGGCTTGCCTGCTTTTTCGATTTTTGAGGTCACACCGCTGGGCATCGTGCTGGTTGCATGGGGCATAATCTATCTTCGCTTTGTGGCACCCCTTATCCTGCCGGAACGGGACACTATGGCGGATGTTCTGGGCAACAATGAGCGCAGGAGGTTCTTTACAGAGGCGGTCATTCCCCCCGATTCTAACCTGATCGGTCGCGATGTCACGGGGGTACAGCTGTTCAAACGCGATGGTGTGCGGCTACTCGACGTGGTGCGCGGCGATGTTTCTTTGCGGCGCAATCTGAACGGTGTAGAGCTTCAGGTTGGTGATCGCGTGATCCTGCGCACGCAGATGACCGAGTTGCTGAGCCTGCAGCGCAACAAATCGTTGAAGCGGATGGATCAGGTGTCGGCGGTAGCCACGACAACAGTTGAGGTTCTGATCACCCCGGGATGCAAGATGGTTGGCCACACGCTGGGCTCCATGCGCCTGCGGCGACGGTACGGGGTCTATACACTCGCCGTGCATCGCCGAAATCAGAACATCGGTCGCCAGATCGACGATCTGGTTGTGCGGTTCGGTGACACCTTGCTGCTGGAAGGGGCACCAGAGGATATCCAGCGCCTGGC
>JACOMT010000016.1 GCA_014623385.1 Paracoccaceae bacterium
CCCCGATCTGACGTCAAACCCCGGCCAGAAGATCATCGTGGGTTGCGAAAACGGCAATGGGTTGTCGCATCGGGCACGGCCGCAAAATAGCATGAAATCCAACCACAGTTGAGGACGCACACTCCAGCTTCGGGGTGCCACCGCCAGTCCATCAGGGCACCAATCCTGGTCAGAATGTCGTCTGCACCGATCCGAACCGTGTTCGACACGAACCGCGCAAAAGCAGGTGCACCAAACCACCCCTGAACGCCTCCCAAAAGCACACAGGGCTGATGGTTTGTCCGCAATCCTCCAACTATGCAGAAGACTTGGCGAGGTATTTTGTGATGACTCCCCGGCGACCTCCAATAAACGCCTCGCGGCATGCGTGACGACTGATGACGATCTGGATATGAAGCTCGTCACGAGCGCGTTCACGAACCAATTGATTGTATTGAGCACCGCGTGGCTGACCCCAAGGCAGCTGCGGCGGATAACCGGTTCTGCCGTCTGTTATCGGCAATGCATGCTTGCCCATGACCGGCGCGAAAACCGCGCGCAGCGTATCTGCATTGACCGCAGGTAGCACGGGCACTGAGGATCGCGCCAGAACCGGCATCCGCTCAGCTGGACAGGCCCCGCGCGCTTGCGGGCCCTTCGGTTTGAATTTTTCAGAGGCTTTGCCTTCCCTGGCCCGTGTCCAAACAGGACCTTCTTTGCGGCTTTCAGGAAAAAGGGTTCGTAGGCCTCGACAATACCCTTCAGTTGTTTGGCGGTGGTGCGGCTTAAAAAAGTTGGGGGACAAATCCTTACTAATGTATTTTCTGTTCAAGAGCATTAAAAATTATCCGGACAGGGTTGAATCTTTGCCCGGTTATACTGTATGTGTGTTGCATCGAATAACCGATGCACCAACCAAACCAAAGGACATCCAATGAACCGCTTTGTATTCGCAGCAACTATCACAGCGTCTGTATTCACGCTCAGCGCGTGTGAACCTATACAGTTACCAACACAGCGTGCGTCGGTAATTTCTCTTGATGATGAACACGTTACGGTGCGTTCAGGTGAAGCCTTTAATAATGAAAATTTTAAAAGATCAGAAACACCGCAGTCTGAAATTGACAAAAAAGCTTTTGATGTCTGCGCAAGGTATGGAAAACAGGCAGATTTTGTAGATTATACAAATATCGGAGAACAAATATATACACATGGTACTACTTTGCGCGGTAGTGATACATTGAGAGAAAGCCTGTATGCTTGTGTAGACTAACAATCCTGAAACTTGTCCTGTACTGCATGACGAACCCATTCAAACTACCGACAGGGAAAGTTTTGATCTCTTTCTCTAGCGGTAGATCGTCCGCAATGATGCTTTACAAACTTTTAGAAGCAAACGGGGATTTTGACTAATCCATCGTGCAAGTTGTGTTTGCAAACACCGGAAGGGAAATGCCTGAAACATTGGATTTCGTACAGGCACGTGGTGAAAATAGAGCCAAAATATTCTACCGCCAGGTGCCCATACCCGCGTCTTCACATCTTATGCTGATCGAGTCGGCGCGATGGCCTTTTCCCGCCTGACCATAACCAACACAGGCCACCCGTCAGCCAAAATCATGATCATCTAAACCGCGCCGTTTCCGGAACGGTTCACAGACCCGGCCGGAATATTTTGGGATGGGCACGACCCGTTCTTTCTGACTGAAGCACTCAATACACGGGAAAGGCGCATGAACAGGATCGAAGTCATCAAAATTTTGTAGCACACTTGCTATACCCGGGAACAAGCATGGGAAATTTTGATCCCGGCCCTACGCGCGCTTCCCGAAAATTTAGGCACTTATTCCGTTTCGCTATGTCTGATTGGCCGATTTAGATGGCCAGACACCACCGCATAATTGCCTTTTGTGCATGCAGGCGGTTTTCGGCCTCGTCAAAGATCACTGAATGTGGGCCATCCATCACCGACGATGTTGCCTCTTCTTCTCGGTGGGCGGGCAGGCAATGCATAAACAGCGCATCCGCCCGGGCATGGGCCATCAGGTCATCGTTGACCTGATAAGGGCGCAACAGGTTGTGGCGCTGTTCTTTGGCCGATTGGCTGTCATGCATCGACACCCAGGTGTCGGTCACAACCAGGTCGGCATTCTGCACCGCCTTCACCGGGTCCTGTTCGATGGCAACGCTGCACCCGGCCTTCCGGGCCATATTCATGAATTCATCTTCGGGAGCCAGCCCTGGCGGGCCAGAAAAGGTGATGTCAAAGCCAAATTTTGCCGCGCCTTGCAGAAACGAGGAAAACACATTATTGTGGCCGTCGCCGTAACAGACCACCTTTTTGCCGGTGATGGGGCCACGATGTTCCTCGAACGTCATGATGTCGGCCATGATCTGACAGGGATGCGTGCGGTTGGTCAGCCCGTTGATCACCGGAACGGTGGCATGCTCGGCAAGTTCGGTCAGCACACTTTCGTTAAAGGTCCGGATCATAATCAGGTCGACAAACCGCGACAGCACCCGTGCCGTGTCAGCGATGGTCTCCCCATGACCGAGGTGCATATCTCTGCCAGACAGAACCAGGGTTTTGCCCCCCATCTGACACACGCCGACATCAAAGCTGACGCGTGTGCGGGTAGACGGTTTTTCAAAGATCAGCGCCACGATATGACCGGCTAGCGGCTGTTCGTCATCCGGTTCGCCCTTGGACCGCCCCGCGCGTGCGGTTTTCATTGATTTTGCGTGATCAATCATATGACGCAGCGCGTCTGGTGCGGTTTTATGGATATCCAGGAAATGGTTCATGTATTGCGTCCTTGTCTGCGGTCCGGGCATGGGCATAGACCCGGACCCGGAAAACTCGAATGGGATCAGGTCGCTTTCAGCGATGCAGCCGTGGTATCAAGGCGTGATATCGCCTCGGCGATATCGTCTTCGGTGATGGTCAGCGGGGGCAGCAGACGGATCACGTTATCGGCTGCAGGCACGGTGATGACCTGATGGGCATAACCGGCATTCACCACCTCGGTATTCGACATTCGGCATTTTATCCCTAGCATCAGGCCCACTCCGCGCACAGATTCGAACACCCCTGGATGTGCAGTGCTGAGCTCTTCCAGCTTTTGCCGCAAAAGCCCTGCCTTGCGGTTGACCTTGGCCAGAAAATCAGGGTCGGCCACGATATCCATGACGGTCGCGCCCACGGCACAGCCGAGCGGATTGCCGCCATAGGTCGACCCGTGTGTGCCCGCGGTCATGCCGCTGGCGGCCTGTTCGGTAGCCAGAACCGCGCCCAAAGGAAAGCCACCCCCGATGCCCTTGGCCACCATCATGATATCGGGTTCTATACCCGCCCATTCATGGGCAAAGAGCTTACCCGTACGACCAATACCACACTGAACCTCGTCCAGAATCAACAGGATACCGTGTTTGTCGCAAAGATCGCGCAGCCCCTTCAGACAGACGTTCGGCAGCGGGCGAATGCCGCCTTCGCCTTGAACCGGTTCGACGAGAATGCCGACGGTTTTGTCGGTTATGGCCGCCCGCATTGCGTCGTGATCACCCCAGGGTAGGTGGACAAAGCCGGGCAGCAGCGGACCAAACCCTGTTGTCATCTTTTCGCTGCCCGCCGCCGCGATCCCGGCCGAGGACCGGCCATGGAACGAGCCGCCAAAGGTCAGGATTTCGACCTTGTCCGGCTGACCTTGCTCAAACCCGTATTTGCGGACCATTTTGACCGCCAGCTCACAGCTTTCAGCGCCAGAATTTGTGAAAAACACGGTATCGGCAAAACTGGCCGCCACCAGCTTATCCGCCAGCACCTGTTGTTGGGGTATCTGATAGAGGTTTGACACATGCCACAGGGCGTTGGCCTGATCCGTCAGGGTAGCAACCAGCGCAGGATGCGCGTGACCCAAGGCATTCACCGCAATCCCGGCACCCAGATCCAGAAAACGCCGACCATCCGCCTCGATCAACCAGATGCCTTCGCCTTTGACAAAGCTCAGCGGAGCGCGGCAATAGGTCGGCAGTATGGACGGGATCATAGCGGACCCTCTCCTTTGCATGGACTTGGGCACAATAGGTGCCTTACGCGTGGGGCACCGTCAACGATTTGAATGGGTGAAGCACCGAAAATATAGCACGAAAAGATCAAAAGTGGCCGGAGCGCGGATTCAGTGTCGGCGTCGGATGCCAGGGATATGCGCAGGTTTGACCATGCGGGACGGGTAGCACAGAAAACGAGGGCGAAATTTGGGACTACATTTGCTGCTTGTACCCGCCGGGTCAGAGACGCACAGAGTGGAGTACCCCCCGCAAAACCCGACAGTAGCCGCCGCCTTTATTCTGGGGGTCACCGCTTTTGTTGCGGCCACCACGCTTTTGGTCAAAGCACTGGAGAACGAGGTGCTGGAGGCACCGCTGCATCCATTGCAGACAACCATGGCCGGTTTCTGTTTGCCTTTCTAGCGGTTATTACGGCGGCCACCGCAACCCGCATACCACTGACGCGTCGGCATTGGAGGTTACATATCGGGCGAACGAGCTGTGGATAGGTCGGTTGTTTTGCTGATATTTGCCAGCATGGTGTAGGCCCGATGGCTGTCTGCGGTCATCGCGTTTGCCGGGGCCGTGATCCTGTTGCGGGAAACGCCGCAGAACTTTCAACCGGCGGCTCTGTTGGTGCTGTCGGCAACGATGATGGGGCTGGAATTGATCTTTATCAAGCGGTTGACTGAGCTGAAACGCCCCTTGCGAACCTGCACTACAACAACGTCCTGTACGTTGCGTTGGCTGTTCTGACCGTATGTCAGATGCCCACAAACGCGGCAATGGCTGGCACCAGCCAGCCTGGGAGGGTAAGGGCCTGTGCCCGGTTTTATTTTGTTAACGGCATGGCCCGCGCCGAAGCCAGCCTTGTTGTGCCGTTTGGCTATGCCACGCTGGTTTTTACCGCACTTTATGATGCGGTTTATGATTCGGTTGTGTCTGGAATGGTGCCGGATTGGATATCCGCTGTTGGTGCTGCGGTCATTCTAGATGGGGCACTGGTGCTGGCGCTGCGCTAGGCGCGTGCGCGGCGGCTGACTCGTCAAGGCTTCAGCCGATAGCCCGAAATCAAAAGCCGCCAAGTAACATAACACAAGCCCACCGTGGCGATGATACAGACGACAGCCCCCAATACCGGGCTGCTATCTGACACGCCTAGCACCCCATAGCGGACGCCGTCAATCATATGGAACATCGGGTTCACATAGGTCAGCGCGTAAAGCACAGGCGGCAAGGATTGAACCGAATAAAAGCTCCCCGACAAAAAGGCGAACGGCGTGATGATAAAATTCGTAATCGCCGCCATCTGGTCGAACCGCCGGGCAAAGATACCAGTGAGAATCCCCAAGGCTGCCATGAACGCCGAGCCCAGCAATACGAACATCAATGTCACCAGTGGCGCATGGGGTACAACCCTCAGAACCACCAGAACGCCCACCCCGATTGTCACCGCAACCAAAAGCCCGCGTGCGACACCGCCCGCCAGGTAGCCCAGCAGCATCTCGAACGGGGACAGCGGTGGCATCATCGTATCGATAATGTTGCCCTGTATCTTGGCACTAAGCAGCGAGAAAGAAGTATTGGCAAATGCATTCTGGATCACCGTCATCATCAAGATGCCCGGCGCAATGAAATCCATGAACGGAACTCCCATCACCGCGCCCCTTTGCGGCCCGATGGCGATCGTAAAAATCACCAGGAACAAGCCCGCAGTCACCAGCGGTGCCAGGACTGTCTGGCTCCATATACTGGAAAAGCGCCGGATTTCGCGTTCGGCAAGGGTAAAGAGGCCAATCCAGTTGATGCTGCCAAAGCGGCGAATACCCAAATCATGCTGCTGCGACATTGCGTCCCTTTCCTGGCTTATTCCCTGACATTGGCTTGTGATATCAGGCCTTGTTGGTTAACATAGGGATCATAATGGTTTAGGGTAAGGTGGTTTCGGGGGTTCCGACTGCTTTTTTAGCTGGAAAGGTTGTCCATGTCCTGGACTGATGAGCGTGTGAAAATTCTCAAGAAAATGTGGGAGGAAGGACAATCTGCAAGCCAGATCGCCGATAAATTGGGGGGTGTCACGCGCAATGCGGTAATTGGCAAGGTGCATCGTCTGGGTCTGCCGAGGCGCAGTCACCGCGCAACCCCTGTGCCCAAGCCCAAGCCCAAGCCGGAGCCGGTGAAAGAGGTTAAGACCATTGTGGCCAGAGCCGAACCGGTAGAGTGTGAACCCGCTGTGGAACCTGTGCCAACGCCAAAAGCGAAACCGGCACACAAGGCCATCATTCCCGCCGATCAGCCCCTGCCGCCACAACCGTCAACCAACGAGATCAGCCCCGAGGTGCTAGCAAAGGTCAATGAGGTGGAAAAGAAGGCAAAAAAGCTGACCTTGATGGATCTGACCGAGCGCACCTGCAAATGGCCTATTGGCGATCCGGATAGCGACGATTTTTGGTTCTGCGGCCTGCCGGTACAAGCGGGGAAACCCTATTGCGAAGCGCATGTGAGCGTCGCGTTCCAGCCGATGTCGCCGCGCCGTTACCGACGGCGGTAACATTATTTTCGGGTAAAATGCTTTGGGGCCGGTCAGCAAAGTATGGGCGGCGTTTCCGGGTCTAATTGCAGAGTGGGGTGCACATGTTTGGTCGCATCGTGTGGTACTGGCAGAGCGACCCGCAATCCCACCTGGCACCAGCCGATCAGCAAAGGGATCATCGGCACGGAAAACCCGCATCCGTCACCCTGGTCCCAATCCCCGAACATGTCAGCGCCTCGCTTGTTGCTTTGGTTAGAGGGCGACCTCGACCTTAAGGCTCGCGCGTCCATCATCCCCAAAAGATGCCCCTGCCCCGGCATCGCGGATGCCTGCCAGATAGGCGGCGGTGGGGAGTTTGGCATCAAGGGCTGTTATTAGCAGAATACACGGCAAGCCCGTGGCACATGAACTTTTGCCGGGCGATGTTCAACCTCATCCGACCGATATTTCAGCGTCTCAACCAACTCAGGTGGGCGCGGGGTTGGAGAGCGGAATGCTAGCAGACAGGGCCACGTCCCGATTGGCACCCGGCCCGATCCCTTGCGGTACCAGCCGACGATGATTCGTCCCGACAAGCGCGGCATGGGGGGAACGATATGCCCGGCAAAATCGGCCAACCGATCCTCACCACGGTCAAATTCCAGGTGCCAGGGTGAACTGGTCCTGATGCATGTCGAACAGCACCAACGTTATGTTGTCGTCCTCCGGTGCTTGTGCCAGCATCGGAAATAGCTCGGCATCGGTCAGCTGTTCATGGAACTGCGGACGCGCCGCATCATTGCCCGGGATCATTGCCCGGCGCAACCGTCATTGCAGCATGGGTCCTGTCCAGAGGCGTAATCAGGTCAGTTATGTCAAAGCCTCTTTCACAGCAGCGCGCAGCACCGGTATCAGGTCAGTTTCAAACCACGGGTTCTGGCGCAGCCATCCGGTGTTGCGCCAGGACGGATGCGGCAGTGGGATAATGCCCGGTCCAAAATTCCGCCAATCCGCCACCGTTTCGGTGACTGACCGGGCGGCGGGCTTCAGATACCATCGATGTGCATGGGACCCCACAAGCAATGTCAGGCGGACAGGACCCAATGCCGCGCCCACCCGGTCATGCCATGTTTTGGCACAGACAGGCGGCGGGGGCAGGTCGGCCTTGCCTGCGTCATAACCCGGAAAACAGAAAGCCATCGGCACAATGGCAACCCGGTCCAGATCGTAGAAGGTGACCGCGTCCACATTCATCCAATCCCGCAGCCGGTCACCGGACGGATCGGTAAAAGGCCGACCTGATTGATGCACGCGTGCCCCAGGTGCCTGTCCCGCAATCAAAATACGCGCACCGGTACGGAACCAGACAACCGGGCGGGGTGTATGTGCGGTGGCGGTTGCTGCAAACCGGTCGGCGCAAATGCGACAGGCGGCAATGTCCTGCATCAGACGAGACGCCTTGCCAAAGGATTGGACAGGTTCAGTCATTACCGTTCAGTCATTATCATTGCATAATGTATGGCTGTGGCCCAGCCAGGTCAAAACCCGATCATCCGTATTATGTACACCACATATTGCCATCGCCGACAAATCGCTTACGCTTGAAACAAGCGGCAAAATAAGAATGGTGCGCACGATGTATCGCGTCTGGAATTTCCTGACCCATTATTCCCTTCCGCTGATCTTTGGTGCGTTGATCGCTCTGGTTTGGGCGAATGTTGATGCAGATGGCTATCACCACTTTGTCGAGTTCGTGATCTGGGACCACGCGCCTATCGGGCATTATCATCACGGGTACCGAACACTGACGCTACATTATCTGGTAAACGATATCCTTATGGCGTGCTTTTTTGCAGTTGCTGCCAAAGAGGTTTGGGAGGCGATCACGCTGAAAGACGGTTCTTTGCGCGGGAAAAAGGCGGCGACACCACTGTTTGCAACCGCCGGGGGCATGTTTGGACCCATTGCTGTCTATCTGGGCCTGGCCGCCATTTTAGGGTCGGAAACTTATAACGCGCTGGCCAATGGTTGGGCCATTCCGACGGCCACGGATATCGCGTTTTCCTACCTGGTGGGAAGGGTCGTGTTTGGCACGGGGCATCCTGCGGTGCGGTTTCTGCTACTCCTGGCGATTGCGGATGACGCCGCCGGGCTGATCATTCTGGCCGTCTTTTACCCGTCTGGTGAACTGGCACCGGAATGGCTGTTGTTCTCTTTGGCTGTTGCGATCCTGGTCTTTGTTCTGTTCAACTGGTTGCCCCGCTATATGGATCGGGGCAACCAAGCGCGCCCTACATCCACATGGGTGCGCAAAATTCTGAGCTTTTGGCCCTATCTGATCGCCGCTTGTGCCAGCTGGTACGGCTTTATGCTGTCAGGTCTGCACCCGGCCCTGGGCCTGTTACCAATTGTGCCAAGCATCCCGCATGCTGACCGCGCCTTTGGCATATTCTCGGATGCCGAAAGGCATCTGACGGACCTGTTGAACCAGATCGAACACGCGCTGAAACACCCGGTTGAGGTCATTTTGTTCCTTTTCGGGCTGTTGAATGCCGGGGTCGAATTCAGCTCGATCGGGGCCGCCACATGGTTGGTTATGGCAGGGCTGTTGATTGGCAAACCTGTGGGAATATTGATATTCGGCTGGGCTGCGGCGGTACCGATGCGCTTGGGCCTGCCGGAAGGCATGCGGATCATTGATCTGATGGTTATCGGCTGTGTCGCGGCCATCGGTTTTACCGTGTCGTTGTTTGTGGCCTCGGTCGCGTTTGATACCGGACCGGTACAAGGTGCCGCCAAAATGGGGGCACTGTTCAGCTTTGCGGCCGTTGGGATCAGCATACTCGCGGGGCACCTGTGCCGGGTTCAGAAACAAAACCTGTGATAAGTGTGCAGGTCAGTGCGTTCCGTCACATTTCCACAACGTCTCATTTTACGTCTCATTTTGCGTCTCATTTTGCACCCATAATAAAGGACATTCTAAGCAGTCTTTCCGCAGTTATCGACTATTTTCTTCGGCTGATGTTCCACGACACGGGCTTGCCGGGAGGCATTGCGGCTGTGACTGGCCTCATCGGGGGTGGCACCCATCGGTCCAGACCTCTCCTTTGCAGACTGATACCGCGATGGTTTCAAACGCACCCCTGGTCGATTGATCCTCTGTTATTCTTCACACGGTGCATCACCGAATGGCCCAATGCGTATATCGGCAACATCCCCGTCACATCACGAGTAACTTTTTGACGTGCCCCAACAGGCGGTCAAATCATGCCGGGCCCGTGTCGGAACACACGCCATGGCAGCCTTCCCCTATGGCGCAATCGCCGCATAAAGCGTTGAATGATTGCGCGGGTTTTTGCTTCCGGTGGCCGACAGGTTCATGCACATTGCCGTTCGTTTTGTGGGGTCCGGCCTGGCTCGATTGTCGGCGGGGTCAACCGCTCGGCCCTCCGCTGGGTTTCCCTGGTTGTTCGCCGCCATACGATCCAGGGAAGCAATCCAAATCAAAGCGATGTTTCCCGCTGTTCCCAAACCATGCGATTTGCCCATGGCAGTTTGCGAAAAATGCTCTGTGCTTGCATCCTTGTTCGGATAATGCCACATGGCCGGTTGGCCACAGGCATGGCCCCTGTGTGGTACGACAGAAAACCGCCACTCCCAGCCTCGCCGCAGTATTGAAACTCACCGGATAGTGCGATGCTGTAAGTTGACAAAGCTCCCGTCAGGAATCGGCCCATTCAACGCAGTTCCCGTGACAGTTCGATACCGCCATCATAATGGTGCAAGGCGGGTCACAAACAAGCCGTTGAGCGAACGCGCCGGGCAATCTGGCAAGGGTCTTGCGGCAATCGGAAATGGCGACACCAGGGTGCGGCGCATCCACGGTGCCCAGGTCCATTTCCTCAATGAACAATTCCCGTCGTCGCGACAGATGGGTTCATGGCCTCCGCGCCGGAATTGCGGTGCGCCCCTGTTCAGCTTGTCATCCTGTCCCCGGTAATGCCACGAACGGACCGTCAAAACAGGCCGTTGCCCCGCCCCAAGGCACATGCACCAGTGCATCCTGCGCCCATGGTTCGCAAAGCCGCCCGCGGCATTCGCGGGGCACCGTCCAATTTGGCAAGACGGCCTGTGGGATATTGACCTTACGTCCTTCGGGCGTCCCGCCAAAAACAGGGTCGCGGCGAAATCCGAACCTTGCAAGAACCCGACATGAGGGACAGGCATTTTATCGGGCAGACGCGGTTAGGCTTGTGGGCGCGGGCCATGGCGGTTTTTCCCTCCGCCACCGAAGAAACCCTGATCCTTGGTCTTGCCCTGTGTCCGCCCCCGCATGGACGGTTTCAGTGCCATTTCCCCCGATGCCTTGGCCGCACTGACAAGCCTGGTCCGGTATCGCCCAAAGCGGCCCGGTCCCTTGATGATTGCGTCGTCTTGTTAAGGTGACGGAGGATGCTCAAAGCGCGATTAGGTGGAACGGGCCTTGAAAATGAGGGGATGGGGGTGGATTTGGAGACGGAGCACGGGAAAGCGGGAGCAACGATTTAGTGCTCAATCAAAGGCCGAATTTAACCCGGATGGGCAGAATTATGGTGTCGAAAATGAGGGGAAACAGGTCAGACACAGAGAAACCGGGGATGAGGCGGCGGGTAAAGATTGGTCGGCGACATTCAGTCGGGGTGTCGATGCGGTTTTGACGCTGCACCCGGTCCCGGTGGCACTGGCATGATGGGTAAGGCGGATGATTCGTGGACCGAGACGACGACGCGGGTGAACAGGGAGAGGGGGCTGTGAAACACGCCACCATGACCACGCCGAGTGCCGCATCGAAGCTTGCAAAACCCCGCCCCCGTGCAGCCTGCCTGGTCGCGCAGATAGCTTCTTACAAGGCGTTTAACCAAATCCACGAATGCTACCTCTAGGGGGGCACCATCCATCGTAGCCTAAGAAACAACCACAGGCCCAACCCCTAAACCTTTTGACAGCATTTTCCGGATCATTGATATTTAGAAGATCACAACATCAAGGTCAAGCAGCGACCCCAAACCAAAATGGACCTGGTGATCTCGGCCACGCCTCAATCATGATAAATCCGTTTGGGTACCGCAAAAATCCCTGCTCCCGCCGATCTGCAATGCCTCAATTTGCGATATCGATGAACAGATTGTCGCTTTCGACAAAATCCAGCCAATCGTGTTCCACGGTACCTTCGTTGATATTGCGCGACTCGACCCGACCATCGCCATAGCCTATCACAACCATGTCACAGGTATCAATGAACAACCCGTTTTCAACGACACCCGGGGTCTGATTCACAACCATGGCAAGCCGACGGGCATTGCCGATCCGTTGCAGGTGCAAGTCCAGGATATAGTTACCCTCATCCGTCATGAATGGCAACTCCCCGTTCATTCGCAATGTGACGGTTCGGCCCAAAACATCCATGGAAATCAACATCTCTTCGATCAGGGCCTGCGTCGTTTGCCAACCAAACGGGATCACTTCGACCGGCAGGGGAAAGGCACCCAGCGTTTTGACCTCTTTCCCGATATCGGCGATCACCACCATTTGATCAGAGGCGGTTGCCACAATCTTTTCCTGCAAGAGTGCGCCCCCCCCACCTTTGATCAGGTTCAGATCCCCGTCAAACTCATCCGTCCCATCAATGGTCAGGTCCAGCCATTTCGCCTCGTCCAAGCTGATCACCTTGATACCCACATTACGGGCCAATTCAGCGGTTCGGATGGATGTTGGAATACCCCGGAATTTCAGCCCGGCCTTCTGCACCATTTCGCCCAGGCACCGCACCAGCCAAGCCGCCGTGCTACCCGTGCCCAGACCCACGCGCATGCCATCCTCGACAAAATCGGCGGCACTTTTTGCCGCAACGAATTTGGCCTTGTCAATAGGCGACAAATCTCCGGACATTTCAGGTTCTCCTGCGGTATTGCGCGTTTATAGGCCATGTTCCCATCGAGGGCGAGGGACAAACCCATCGCTTTGCTGGAAGAATTGGGGGGTGCCATATCGCACCATCTTGTTCAATCACCAAAGCCGGGGGCAGCAGTCAGAGGTATATCGCAAAATGAACCCAAACGGGCTGATCTCCGTTCTTGAAACGCCCCAGGGCCTGATTTTCGAAACCGCCACGATCTGCCTTTGGCTGTCCGAACGACATGGAGCTTTGGCACCCCTGCCCGGCGGTGCCGTCACGGACGGCATTTCTGAAATGGTTGTTTTCAAATACGGTCCATGCGGAATTGCGGTTATTGTTTTATCCGGGCCGGTGTATTGGCTCTGATTGATGCTTTATTGGATGGCGAATGACAGAGCGCACTGTGATTGGCATTTATGCCACGGCCTGCCTGCGATGGGACCAGATATATCCAACGGGTCACACGGGCTGGTTCCACTGGTCCACCTATCCAAACCTGCATGCCCGTGCCGCGATGCTGGAAACCCATGCGACCACGGACCGCGTTGCCATGGCCCAAGGGCCGGGCCAAAATCATTCACACAAGCACAATGCCCCAACTCACCCGAAGGATACACCGTCTAGATGTTTTTGTCCGTCTTCGAAATGTTTAAGGTCGGCATCGGCCCGTCATCGTCCCACACGATGGGGCCTATGTTGGCTGCCGCACGGTTTTTGGACATGATACGTGCCGCCCCCTTCAGTGCCCACGGGATTCGGGCATCCTTGCACGGCTCTCTAGCCTTTACCGGCGTCGGCCATGCAACGGATCGTGCAACCATCCTGGGCCTCGCTGGGTTTTCCCCCGAAACATATAGCGCCGAATCGGCAGAGGCAGCAATGGCCACCATCGCCGAAACAAAGACGCTGACACCCGACGACCTGCCCTCTTTGTGCTTTGATCCGGACAGCGACCTGATTTTTGACTACGATCACGCATTGCCCGGTCACGCCAATGGCATGATCCTAATGGCTACCGACGCCCAGGGCGACGTGATCCTGCAACAGGTGTTTTACTCCATCGGCGGCGGTTTTGTGATGACCGAAGAGGAGCTGGCCGCAGGCAAAAACACCGAAGACGGGCCTACGGTCCCTTATCCGTTCAAATCCGCCTCGGAAATGCTGGAGATGTCCGGTGCATCCGGCAAATCTATCGCCGCAATGAAACGCGCCAATGAAATCAGCCGGATGGATCAGGCTAAGTTGACCAAGGGCACGACCCGCATCTGGCACGTTATGAACAACTGCATCAACCGGGGCCTGCAATCCGACGGGATCCTGCCGGGTGGCCTAGGCGTGAAACGCCGGGCCAAGGGGATTTACGATGCGCTGATGGATGAAAGGGGCATGAACCTGAAGGCCCCGCATACGATCAATGACTGGATGAGCGTCTATGCCATGGCGGTGAACGAGGAAAACGCCGCCGGTGGTCAGGTGGTCACTGCCCCCACAAACGGGGCGGCGGGCGTGATCCCGGCCACTTTGCGCTATTACCTGGATCACGTACCTGGTGCCTCGACCGCGCATATCGAGGATTTTCTGCTGACCGCCTCAGCGATTGGCGGGCTAGTGAAATACAATGCATCGATCAGCGGGGCCGAGGCCGGATGTCAGGCCGAGGTCGGATCGGCTAGTGCCATGGCTGCCGCCGGGTTATGTGCTGTGATGGGAGGCAGCCCAGAACAGGTTGAAAATGCCGCCGAGATCGCGCTGGAACACCATCTGGGCATGACATGTGACCCGGTTAAAGGTCTGGTCCAAGTGCCCTGTATTGAACGCAACGGGCTCGGCGCGATCAAGGCAGTGTCGGCCGCCAGCCTGGCTTTGCGCGGGGATGGCACACATCTGGTATCACTGGATGCCTGCATCGAAACGATGCGGCAAACAGGCATTGATATGAGCGAAAAGTACAAGGAGACATCTTTGGGTGGTTTGGCGGTGCACGTTCCAAACTGCTAGCGCCAAGCTGCCGACGGGCAACCTGTTTTACATAACACGCAGGGGTCCCATATGGTGACTGCCAATGACACTTAACCAGCCTATTTTGGGGCATACTCATTATGTTGGGCTTTTGCATTGGAGCACCGATGGGCGATGTGCTGGCCAAACTGTTGGGCGATGAGGTGACTTTGGGCCAGTCGGTGTGGGTGCTTTTGCCGCAAAGATCGTCATTTCGGTCCCAATCGTGTGGCTGACCGGCTTGGCATGGCGGATGTGAGGCCGCGTAATACGGCTGATCGTTTTGCGCACCGCCCTGCATATCATCTGGGTCGGTGCGATGTTCACGGCCCTGCAATAGCTGACTTTGGCCGATGTGGCGGCCGTCGCCTTTGTTATGCCGTTCATCATGTTGATGTTAGGCCAAATCGTTCCGGGGGAAGAGGTAGGATAGCACCGGCACGGTGCCTGTATGGACGAGTTTGCCAGAACACTAATGATTGTTCAGCCCAGCTGCGCTGCCGTGGGTTGGTCCGCCTTGTGATCTCTGGCTGTGGCGGTTGTGTTTTTGCTCTTCATGTTGACCACACGGCAGATTGCCAAGGAAACGGATCCCATCAGCCTGCAAGCGGTCAGTGGCATTATTGCATCGGTAGTTTTGCTGCCCGTCGTCCTGGTCGGCGACGCGTACCAAATTGAACTGCTCGGGTGGATTCACCTCAATTCTTACCCGTTGTTTTTGTTGTTGGGAATTGGCATCTTGGGCACCGGTGTGCACCTGTGGCGACCTTTTGGGGCTGGCTGATCTTTTCGGATTTGCCCAACGGGCTTGCCACTGCCAGGATCTGTGTCACGATCACCACCGGTCTTTACATCATTCTGCGCGAGATTCTACGCGAACGAGCCATTTCCGCAGCTCAGGATGGGCCAAAAAGATGCCCCCGCGGTACCATCGCCAGCAGCCCGGGTGAGTCAACCGCCAATGTGACGGTCCCCGTAGCTCGGTTCGACGTACCTACCTGATCTATTGGCGACAAAACCAACCCGTCAATCGGCCATTCCAAACCGGTGGAACGCACCTTGACCGCCGCCAAGGGGTAAAGCGATACAACATCCCCCGCCGCTGTAGCAAGCGTCAGATCGGGGGGCACGTGAAACACCAATTCGCTGCGCCCCAGTAAAACACAAGCTCGGTCAGCATGGCGCGCCAGCGTCGAAAGCGCGGCCAGCTGATGATCAACCCGTGCGCCAAGAAATCCGACGCCCAAGACAATCGGCGCGTATATGCTGCGCAAAGCCTTGTCAAAATCCGTAGTGTCCTGTTCGGTAATCGGAAATTGGCGATCCGTTGGAATGACGGCCTGGCTACTGGCTGTAATGGAGTCAAAATCGCCAATCACCGCGTCCGGCATATGGCCAAAATCCAGCGCCCGCGTCGCCCCGCCATCCGCTGCCACCAAAGATGGAGCAAATTCCAGTGCCGTGCTCAGGTCGACCTGATCAACCTCTCCCCCGCCGATCAATGTCACGGGATGAGGCGATGAAAATAGCGGCCTGGTCATGCCTCACTCATCACTTTTTCAAGAAAAGACATAATAACGCCACACAACGCCACGAAATGATGTTCTTCGTTGGGCAGATTCGAGCTGCTTTTGGCCACAGACCCAGGTCCCAGACATGGGACAAAATCTCAGAGAACAGGCACCCGATGGTAATCAACAGTAAAAAAACCATAGTTGTATCCTATGATACATTCATCATAACATTCATCGTATTCCTGAACTCTGGAAGAGTTTGAGGACTTGTTTGATACAGTGAAGATAAATGCCGAGTATTTTCGTGGTCTCGCTGCAGATGACCGCTAATTCAGCACAAATCCACCGCAGCCGGATGCAGATATGTTGGCCGGGTCGCCCAACACGAAATTGACAGGCGTGTCGAAGCCCGTGAAGACACCGGCAAGATGGTTTTGCATCCCGCCGAAACAGCAGCGGCTCCAACCTATGACCTCCAAAAACTATGAAGTTTACCCAACGTACAGCGATAAGATACGGTACCTGACGGCAGAAGGCTACGAAGATCGATGAAATTACCTAATATTCTGGGTAAAAGGGACCAGAAATTTGTAAAATGTTCTGAAAGGCGGCACTGAAAAACTGCTCGGGCAGCGGATGCCAAAAATATTGAAACCCAAAAGGCTAAGGTTTTGTATCTTCCATGGAAGAATACAATAAGGGGGTTTGATCATCCTCCTATTCTCTGGTACGGATAGGAATGAACCCTTGTTGAAGATGCTGTTGGAAGCTCTGGTGTTGAAGATGCTGTTGGAAGCTCTGGGCTGCTAACCATGGGTCAGTACGCAAGGGTACATCCCGCAGGAAAAAAGACAAAGCATGATCGAAGCCAAAGACTCCGAGCAGCTCTATGAAGTTGTGATGTTAATAGGCAGGGCATTAAAAATGAAAAAATATACACTAATTACTTATACTAACACTAAAATTGGAAATATGGGAGTACGGAGAACACATATCGCTGGCAATAAATCATTTAATAAATGTATTTTTACATATACCGATCATCATCGACGTTCTCAACAGAACCGCGGACCTCTATTAAAAAACAGGGACGCAGCAAGCATTCCCTTTAAAAGGTACCTGAATAGCTGTCCCATCCCGGAAGTTGATATGGTTGTTTTATGAACAATTCCGGCTTGATTTTGTACCGGTTCTGCATCGTCTGCAATGGCGTTTTGCTTCCCGGAGCCGATTGGGGGAGCTGCCGGTTGTAAAGCCAGATATATGCGTTGGCGCGTGGTCTCCAATGCCCTCACCCGATTGGAAACGACGGCTTTTAAGGTTGCCCGCAGCCTTGTTATGCGCATAGCCGAAGGTCAGGTATAAGTTGCCGAACCTGCCGAAACAGGCACCGCCGCATCGGAAAAAATTCAGGCCGAAATCCTGAAACCTGCGGACGACATGGGCAGCCCAGGGTCCTGACAGCACCGCGTCCAAGCTGCTCTGGAAGCAGCCGTCGCCGAAGGCGTTCCGGAAGAGGTTTTTAGACGAAGAAGCCATCGAACGCAGGCTCAGCCCCGAAGACGAGACGGACCTGATGAGCAAATTGGCCCAAGTCATGGACGGGGTTGTGCGTTTGATGGACGAATCGGCCGCATCCGGCCATCTTGCGGATTCCGACCGCTTGTGTGTTGCGGTCGCAGCAGTCAGGGCGGAAAAACCGACGACGGTGCCGCGGGCCCAGAAGAGGAGGCAGCAAACGCCTATGGCACCGGCCTAGCTGACGCCATACGCCCCCGTGCCCAAGAGGGATGACAAAGACAGATAAACCCCGGCGTCCATACAAGTTGCGTCCCATACCGCTGAAGTCGGTTGGGGAATAACCCCTCGAATAACGAACCGGTGCGTCCGCAGCGCGTGCCCGCAGGGACAAACCAGCCGCCAAAACCGCAACACCGGATGTAAGGCTAGCGGCCCGAACAGAATGGCCAAACCGAAGCTTCCAACGAAAATCACGCTCTCACGCAGAGGTTTTTCCCAACCCCAATAAGCCCAGAAATAGATCGCGCACCCTTGGATAGCCGCTGTGCGAAGGCAAATCCACACAAGATTGGTAATGGCCATTTCGCAGCGTCGGACCGCATCGAATTTACCTCCTCAACGTGCGCGGTTGGCTAGGATACCAGAAGTCAAGGGGCAATTTGCACGTTTTTGCACGTTTTGAGCGACCGCAGCAAAAAGCATAGCTATAAACGCCTATTCTTGCAAATCCCGATCAGCCGCTTGCGGATCGGCTTGTCCAATGCCGCGAAAGATATAGCGGAATGGCAACGCCCATATTAGGCCAAGTACCATGTAGACGGCAAATTCGACCCAAAACGGGGGCCGCCGCCCCAGCAGGTTCATGACCGTCACCGCCGCAATGATATAGAGCGGCAAACCCAGCAACAGAATGACGAGCGCCCATCGGCGGCGTGCGCGATAGCTTAGGCCAGCGGATGGCGAAATCGGATCAGTCGGCAAAAGGATCAGTCACCAGGATTGTATCATCGCGCTCCGGCGAAGTCGAAAGTAGCGCCACATGGCATTCAACCAACTCTTCAATGCGACGAACGTATTTAATGGCGTTTGCGGGTAACCCCGCCCAGATGCGCACGCCCTCAGTGCTTTCCGACCAACCGGGCATTTCCTCATAGATCGGAACACAACGTGCCTGTTGATCTGCTGCCGCTGGCAGGTAATCCAACCTCACCCCGTCTAGGTCATAGCCGGTGCAGATTTTCAGTGTTTCGAACCCGTCGAGCACGTCCAGCTTGGTCAATGAAATCCCCTTGACCCCGGATATGGTACAGGCTTGCCGCACGAGCACCGCATCGAACCACCCGCACCGGCGTTTCCGTCCTGTAGTGGTGCCAAACTCATGCCCGCGTTCGATCAAACGCTGACCATCATCGTCAAACAGTTCGGTGGGAAACGGGCCTTCGCCCACGCGGGTGGTATAGGCTTTGACAATGCCCAGAACAAAATCGACCGCATCCGGACCGACCCCGGTTCCTGTCGCCGCCTGCCCCGCGATGACACTGGACGACGTGACAAAAGGATAAGTTCCAAAGTCAATATCCAACAATGCGCCTTGTGCACCTTCGAATAGGATCCGCTTCCCCGCTTTGCGTTGTTCGTTGAGCACTTTCCAAACAGGCACTGCATATTGCAAAATTTCCGGCGCGATTCGTTGCAGGTCCACGACCAGCATATCGCGATCAATCGGCCCCAACCCCAATCCACTGCGTAAAGCGTTGTGGTGAAACAGTGCCCGGTCGACCCGCGTTTCCAACGTTTTGGCATCGCCCAAATCCGCCACGCGGATCACCCGGCGACCCACCTTATCCTCATAGGCCGGACCGATGCCGCGACCGGTCGTACCGATCCTGGCCACCGAATTCTGCGCCTCGCGCGCACGGTCCAATTCCCCGTGAAACGGCAAGATCAGCGGAATGTTTTCCGCGATCATCAATTTGTCGGGTGTGATTTCGATACCCTGTTCGCGAATGCCCGCAATTTCCTGGACCAGGTGCCAAGGGTCCAGCACCACACCATTGCCGATTATCGATACCTTGCCGACACGCACCACACCGGACGGCAGCACATGCAGCTTGTACACCGTGCCATCGATGACCAGCGTATGGCCTGCGTTGTGCCCCCCCTGAAATCGGGCGATAATATCGGCCCGTTCGCCCAACCAGTCGACAATCTTGCCTTTCCCTTCATCCCCCCATTGGACACCGACGACGACGACATTGGCCATATCCAGTCCTTTCCAAGCTGGTTGCAAACCGGCGTCGGTATAGCGGCGAGAAAGCAACAAAGGAACCTGAATTTCGCGCCAACAAGTACCGGGCGATGGGATACTGCGTGCAATTACTCATCCTCGAAACAGAAAATACAAGGACGGGCACGAACATTTTTTATGCTGACTGTTTTACCTTTCTGCTGCTCGGATTGACCTGCAACTCGAAGCCCCGGGATTTTGTCCGGTTGGCACTGGAACATTACGACATTCCTCTGTCTGTTGTGGTTTTGGCAGGTCTGATTTTAATCATTGGTCAGATAATCTGTTTGCGCGCCATGGTCTGGTCGATTGGCGAGTTCCGGCATGATTGCTATGGATTCTACATGACTTTGAAATGTTGTCCCCGGACGACCGCAACCTGAACATCTGGCTGGGGATTGTTGTGCTAGCAGTCCTGTTGGGCATCGGGCCGAATTGGGGCCATGTGTGCCGCGCGCTGTCGGACCGGTCGGATATAGACGAAGTGGACGAATGATCCGGTGCCAGGCGAACCGGCTGACCATGCGGCGTTTATAGACAGGCAGCGCACCAGGCGGTGGTCACATCTCGCACCTCGCCCGACTCCATCAAACCGTCACCGATCAACAGATTTTCCACCGCGGCGGCCCAAATCGCCGCCATTGAGCGATTTCGTCAGCCCCTGTTTCTTTAACTCCAATGAAAAGACGCCCACCCATTCAGCCCAGTCCCGTTCAATTGCGACTATTACAACAAAACCTTGGCACATAACTTGGCACATAAAGGGTAAACCGAATGCGGGCGCGCACCAGTCGGTTACGCGGGGTGTAGATAGTATTATTGCCAGAGGTCCAAAACAACCTCACCCACCGGTCCCGTATCTAACCCCCACAGATTCTTCCCAGAAAAATGCCATCGCATACAACGGCTCTGGCGTTTTCTCAAACCATGCACTCTTTCGGGCAGGCACATGCGTGCTGTGATATAGCGTAAGACAGTATTTTGTTGCACTCTGGGTATATTGTGGCAGGCTGCTATGCTCGCCGGGAACAAAGGCATTACCCGCACGCCTCCGCCGCGCGCAGGCAGGCATCGGCCAGCGGATGAGCCGCTTCTGCGCCCCCCTCCGGTCATCTGTGGGCAGTGCACTCTGTGCCGCTAAAAGATTCGCAGGACCGGCCAGCCATTTTTACGTAATATTCGAATCGGGCATAATACCTGGATACCAGATATTCCTGTGCATGGCGCAACGTATTATGCTGTATTGTCTGAAAATACTCTCGCGGACAATCTCTGGACCACCAAAACGGCCCTCATGCCGTGTATTCGGGTCATTTGGCAGGCTCCCAAAACAATCTCCTGTGCCAAGCATGCTGTCACGCATGGCAAGCTGGGCCAGATCATTCTCACCCGGTCCGTCGGTACCCGCAGGACGTTGCGACAGAATCAGATACCGCACCCGGATACTGGAATCACAAACACGAATGCGCTTTGCCTTGTTCATCTACACCCCAAACTCGGCCAGAGCGGCGCGCGGTTCGCACAGGTCGTAGTCGCGATAGGAATCGATTTTATACCAATCCCGGCGAGATTCCGAACAGCGGCCGGAGCTGACAATTGCACAAGGTGCAAACGGCCATACCATAATACAATAATTATACGCGGCTGCAGTGTGTTCGACGATCACCACATATTCGCTTTATCGCCCATAAAATCCAATCTCTTGCAGCAACGGCCTGGAATTGAACAATAGCACCGATTTAAACACGGGCTTGGACGAGGCACGCAGCACCATCATTGCTCCGTTGTTCGGCCCGATCTCGTTTGTATAAGATGTCAATAACCACATCTAAGCTGTATGGATGAATCAATCCTTTCCAGTACCTTGACATGCAGCCCCGGAGCCGGTGGCAAATGGTTGTGCAAGTGGTCAGGAGCGTCATGGGGCATGGTGCGACAACGCCTCTGTCCACCTATAACGATCCTCCTCCCTTGCCCCCTTATCGAAACTCGCTTATTTGGTGCCCATTGCACGTCAGCCTATTGCGAAGGTCGCGAATGGAAAATGTTATCCTGATAATCCACCTTTTTTTGGCCCTTGGCCTGATCGCCGTCGTTCTAATGCAGCGGTCCGAGGGAGGCGGATTGGGCATGGGGTCCGGTGGCGGTGGCGCAAGCGGCGCGATGACCGGCCGCGGTACGGCGTCCGCGCTCAGCAAATTGACCTGGGTTCTCGCCCTTGGCTTTATCTGTACTTCGATTGCCCTGACGATCATCGCTGCTCAAAACGCCTCGGGCAGTTCAGTGCTTGACCGGCTCGGCATTCTGTCACCGACAACCGAAGAGGCGAACCCAAAGGAACCCGCGACACCGTTAGGCTCTGACCTGTTGCCGCCATTGCTGGACGAAACTGCACCATTGGTTCCACGAGCAGAGTGATAACCAGAATTTGAAACCCTGGTAAGAGCCGCAACAGCATCTTGCGGTTCTCTTGTACTTTTGTGCAAATCCCATAAGAATCAAGCCCCGTAAATGTTGCGGTTTTTTTGGATCGGTTTGGATAAACAAGCAGCGATCATTTCGCGTTGGAAATGCACGGGAGCAACTGGGTCATGGCTCGATTTATTTTTATCACCGGTGGTGTCGTATCATCTTTGGGAAAGGGTCTTGCATCTGCCGCGTTAGGGGCTTTGCTGCAGGCGCGTGGCTATTCGGTTCGGCTGCGAAAACTGGACCCTTATTTGAACGTCGATCCCGGTACCATGTCCCCGTTGGAACACGGCGAGGTGTTTGTAACCGATGATGGCGCGGAAACCGATCAGGACCTGGGCCACTACGAACGATTTACCGGTGTGGCCGCACGGAAAACGGATTCCATCAGCTCCGGGCGTATTTATTCCAATGTTCTAAAAAAGGAACGCCGGGGTGATTACCTAGGCAAAACGATCCAGGTGATCCCACATGTCACCAATGAAATCAAAGACTTCATCAAAATTGGCGAGGATGAGGTAGATTTCATGCTATGCGAGATTGGCGGCACGGTCGGCGACATCGAGGGGCTGCCCTTTTTCGAAGCCATCCGCCAATTCAGTCAGGACAAGCCGCGCGGTCAGTGTATTTTCATGCACCTCACGCTTTTGCCGTTCATCAAAGCCAGCGGTGAGCTGAAAACCAAACCAACCCAACACAGCGTCAAAGAATTGCGCTCTATCGGTATCGCCCCCGATATTCTAGTCTGCCGCTCCCAAGGTCCGATCCCACAGAAGGAACGCGAGAAGCTGGCCCTCTTTTGCAATGTGCGTCCTGAGGCTGTGATTGCAGCACAGGACCTGAAATCGATCTATGAGGCACCGCTGGTCTATCACCGCGAAGGTTTGGATCAGGCCGTGCTGTATGCTTTCCGGATCAGCTCGGCACCCTGCCCCGCCCTGACCGTTTGGGAAGACGTGGCTGACCGCATTTATAACCCCGAAGGGGAAGTGAATGTCGCCCTTGTCGGCAAATATACCCAGTTGGAAGATTCGTATAAATCGATTACCGAAGCACTGAACCATGGTGGCATCGCCAACCGCGTCCGCGTGAATATCGATTGGGTTGATGCTGAGCTTTTTGAAAGCGAGGATCCAGCACCGCATCTGGAAGGGTGCCACGCGATCCTGGTGCCCGGCGGTTTTGGCGAACGCGGCACCGAAGGCAAGATCAAGGCGGCCGAATTCGCCCGCACACGCAACATCCCATACTTGGGTATTTGTCTTGGTATGCAGACGGCGGTGATCGAGACCGCGCGCAACGTCGCGGGCTTTGCAATGGCTGGCTCCGAAGAATTCAACCATGAAGCAGGAAAAAAACGTTTTGAAACAGTTGTTTACCATTTAAAGGAATGGGTCCAGGGTAATCACAAGGTTGAACACAAGGCTGACGACGATAAGGGTGGCACCATGCGTCTGGGTGCCTATGACGCGGTGCTGATGGCAGGGTCTCGGGTGGCAGAGGTTTATTGCAACACAGCCATCAAGGAGCGCCACCGCCACCGGTACGAAGTCGACATCAAATACCGCGACAAGTTGGAAGATGGTGGCTTAAAATTCACAGGTATGAGTCCCGATGGACGGCTGCCGGAAATCGTGGAACGGGCGGACCACCCGTGGTTCATTGGGGTACAGTTCCATCCGGAGTTTAAGTCAAGACCTTTTGAACCCCATCCTCTATTCAAGGATTTCGTGCGCACGGCAAAGGATATGTCCCGTTTAGTCTAGAATAAAACACATTGCAGCCCCCCACATGGGCAGTGCGCACTTCACTGCGAAAATGATCCAAGCCGTAGGAAATCGGGTACCAAAGCTGCTTCGTTTTGGAGAAGCATTCGTAACAGTATTTACATATCTAAAGACCCCTGCATAATTTAGAGGATTGCGGACAAACCATCAGCCCGGTATGTTCTCGGGAGGCCATCAGGGGTGGCCTGATGCACCTGTTTTTGCGCGGTTCGCGTTGAACGCGGTTCGGATCGGTGCAGACGACGTTCTGACCGGAGATTGACGCCGGTGTTCGCCGACGCGCAAGCGCGGGGTGGGACACTGCGGGATCGGGCCTCAGGGTCGTGATCCGTCTGGTCCGCTTCACGTGTCTGCCGATCAGGCAGTGGTACCCCGAAGCTGGAGCGCACACCCTCAACTGCGGTTAACTGCGGTTGGATTTCATGCTGTTTTGCGGTCTCGACCTCTTTGCGCCTGTGCCCGATGCGACGACCCATTGCCGTTTTCGCAACTCACGATGATCTTCTGGCCGGGGGTTGCCGTGCTCCGCAAAACCGGACCGAAGAGCAGGCCCCGACGATCCGCCCGACAATCCAGGCGTGCATTTCAGTGCCGACACGCAAGCGCGATGGGTCAGGAAAAGCCCGAAGCGTATGCCGGGCGACAAGATGACATCCAACGGTCTAGCTCGCCCGGACGTGGCCCGGACGAGGAAGGCTTCATCGACAAGGTCCACACGGTAAGGTCCACACGGGCACCTGCGAAACACCACACCTGCGAACTGGGCTAGGAGCCCCGCGCTTGATCCCATGATCGAAAGGGCGAATGCGCTTACGGGTGGCAGGTTCAGGGAGTTCAGGGTGGTGACGATCAAGGCCGAGACCCGCGCCGCCTTTGCCAGCGTGCTCATATCCACTTACGCAGGCTCCGATTTCAACGACCTCTGCATAAGTGGCGGATTGCGGACAAACCAGACAGCGGCGATCAAGGTCCAAAGGGTACCTGCGAACCGGGCCAGGAGCCCCCGGGTTTGATACCATGGTCAAAGAGGCGAACGCGCGGACGGGTATTGGCCCGAAAAGACCTGTGCCAGCAAGGCAAACCGGGACGGGCCTGCGCGGTCGCCACCGTGACGGGATCATGCGAACGACCGCCCGTCATTGGCCCCTGCGGGCTTTGGAACAACGCGGGGGCGGCTGATCTGCAAACGCCGCTTGAGGGATTGCGCAATGCCTATGCCACGATGGCACACCGCCCGATAGTTCGGGCCAGCCAAAACAATAGGCTCAACTGGCGCTGGCGGCAATCAGGCAGAACCTGCCCCGCAAACAGCGGCAATCGCATAACCAGATCACCAAAATCGCTTTGCCCGCTGTAAGAACAAGTAAGGCCAGCAGACCGGACAGAATGGCCAAATCAAAGCGTTCGCCGAACATCACGCGTTCACGTAGAGGTCTTAGTAAACCTTTGCTGGGATTTGCGCGACAAAACGGACCACAACCACCACCCTCAACTTGAACGTTAGAGAATTGATGCGTCAATCTATTCAATCTATCAAGTCTAGTGTACGCCCACGATGAGCATATACTCACCGCTCCCGATTGTCTTTATCAATTTCTGTTCCCTTAGACTCGGCTCAATGTTACGCTGCAGGCGGCTGACCATATTGTCAGCGCACAGCTCAAACGCGCCGACTTCGCGGCCTCGCGACATGGTTCGGTAAAACCCCACAGCTTAGAAAAGCTGTGCGTGCGGTGCAGCATTTCCAGCAAATTGCCCAAAATCAGGTTGTTGACCACCGCAGTTTCCTCGTTAGTTGATAATTTTTCCGCTTACCATTGCGTATGGGTGCCATCGCACCCGCGTCGGCCGCAAACCCTATACCTCGTCAGCCCACGGTGGGTTTGCTCCGGCCCGCGTCACCGTGACCGCTGCAACGCGCGCACCATAGCGCAATGCATCGGTGAGGATCACCGGATCCAGAGACCGCAAGGCGGTTTTCGTTAGGCACCCATGTTCCGAGAGCTTCGCCAATACGCCCGCGTTGAACGTGTCCCCAGCCCCAACGGTGTCCAAGACAGTCATTTTCTGGGCCGCCACCATCACGCTGTCGCCATCCGCGCGATAGGCGGTGGCACCTTCACTGCCACGGGTCAGGATAACCAGAGCCGGACCCGCCGCCAGGACACGCTCAATCTTGTCCTGCATCGACACGGGATCTGGGACCAGCCAGTCCAGATCTTCATCCGACACTTTCACAATATCCGCACGGCCAAGCATATCATCCATTCGGGCACGAAATGCGGCGATGTCGCGAATAAAGCCGGGCCGGATATTGGGGTCAATCATCACCGCACGGTTTGCCCCTTCCCGCCGCAAAAGATCGGCGTAGGTATCCGCTGCCGGTTCACAGGTCAGGCTGATGCCCCCGAAATACAAAGCAGACACTGCATCAGACACCGTCGGCAATTCAGAGGGGGCCAACATCCGTCCCGCAGAATTTTCATCGTAAAATTCATAAGTTGCATGACCGTCATTCAGTTGCACAAAGGCCAGCGTTGTAGGTCGGTCTGAATGCACCACATGCGACACATCCACATCGCTGGCCTGTAACGCCACAGTCAGTTTCTGACCAAAGAAATCCGTGGACAGACCTGTCAGCATCCCGGTCCGGACCCCGAGACGGCCCAATGCAATTGCGGTATTAAAGATCGCACCACCCACATGCGGCACAAAACCGTCCGGGCCGTCGACGGTCGGTACCGGGATCATATCTATCAGTGCTTCACCAGAACACAGAATCATACTTCACTGTAGAACGACGGGAATAATGCTCAAGGTCGGATGGGGTCGGATTGCGGGGGACGGAGTGGATTTGAAAGAGTGACAGCTTTGTGCTCAATCAGAGGCCTGAATTGTCCAGGATGGGCCGAATTATAGGGGCGATTTATGAAGTCGAACATGGGGAAATTGGTTATGCATGAGAAATGGGCAGCCAACCGTCGAACAGCACATTGGTGAAATTGATCCGGCTGCAGAAGGTGAAAATCGCTCGCGCCAATCCTTCGAGCGCTTTATGCAATCACTCTAATATCTCTTAGAATATTAATGTCACTTGGAGCTATACAATCATGCAGACCGAATCCATGTGGCCTCTGCCCCACGGTCATTAGCGCGCGTTCCAGGGAATTGAACAAGGCCACAGCGATCAGTTGCAGCGCGGAACTATCCTATCAGCTTAGCGGCATAGGACCTAACGAGGCAGCATTGTTGTTGTGTCGGGTGATCAGCGTGTTATCCAAAACCCCCGTTCTGCACCAAAGGCCGACGACCCAATATGCTGTAGATAAACCGGAAACGGCATCACCGCATCCAGGCCCGCGACGCGGTCCTGCTGGCTGGCAGACAGGCTTTATGTCCTTGCACCGAACCGTACGCCCGTCTTCGATCTATTGACGGCGCGGTGGCAGTATTGACGAGACCGGGGAACCTCTAAATTGGGGGGCACCCCTAAATTTGGAAGGACGTTTCTTTGAACGTCTGTCTGTAGGTGAACCACATGCAGAACAAACCAGTGAACCAAACCTGCCTCGATCAGGTTAACAAGGCCTTTGAAATCTATCGCCAAGAAGTTGCAGAAACGGACTTGGCCCTGAATACCTAAAGAGACTTGCCTGCCCCATGCGAAACGCTTTGTCTGAACGTTTAGTCCGCTGGCTGGACGGCGACGTTGAGCCGGGTTCTAATAAACAGCGGTGAGATCAGTTGATAACGCGCGAACCACGGGAAAGGCAGCACAATGACCGGGACATTGAGCGTCATGGAATGCGCGATTCGGGAAAGGAACACCCGCATGTTCCCCGCATGTTCCCGGCGCAATCGGTACCGGTGATGGGCGCATGAGCATGGCCTTTGATCCCCTTGTCGCCGCTCGGGACATGGCACAGGCGGCGGAAGCCATCGCCGACACAATCCGCACCGGGCAGGGTGCCCTTGCCACAAAGGCCGATCTCGACATGCTGAAAGCCGAACTGCGCCCTGAAATCAGGGAACTGCGCGGCAATATGGACAGCCGGTTTGCGGAACCACGCCATGAATAGAGGCCACAAAGTTACCCCCAGTTGGGTAGCTATCGACACCCGCTGGCGTCCATGCGCCCCGCAGCCACGAAATCATCAGCATCCAGCACTGGTCCACTCCACCCGATATGTTCTGCAAAATACCCATTGAACCCCGCCCAGGTTTACTTGACCGGGAGTGAGATAAGGCAGTACTCTTCACCCCCCATAACCAAGGGAGGCCCCATTGTTCAGACTCCTGATTGCTGTAATCGCGCTATTCATAGCTGGATGTACCCACAACATTGACATTGACCGCATTGAGTTGCCAGAAGGGCCATTCGACACAAACGAAGTCGCTTGGATAAAACGACCCGGCAACAATACTGTCTCCGGGCAAGCCTTCATTCGTCAAACAGGCGGCGGGGTTGTGACATGTGCAGGCGAAGAGGTATCCCTAACTCCTGTTTCTTCTTACGCGACTCGCCGCATTCAAGCGATTTATGGAAACACCACAAGAGGTTATAACCACTATGGTTATAACCGCACAGATTATTCAGATCCCGACGTTGATCCAAAATACTTTGAGTATCGGCTGCGATCTGTGTGTGATGCTGCAGGCAATTTTTCCTTTTCGAGGGTACCAAGCGGGGATTACTTCCTCACTACCCGTGTCTGGTGGCAAGTTGGTAACTTTACCCAGGGCGGGAATTTGATGAGACGTCTGTCCTTGTCCGGCGGGCAAGAGAAGCGCATTTTAATGTCCCCATGACCGCCCCCTCCCGCACTCGCAAGGCCCGGCCCTGCAAGGCTACCTATCAGGACGTGATCGACGCGCCGCCGCACATGGTGGCGCAGATACTGGCCGGAGCCCTGCACACCCATCCGCACCCGGCCTTCCTCCATGCCCGCGCCAGTTCAAGCCTGAGATGCAGCTTGGAGTACCCTTTGACCATGGCGACGGCGGCCACGGCGTCCGGTGGATCATCGACGAACCGGAGCTTCATCTTGGCGACGATGTTCTTGTTCCCGATCTGGCAGGCTGGCGGCGAGAGACCATGCCGACACCGCTTGATACTACCTTCATTCCGATTGCGCCTTTAAAACATAGATTTTAATTGGTTTATCTGCGTGCAGTTTTCGGCTTAACCCTTGTTTTAACTATAAATAACTCTTTGAAATCACTATATTTGCACTTGAGAAAGTGCAAGAAAAATTTCTAATTTCTAAAAAAGATAGATGCACGCATAATTTTCCTTCTTTGTGCTTATCAATTTACTAATATATCGCTACCGATATCTGGGTATCTAGGCCCTATTTTCAAATTTTTAAAGAAGCGATTCTTTCTATTTTATCATAATTGTTTTTTTCTTCGCTATTTTTGTGGAATTTTGCTAAGCTTCTTTCTTTTTTAAGTTCTCAAAATACATGCCTGAACGGCCCTATAAAAGCCGCCCATAGGCCTCAGGTAGCCAAATTCAGGTTACTCCTCTATATTCTTCTATTTTTGCTAATATCACCCAAATCACTTTTGCCGTTTTATTGTTCACCGTCACCGGTGTTTTATTATGTTCTGCGCTTGGGAGATTTTCTTATCATCTTTAACAGCATCCAAGTGCGTCATCCGCACCTGTACGGTCAGAGATACCCCACCACCACTTTGACCGCAAAGCTTTGCGCCTGCTGCATTGAAACCGGATAGCCGTCGTCGAACCACTTGCCCCTAGATGACATAGACCCCAACGTTGCAGGTCAGCAGAACAATGGGTTCATCCAACAGGTCGCACGGCCAAAACGGTGCGCCCCGATGAGTTCGCCACATACAAGCGCATGGCCGGTCAATCCATCGCGCGAGGTTCCGGTCACACGATGACCAATGGCCAATCCCGTGATTGGTACCCGGTTATCAGAATGTTCACGAGATCAGTTTGTCTTACGAGTGGGCATAAAGGGCAGCGGGGCGACAGGCACACCTTCTTCGATCAGGGCGCGCGCTTCATCCGGGTGCGCCTCGCCGTAGATCGAGCGCTTGGGTTGATCCCCATCGTGGATCGCCCGTGCCTCGGCAGCAAAGCTCATCCCGACATAATCGGAATTCTCTTCGACATGCTGGCGCATCGCGGCCAGCTTTTGTTCGATCTCAGATGCCGGGACGGACAAGGGCGCGGCGGTGTTGGTCTTGCGCAAGGGCGCAACCCAGGGTGCCATAATGGCCTTGGCCACATCCGTCGAGCCGCATTCGGTACAGGAAATCAGCTTGCAACCTGAAAGCTTTTCAAAGGCTTTGGCAGACTGAAACCAACTGTCAAAAGTGTGATCATTCACACATTTCAGGCTGTAGCGGATCATCGGCAGTTCCCAAAATCTGGTGTTTAGTTAGCTATCCAAGTGTTCGTCAGGATCAAGGAGATCGCTATGTCAGCACAACATACGCGGGTCAAAATCCCGCAGGATATGCGCCAATTCCGACACGATCACAGGAGACGCCGCTTTCTTGGGCACGAACCATGTTCGTTTCCACACTGCCCGTTCCGGGAATCGGCACGACAAGGATTTTACACGGATTTTACTTTTACGGGATAAACCATCACCACACTGGTAATAAAATCCCAAGCATCGATCATCGCCTTTTCCGATCACCCTGCCTCTTCTTAGGCTTCCTGTTTCGCGGATTGCAGCGGCGTTTTGTTTGATATTGGCCAGCCTTTGAGCGCGACCCAGCGTCTGGTTATGCGCGAGGTTACCAGCAAAACCTGTAGTTTATCGCCTGATATGCGATAGGCACCAACCTCCGGGTGCCACGAGTGCCAATTGCGGCAAGCAATGAGCCGATCATCCTGGGTGTTTGCCCCTCACACAAGCGTCACATGCGGTCGCGCAGCCGGGCCACCAATTCGTTGTCCGGCAACCCGGTGTCCAACGCCAGGCGCCGCAGGCCAAACTGAACACAGGCGATCTGAACGTAATATCGGGCATAGATATAATTTGTCGTAGCCCCGGCTATCGCGCCCAACACAGGTACCAACTGCGTGCCCAGCTTTTGCCCCAGAACGACCGATAATCGTGGTGCGACCTTGCGTATCATGCCGGAAATCATCGGGCCGGTGATCGACAGACGCGCAGTCAAAAATACGGTATCGGCCCCGTCATCATGGCATAACGGACCCGCCGCTGCAAAAACGCGCAACGTGTCAAACTTGGTCGTTTCCGCCGCAGGGTCAAAGCCATATCGTGCCGCAACCTCCTGAATGCTGCGGAACAGCAAGGTGGTCGTCATCGGTAGTTCAACCAAAGAAGATGCTAAACCACCCGCGCCGCCCACCGCTCCCATCGCCGTGGCCGCCGCCCTGTTAAGCCAATCGCCCTGGTCAGGCACGACGCGCCGCGACCGTCCGGCGGCGGATATGCAGAGGTGCAGGGCATCCTCTATGGCCGTGGTCAACCCCCGGCGCACAGGATCAGGCATTTGATCCAACAGCATTTCGGCCTGACCGCCCACGGCATTCAGAACCTGGACCGCGCCTCGATTCGCTGATCGATATCGTGATGCCAGCCGGTCCAGCTCGGCATCGTGATCTACCGGGGTGATTTGCAGGATGTGTGTCACTTGGTCCTCGCTAGTGCCAAAGATGCGAATGCAACCGGTGGATGTCAATGGCTGTCGGATATCCAACGTTGAACAGTGCCCCGAACCGCGTCCCAAGCACCCGGTGTCAGGGCGATGCCCAGAACCCGATCCGGGTTGGTCGGCGGCGGCATATGCACATTCGACAGACGGGCAAAACCAAACCGCCCGTAATATGGTGCATCCCCGACCAGGATTACCCGCTCCCATCCATCGCTCTGTGCTGCGGCCAGCCCGTCGCGGAGCAGCACACCGCCCAAACCTTCACCTTGGTGGGTCGGATGCACGGCCACAGGTCCCAGCAACAGTGCCGATCGCGAACCAACGCACACCGGCCAGAATCGGATAGCACCACCAATGAACCCGGCCCCATCCCGCGCCACACGCGACAAGCTTTGGACCGGCGGCACGTCATCGCGCAAACGATAGGACGGCAACGCTTTGCGCCCCGGGCCGAAACACAGGTCATACAGTGCCTCGACATTCCACATGTCATCGGGCAGTTCCGGTTTAATCTGAAACACAGGTTTTCCGACCTCAACGGTAGAAATCCACCTATCATGCCCTCCAGGCCCTGGGCAAACATATGAAGCCATCGCAATGTTCTATTGCCCGCAAGGCGGCCACGTCTTACCACAACCCATTCAACACGTTGACCACCCCCGTCCTGTCGGTTGGATTTCCAGCCGGGATAGCGGTGATATCACCACCTTGACACCGTATTCGTTTTTCAACGGCACTGCCTATTTTTCACCCCGGATCATGGTCGGCCAGCACCGCCCCAAATCCGGACATGACAACACCAGAACCAATGGTGCTTTTGCCACGCGGGATGTAATGAGCAAAAGCTCGGCGGCATGCGGCATTGGACAGGAATGTGGATGAATTTGCAGCGGTGGGCGTACCAATGGCGGAGTGTTTGGAAATCGGCTGTACTAGAGTCGCGAACGCGCCTGCATCTCTGCATGCAGGCATGCAGGGCTCACCAAAATTGGCAAATTGCCCAAAGCGTCGAACAAGGTGGTATTGGGCGAGGTTGTAGATATTTACATCCGCGATGACGTGCTAACCGGTGGGAAGGTCGCTATGATCAAATATCACCTTCTGTCCCACAGGACTATCGCGATTACACTGTTATTCGCGAGGGTGTTTCAGCTGATGCGCCTGGATGATTAGGCCCCGACCCTAAGGGCGGGGCTGTGTTCAGCCTCTATTTTAATGCTTGTCCAAAATAGCGATGCGCATCGAATAGTTCGAGCCCAATGCGTATTCGGGGTCATTATGGCTAGCCACCATCAGGTGCTCGGCTATGGTCGGCAGCTTAGTACTTGGTGGTTACCGCCTCAATGGCTTGCAAAGCGAATTTGTCGGCAACGCAGCTGTTTTCGGAATCCACAAACACAGGAACCGGGTCAGATTTCGGGGCGGACTGTTCGATGAACCCTGCGGCAGAATCAGAAAACAGCGGACCCTGAACCTCATAAACCCTGTTGCCTTCAGGCATCATGTGGATTTTTGTATAGATTGCCATTTGGCGTTGTTCTGGGCATAGGCCGACGCGGAAACGATTACGCCAACGGCCGCCGAAAGGGTGAGGTCTTCCATCACGGTAACCAGAACAATGACAAAGGCATCGGTCAGCGACACGCGATGCCAGGATATTCAGCGCATCCCAAGCAAAGGTATCGATTACGACCATGAACAATTACATCAACCAGCGCGGCCAGCGGGTTCTGTTCAGGTATGAGGGGTGGCAACCAGGATGAAAACCGACAGGAACAGTGCCGCCGCCGCCCGCAATCCGGGTTCCACCACCCGATTGCACGTTGATCATCGATTGACCACTCATTGCACAGCCGCTTATGCCGCCCCAAAAGCCGTTAACTGTTTTTGCCACACCTCGGACAATACATTCCCAAGATACATTCCCACGATGTGCCGCCGCGTTTATTTGGCATTTTGCCTACCAGGTTCAGGGTCAAAAGGCTTCCGATCAGGTCGATGGCTGACAGGTTCATTGCTATAAGCCAAAATGATTTCCAGGGATTCCCGCTCAGCGGACCCATGGGAATGTGAAAGGCAGGCACCCTGCTCTCGCTCCAGACCATGTTCCCGACGCGCGGCACAACCCAGGCCAAAGGCAATCAACAAGCCCGCGACGGGTACGGGTATCACAGACGTCTATCACAGGTGTCATGATGTGCAGTATAACGCGTCGCGTGTCCCTGGATGATGCCCATTATCAGCGCAACCAGGCCCGGCACCAGGCAAAATAGCCATGCCGATCAACCATTCGCCACCGGCCACGCAATGCCCGTCCCTAACCATGTGCCCGGTACTTTGAACCGGGCTCATCTATACCAGAAAGATCACTATGGCCAGCCCGTTCACAAACCCCGGCATTACTGGATGGGGTACCAGCTGAATGAATTTGTCCCATTGCATCACACGGACAGAGACCTGTGGCAGGCCCATCAAAACCACCGCCGTAAAGCGGTATTCGATCTCATGCTCCTTAACCAGCGCGACTATGACGACCGCCAGTGTACCCGTTGTCCCCAGGATCATGCCAGGCGGTGATCAGCCCCGCCAGAAAAGCCGCATATAGTTCAACCAAGGTTATGCACGGCCACAAAGGCAAAGCTCACCGCCTCCGGCACCAGGGCCAGCACAACGGTCAGGCCCGGCAGCAATTCGATGTGCAGCCGTGCAAAGGACAAAAACCGTGAACCGGACCCGATCCCAGGTCAGTCAGCGTGAGACGACTGACAAATGATGCCAGGGATGGTACAGGTTATGGGCGATCTTGTGTTCAGACACATACGGATTTTTACGGATTTTGCGGCAGATTTTGACAGACCTTTGGCGGGGAACATGCAAAATGCCAATAGGTCGACACAAAAGGCCAGTATGCATCCATGGCATAGCGGGTCAGCCTTTATGTGCATGCAATACGAAATTTCGCGCACACCCCTACAAGGAATCAATAAAAAATGTGCACGCCCGACGTGTTCGTTTGACCCATCGATTGTGATCTAGCCACTTGCGATCACTGAACGCCTGAATCAGAATTTGTGCGATGGCATACTGAAATTTGGCGACAGCACCAGAACCACGTTTTGACGTGGGTTTGTGACCCGTCACGTCACGGGTGTCGATTTCACCTGTGGTAAAGTCCTGGATAAGCCTGTGGTAAAGTCCTGGATAAGGACGTGATCGTGCACGGCACGGCGACCGGATTGGTCGATTACCGTCATTGAATCGGCGACATTGTCACCTTGAACGGCATCATGAGCGATTTCGCAGCTGCGCCGTAGGCAGAAAACACCAACACCGATCCGAATGCCATTGGCATATCTGGCTTTGTCAACTATCTCCTGCATAATAAATCGCTAAGAGCGTGGCATCACAGGATGGACGACAGATAATTTTTGACTGCGATGGCTGCAACCGGCTGACCGGTGGTAACGGTGAGGTGCCATTCATTTTTTGCCCCGTATCCAGCTACGATAAAGATCGCCTAATCCAGGTTACAATTATGACGACTATCTGATCATGACCCGCGGTGACAAGGCGACCATGGTCGTTGAGCAGGGCACACCGGTTGAAACAACCGGTCGAAACAAAGGTTGACCTATGACGGTGATGTCATTGTCGTCAACGACCCGGTCGCGGATGACTTGACCGTCGATGATCCCCTGTTCGTCTAACAAAATCGCGGTCCCCGGTGTTGACATGCCTTGCAGACCGGCACAAAATCTTGTCAGGTTTAGGTGGAAACTGCCAACAGCGTGGGGGTGGCAGGCATGGCGCGTACCAAGCTCGGCATCATCGGCGGTTCGGGCATTTATGAAATCGACGGTCTGGCGGGTGCCGCCTGGACCACGGTCGACAGCCCATGGGGTACACCATCGGATGCGATATTGACCGGCACACTGGATGGCGTGGCTATGGCTTTTTTGCCCCGTCACGGGCGCGGCCACGTTCACAGCCCGACCACTGTACCCTATCGCGCGAATATCGATGCCCTAAAACGGCTGGGTGTCACCGATGTCATCAGCGTCAGCGCCTGTGGCTCTTTCCGCGAACACATGGCACCTGGCGATTTTGTGATCGTTGACCAGTTTATCGACCGGACCTTTGCCCGCGAGAAGAGCTTTTTCGGCATCGGCTGTGTCGCGCATGTGAGCATCGCCCACCCGACCTGCCCGCGGCTTGGCGACGCCTGCGAAACGGCAGCTCGCACGGTGGGCATCCACGTGCATCGGGGCGGTACTTATCTGGCGATGGAGGGCCCCCAGTTTTCGACGCTTGCGGAATCCAAAATGTACCGCGAAAGCTGGGGCTGTGATGTTATTGGCATGACCAACATGCCAGAGGCGAAACTCGCCCGCGAGGCCGAGCTTTGTTACACCTCGATAGCCATGATCACCGATTATGACAGCTGGCATCCCGACCATGGCGAGGTCGATGTGACCGAGATCGTCAAGGTACTGACCGGCAATGCCGAAAAGGGGTGCGCCCTGGTGGCGCAATTGCCCGGGCTGCTGGGACCGGATCGGGTACCTTGTCCGCACGAATGCGACCGCGCGTTGGAATACGCCATTCTGACGGCCCCGGAACAACGCGATCCGGCATTGGTCGCGAAACTGGGTGCTGTTGCAGGACGGGTTTTGTAGTGTCCTTCGTTGCTGCATCTGTCGCCTTGCTGCTGATTCCTGGCCCGAAATCGTATTGCTGGTGCAGAGCTATGCTTTCAGCAGTTGCCTTGGGTGACTTCATTGCGATGACCGCATCGATCCTGGCATCCACCACGCTGTTTGCGGCACTGAAATGGACCGGGGTGCTGTATCTGGTCTGGTTGGGCATCAAATTGATCAAAAGTGCCAAGGACAACGATATCACGCTGATGCCGATTTCTGGTGTTTGTGCCCCAGCTCATCGCGCCTGATGCGCCGATCCTCTGGCCGCGATCAACGCACTGACCTATGCTGTTCTGGCAGATCGTTTGCGCCAGGCAATTGCCTGATCGGGTGTCGTCCCGTTGATCACACGCGCAGGTGGGGCCACATTAGGGGCCACATTGATTGTCATGGGAGTGCTAACCGCAGCAGTGCGACGCCCGGCTTGACCACCCTGCCCCGTTCTTCTTCAGGAATGCGCGTATAAAGCCCCGCCGGTATCCAGTGCTTTGCACAGTTCGAAGGATATGATCGCGTGAGCGCGTGATGTTCGGCGGAAGCGTCGATTGGGCCATTCTGTCCGGTCCTCTGACCTTTTCGATGGCCTTACATCTGGCAAAGCGGTTTTGGTAGTCCGGTTCTGCGATTGCCGGTGTTGGCGGGGTGAGGGGCGGCTCCCCGACAGGTTCTGCCCGATTGCCACCAGCGCCCAGCTGGGCGTCTTGTTTTGGCCAGCCCGAACTATCGGGCGGTGCGTCATCGTGGCATAGGCATTGCTCAATCCCTCAAGCGGCGGTTGGAGGTCCGCCTGCCCCCGCGTTGTTCCCGGACACGCAGGGCATCCCGGTTGGCCTTGCTGGTACAGGCCTTGTCGGCCAATACCCGCCCTGACCATGGTATCAACCCGGGGACTCCGGGCCCCGGTTCGCAGCTGCCCTGTGTAGACCCTGTCGCTGAAACGTTCCTTGTCCAGGCCTCATCCGGACCTCATCCGGGCGGGCAAAGCCGGTGGATGTCATCTTCCTTAACCCGGCGTACGGTTCGCGCCGTTCCTGACCCACCGTGCTTGCGTGTCGGCACTGGAATGCACGCCTGGATCGTCGGGCGGATCGTCGGGGGACCTCCTCTTCGGCCTGGTCTTGCGGCGCGCCCATATGGCTGCCGGGGCGGGTGGCACGTTCCACCGCTGCGGCCCCGTGATCCCCGGCCAGAAGATCACTGTGGGTTGTGAAAACGGCAACGGGTCGTCGCATCGGGCACAGGCGCAAAGAGGTCGGGACCGCAAAACAGCATGAAATCCAACGGAATTTTCAACGCCCGCTCCAGCTTTGGGGGTGCCACTGCCTGATCGGCAGACAGTTGAAGCGGACCAGAGGATCACAACCCTGACGCCCGATCCCGGCGCGCCCCAACCCGTGCTTGCGTGTCGGCGAACACCACCGCCAGTCCCTTAAGGTCGTCAATCCCGGTCAGAACGTCGTCTGCGCCGATCCAAACCGCGTTCAACACGAACCGCGCAAAAACACGCGCAAAAACAGGTGCATCAAACCACCCCTGAACGCCGGAACAACGCGCCGCATCGGTCGTAGTGGGTGGCGATCCGACGCCAGTCGTTCAGGCGAACGAACAGGTTCTCGACCCGGTGATACTGCCGTGATCGGCGGGGCTCTTGCGCCCGCGTCGGGCCGGGATGCAGGTGGCAATGCCTTAGCCAGTCGGCATCGTAGCCCTTGGCGGCCCAGGGGCACCTTGGCGGGCGGCAAGGTACCAGGGCGACCCAGCTTCGCGTTGCCGCGCGCATCCGCGGGCGACAGGCAGAACGTCAGAGGCCGCCCCGGCGATTACAGGCCATGTGCAGTTTCGGGTTCAGCCCGCGCCTTTGGTCCGTCCGATGTCCCGCGGTCGAGGGAGGCTTTTGAGATGCTTACCGCTGTTCTGTGGACCTTGGGGTGGGTGCTGTCGAACATGATTGTCTTACCGTGGCCCCCCGGCCCGGCGTGCTCGACGAAGATCCGGGTGAACACACCCATGCCCGACCAGCGTCAGCACCCGCCGGTCATCAACCCACGACTTGCCCCGGAACTCAGGAAAGAACAGCTGCAGTCGCTCCATATATTCGTCGGTCAGCCAGAAATGCCCGATCATCATGCCCACCCGGTCCCCGGGTGTTTGAAGCACGCAGCCCTGGCGGCCTCAAGCACGTTTAAGGGTCCTTGACCCTAGGGGGCTGTATTTTTTACTTGCAAAGCTGTTTGTCTTTCTGCGTCTGTCGGTAAAAAGACGGCGGTAGTAATAACAAGAATAGAAATGCAAATGGACGTTATAATTGAACGTTATAACCGCAAAAATTTTTCTGCTCCGTGGCCGTATGGGCTGGAAAACCACGAATTCCGGCGACTCATCGGCACATTGTAGCACCGCATTTTTCGTAAACACATTCAAAATAGGGCTCAAATACGGGGCCTGCGTGCTTATTTGCCTGATTTTCCGTAGGCTATCGGGCCAAATTGCGGCGGTGTTTTCCGACTTGGGGCGGTGCCAGCGGGTTTTGTGATGCGAACCCCCCGAAGAGGTTCACTGTGAGGTTCACTGTTTGGTTCCGGTGTGACAGCCGGAGGCGGTGCGCGTCTGCCCCCCTGTGCCTGCAAAGGACGGGACCGGGAACCGGACGGCCGCGGAACAGCACCGTGGCAACGTGCCTGTGCTGCCCTATCAGGCACCCCGCCCTGTGGCAAGGATGAAGCAGATACCATCTCTGGAGTGCCGAAATTCCGGGTCCATATCGTTACACCGCACCCGGCATATCCCTCGCATATCCCTC
Source organism: Paracoccaceae bacterium (assembly GCA_014623385.1). Classification (GTDB taxonomy): domain Bacteria; phylum Pseudomonadota; class Alphaproteobacteria; order Rhodobacterales; family Rhodobacteraceae; genus JACOMT01. Next base: position 39,215 of record JACOMT010000016.1, read on the forward strand.
ACCGGGCCTGCGGGACAAACATGTCCGGGGAAAGGGGGGATCAGCCCATCACCCGATTTATACAACAAAGCCTTTGCGACAGGCTAGCCACAGGCACCGATTCGCTGGGGGGTATGCCACTGCCCAGCACAACCCGATGGTGTCTCCGGTTGACGCATCCTGCACCATGACTGATGTCACAAGGCTTGCCGACACGGATAGCGGCATACGGACCGATCCGCATTAAACCGCCCTTAGAACCGCGCCGGGGTTCATGATACCGTTCGGGTCCAGCGCGTTCTTGATCGCGCGCATCGTCGCCAGCTTGGCCGGAGCGGCATAGCGTTCCAGATCATCAACATTCAGCCGCCCAACCCCATGCTCTGCGCTCACTGATCCTTGCAACTGATGCACCAGATCGTGGATCGCACGCCTGATCATCGGCCGTGCGTTTTCGTGATCCGCCCGGCTGTACCCCGGCAGGGGGAAGACATTGTAATGCAGGTTTCCATCGCCGACATGCCCAAAGCAATTAATGCGGAACGTGCCAATTTTTGCGATCTCTTTTGGTGCCTTTGAAAGGAATTCCGGTATTGCCCCGACGGGAATCGAAATATCATGGCTGGATACCGAGCCAATCCGGCGATTGGCCTCAGGAATGTTTTCCCGCACCGCCCAAAAAGCGGCACGCTGGGCCTCGGATTGGGAGATCAGCCCATCGGTGACAATCCCCGCCTCATAGGCCGCTTTGAACAGCGCTGCAAGCGCGGCTTGCGGGTCCAGACCCGGTGCCAGGCCAACGTCAATCAGCACGCACCATTCCGGTTTCTCGTCAAAGGGTTGGCGCAGGTCGGGCAAGATTTCACCGAGGAAATCCAGGCCTTGACGGTGGATCAGCTCAAAGGCCGACACCGCCTCGCCCATATGGGTGCGCGCCATTGACAAAAGCGACAAAGCCGCTGTGGCAGCGGGCAAAACCAGCAATGCAGTACCCGTGCCTGCGGGTACCGGGCTCAGCTTGAGCGAGGCCGCCGTGATGATACCCAGCGTGCCCTCAGACCCGATCATCAGGTTTTTCAGATCATACCCGGTGTTGTCCTTGCGCAGGCGCGACAGGCCATCCCAGATCGTCCCATCAGGTAGAACAACCTCTAGTCCCAGACATAAA
>JACOMT010000017.1:0-750 GCA_014623385.1 Paracoccaceae bacterium
AGGTGTTCAGGCGCGGTTTGATGCACCTGTTTTTGCGCGGTTCGTATCGAACGCGGTTCGGATCGGTGCAGACAACGTTCTGAGCAAGATTGACGCACCAGTGGACTGGCGGTGGTGTTCGCCGACACGCAAGCGCAGGTCGCGGTACTCCGGGATCGGGCATCAGGGTTGTGATCTGCTACTCCGCTTCAAGTGTCTGCTGAACGCGCAGTGGTACCCCGATCCTAAAGCGGGCGTTAAAACTACGGTTGGATTTCATGCTGTGTTGCGGCCTCGACCTGATTTGCGCCTGTGCCCGATGAGACGACCCATTGACGTTCGATTGCCGTTTTCGCAACCCACGACGATCTTCTGGCCGGGGGGTGCCGTCAGATCGAGCATCACGGGCCGAAGCGGTGCCCATCGACGCCACATTGGTGCAAAGTGCCGCCCCGCCCCGGCAGCCATACCGTGTCAAAGAGGATACCCCCGATGATCCGCCCGACGATCCAGACATGCATTTCAGGACCGACACGCAAATGCGGTGGATCAAGAAAGGTCCGAATAGCACGCCGGGCGACAAGATGACATCCAACGGCGTTGCCCGCCTGGACGAGGCCCGAATAAGGCCCGGACGAGGAAAACTTCATCGACAAGGTCCACACGGACACCTGCGAACCGGGCCGGGAACCCCCGGGTTCGATACCATGGTCAAAGGGGCAAATGCGCAGGCGGGTATTGGCCGACAAGGCCTGTGCCAGCAAGGCCCCC
>JACOMT010000017.1:871-15293 GCA_014623385.1 Paracoccaceae bacterium
TGGCCAAAACAAAACACCCAACTGGCGCTGATGGCAATCGGGCACAACCTGCCCCGCAAACACCGGCTATCGCATAACCGGACCACCAAAACCGCCTTGCCCGATGCAAGGCCAGCGGACCGGACAGAATGGCCAAATCAACGTTTCCCCCGAACATCACGCGCTCACACAGAGGTCTTTATGCTGTTTTTTGATGCGCAGGACAGCGTGGTCAGCGGTGGAACCGGCCAGAACGACACCGCCGTGGCAACCGGGAACACGCGCGTCAATCTGTCCATGACGACCAGCGGCATCGAAACCGCCCATGGCATGGCCGGGGTGGCGATGACAGGGCATTGGGCGGCCACGCGGATGATACATTTCAGGCGATGCGGGCAAGGATACCCTGTCGGGCGGGCGCGGCAGCGATGTGCTGTTTGGCGAGGCTGGAGCCGACAGCATCGCCGGGGGCACCGGTGGCGACATGATCACCAGCTGCGCGCTTTGTCCTTGACGGCACCGACAACAGAATTCCACACTTGGGCTATTTGGAATATAACGGCAGAACGTATGATGTGCCATATGACAACCCGACCGGGCGCGTTTGGGGCGGTGCTGATGCTGCTGATGGCCCTGTCCGGAACAGCCCAGGCAAAGGAGCCTTGGGAATACACCGCCATCAACCGGTTCGGGCGTCCGGTCACCCCCCTGCCCGGGTTTATGGAAGAGCTTTTGCACCTGGACAGAAACACGGGCTATATCCGGCAGCCCGCCTTCGGATGGCACCCCTTTGATCATGCGGATGTCTGGGTGTTCTTCTTGGAAAACCCCGAGGAAATTGCCCTGCTCGGCCACTACGCCCCGCGAATCCTCCAGGAGGAGTTCCTGGTTGCTGATACGACAGCTGGGAACGTAGTGTTTCTGACTTTAAGTGAACCTTCAGGTGAACGCATCGTCATGCTGCAGTATATCTACGTGTCTCGGTATCCCATCCAGAATTCGGAAATCATGGTATGCTGGGCGGCTGGTGCAACTTACGGTAATCTTGGCGGTTGGGATAATACGGCCCGAGGGGCGTATAATAAAGCCTGCGAGACAAGGGGATAGGTTGTCACCTCCCAGAAGGGGATATGGTTGTTTCTTGAACAATTCCGGCTTGAGTTTGTACCGGTTTTTCATCGTCTGCAATGGCGTTGCAGGACCACCCCGATACGGCCACCGTCGCGCTCTGCTATGCCGTTGGTCCGGGGAGCGTTCGGCGGGGTGACGTCGGTGGTCGATGCCGTGCCGGTCGAATTCATATGCCCCTGTACCCCCTTGTCACGGCCCGATAGCTCGCGCGAAATGCGCCGCGCGTTGACTGCTGTCTGGCATTGAAGACCCGAATGAACACTCACCGGCTTTGCACGGTCAATAGCCACAAAGCGGTAGCGGCGGCGTGGTTCGTCCTGCCGTTGCGGCAGGGAAGGTGCGTGTGTTCGGGCCGGGGCGCTTTTAGCTTCATGTCGCCGCAGATTTCCCATGCCATGACAGCGCAGGCAACGGTTTAGCCCGGAGGTCCAGCCCGGCGCGTGAGACTTCTGGATTGGGGAGCTCCTGTACAACCGCGCGCAAATCGTTCAGAGAAACCGGGGAACGCGGTGCCACGCCACAAACCGGTGTCAGTGCCCCGGCCCCCGGTAGCCGGTGCGGGGTTTGGCTGTGGTCCTCGCCACTTGCCCGCTTGCGCCACTTCCAGCCTGTTTGCCCTGAAATGCCGTAGCGTTCTGCAATTTGCCAGGCTAGTGCCGGATTTGCCTGAATGGCCGCCCCAATCCCGGGTGTCGTCATCATGCAACCTGATTTGCAGCACTCCCTCCGTCCTGAATAATCCCCGGCACAGATCGTGCCATGAACAGCGCAAACCGGAGAGGGGCTATGTGATCATCCGGAATGGAAAAATAAACACTAGCCGGGCTTCCAGGGCCCGAAAATGTAACGCCACAACCTTGTGCTCTCAAACGTCGGTACGGCTGTTACCGACTTGGCTGTTCCGTCTTGAGTCCATTTGCAAGAACGCCATAAACGAGCGGACAAACCGCGATGACCGAACACAACAGGGTCAAGCGGTTCAGTACAGGCGGGTTGTGTGCCCACCACGCCATGCACAACAGCCGGGCCATCCGGTTGCATATTGTTTATTCACAATCACAGCCTTGGGGCTGCTTGAGCAGTGTTCCAGTGCTGCTTTATTTCACGATTTGTCAAAAGCTGAACGGTTTCACGAATTTGCTGGTTTGGGTGACCTTGGCAAATGAGATCAAAGGCACGTTTACCAAATTACTTCTGACACGAATTTCGCAACCTATCTTAATTGTTTAACGTTTTGCCAGTAGCATCCGTAAAACGGACCTTCCCAATAAATGGCAGGTTGCGGTTGCGTTGAGCAAAATCAATGCCATAACCTACGACAAATTCATCAGGAATTTCAAACCCGATCCAATCGGCGCAAAAATCTACCTCTCGACGGCTGGGCTTATCAAGCAAGGCAATGGATTTCAGCCGTGCGGGCTGGCGGCTACGCAACAATCCCGTGACATGTTTTAGCGTGTGCCCGGTGTCTACAATGTCTTCGACCACCAGCACATCGCAGCCTTCAATGGCGTTGCGTAAATCCTTGAGAATGCGGACTTCGCGGCTGCTGTTCATCCCGTCCCCATAAGATGACGCCTCAAGAAAATCAACCTCGATTGGCAAATCCAGTTTCCTTACCAAATCGGCAATAAACACAAAAGACCCGCGCAACAGCCCGACCACCACAAGCTTTTCCGTGCCGCAGAATTCTGCGGTTACTGTGCTGCACAGGGTTTCTGTCCGGTCTGCAATGGCCTTGGCCGTTATCATTTCTTCAATGATATAAGGAGGCGTCATGTGCAAAGACCTCTTGTCTGCTGGAGGTAGGTTACGACATTACATATCATTGCCACAAGTAATAACCCCTAATAACCCCCGCCGCCCATGCCCACCCATTCCGAGACGCGCATGCTGCCGTATACTGCCGATCAGATGTATCGGTTGGTGGCCGATGTGGCGCAATATCCCGAATTCCTGCCCTGGTGTGCCGCGGCACGCATCCGCCGTCGTCATCCCGTGGGGACGATCGAGGTGATGGAGGCGGAGCTGGTAATCAGCTTTAAGGTGTTTCGGGAACGGTTTGGCAGTCGGGTGACGCTGTACCAAGATACCAGAACCATTGATACAGAGTATCTGGATGGGCCGTTTCGCCATATGAAATCGACCTGGTGCTTTGAGGATACCAAAGGCGGGTGCGATGTGTCCTTTTTTGTCGATTTCGAGTTCAAAAGCGCGATGCTGCAAGGCATCATCGGTGTGGTGTTCAATGACGCAATGCAGCGGATTGTGCGGGCCTTTGAACGACGTGCGGCACAGCTATATGGATAGGTCCCAGACGCTAGACTGAGCAACATGGCGGCCAATTTGCCAGGGAAGCCGGGGCCCCAACCTTGGCCGCCGGGGCGAGCCGGTCCAGCCATGTCGCCTATGCGGTCACCGGAGATGTCGGTCGCTGGATTAAGTCGCGGTTGGCGGGGCGGGCACGGCAGGACCGGTATCCCGGGGTCCTGCATGATCTTGGTTGTGGACGAACGCGGAGTGCATTTGTTTAGATGCAAAACGCAAGATATTCCGGACGGGCTGTGGCGTTGGCCAATGGCATGACTGGCCACGCACGGGACTGTGCCGACACCCGTTCTGCATTTCGCATTTCGGCCATCCGTCGGATTTTCGTATTATCCGACGTTTTGGCAATATTACCCGCTGTATTAACCGCTGTTTCGGTAGTGGCAAGAGGTGCAGGCTCACGCGGGTTGTCGATGTGTTGGGTGCGGCCCTGGTTGGGCCCGTGGCCGGGGAGTGGGCCCTTATCAGGCCAAGGTTGCATGAACCTACCGCTACCGGGATCATTGGCACGGGGCCTGGTGCCGTGCGCGTGACGGGTTTGTCGGCAGCACGGATAGCCGAGGTTTCTGGGCTAATCGCAATCTGGAATCGACGGGCTGAAAGCCCAGCTTGGCACAATGGGCAAACCCTGTCGCAGGCGCGGTGGCGGTGGGTGTCGAAGTCGCTTAGGTTGATAGCGTTCGGGATGGCCGGGAATGCCGGGGCCCTGACGGACCATATTTGGGTTCAGTACCTTGCATCAAGGCACTGACAACTTTGGGCGGGGTGTGTATTGTTCTAGGATGTCAACCACAAGGTTCACGTCTGTTGGCACGGGCTGCATCCCGTGTTGGGTGTGGTGCGCGATCTGGGCCTGGTCGCGTTTGAGGTGCGGGCTTATCTTCTCCTCGATGACCGTATGCAATTAACTGGCACCCGCGACTGTTTCGGGCACCAAGTTCAGTCATCATACGATGATGGCGATGATGTGCTTCGGCTGGATACCTGTTCCGATGCGACCCGCGGGATCAGGGTGGTGGTCTAGGATGATGACCTGCCCGAGACCGAGGCGATGGTCATTGGCATGAGGCACGGCATGACCTGATGGTGCATCAGGACCGGGGGAGGCCCTGAGCGGGAAAGACCAAAAAGATCCATGGCACTGCGGTGGAAAAGCTCATGCAACAGGGGTAAATGCACCCGCGTGCTGGGTGCGTTGGTCGTTTCATCGCTGTAACACGGTATAATCCAGCGCACGGTCCAACAGAGCCAATGCGTGAGCCCGTGCGATGGCGCGCACTCGGGCACGACCCAAGGGACCAAAATCAATCGTTTCTGTGATCACACGTGCGCCGGTTCGCGCCATCCCGAAACACACCCGGCCTTCGGGTTTGAACTCGGACCCGCCGGGGCCCGCGATTCCGGTCACAGATACCGCCAGCCCCGCTGCAGAGTTGTTGAGCGCCCCGGCGGCCATTTCGCGTGCCACCTCTTCCGATACAGCCCCATAGGCGGCCAGAGTTTCCACCCGAACGCCCAGCATCTCGGTCTTGGCCGCATTGGTATAGGTTACAAAACCCCGGTCCATCACCGCGGAAGCGCCGGGAATATCCGTGAGCGCGGCGCTGATCATCCCGCCCGTACAGCTTTCTGCCGTGGCGATCATCACGCCTGCAGCCTTGGCCTTGTGCAACAAACGCGCTATATTCATTTTATAAGTACCCAATGCCAAAGGCCGCCCAGGATGAGGACCCCAGCGGCGGCACAGATCCCGGCCAGAACGTCATCCAGCATGACGCCAATGGTATCCTTGCGGCGGTCGGCCCAACCCACTGGCCCCGGTTTCCAGATGTCGAACAGGCGAAACAGGCAAAAGGCCGCGAGCCATCCAGGCCATAGCCGAAGGATGTCAATGGGCATCGCCCATGCCGGATAGGAAATTGCCATCACCGCGACCCATTGGCCCGCGACCTCATCCACCACAATTTCAGACCGGTCAGGGTCCGTCTGGCCCACCGTCATGCTGTGAATCGCCCAAATCCCGATCAGGCAGACGCTTATCGTGGCCAGCACCAGTAATGGAAACCCGCCGATGGTATGAAACACCCAAGCCAGGGGCAGGGCGATCAGCGAGCCCCAAGTACCCGGAGCCGGGCGCAGATAACCAATGCCGCCGACCGTTGCAATCCGGGTTGCAAGGCCGATCATACCCGGAGCAGGGTGACAGAGGTCAGGGCGGCGATCCCTTCGCCCCGTCCGGTAAAGCCAAGTTGTTCCGACGTGGTGGCCTTGACCGAAACCTGATCGATATCCAGCCCCATGATTTCGGCTAATCTGGTGCGCATCCGGTCAGCATGCGGCCCAATCTTTGGAAATTCGCAGATCAGCGTACAGTCGGCATTGCCGAGCCGATATCCCATTTCTGCCGCCAGCGCGACGGCATGGCGCAAGAATATCTGACTGTCGGCACCTTTCCATTGCGGATCAGAGGGCGGAAAATGCTGGCCAATATCGCCCCGTGCTAAGGCACCGTAAATCGCGTCGGTGAGCGCATGCATCCCGACATCAGCGTCCGAATGTCCTTGCAAACCGAGACTGTGCGGTATTGAAATCCCGCACAGAATGATATGATCCCCCTCTTGAAACCGATGAGCATCAAACCCATTTCCGATGCGGGTGTGCATATGATCCTGCCTAAGAATTCTGCTGGCCCGATCAAAATCTTCAGGTTGCGTTATCTTTAGATTGTCAGGATGGCCTGGGACAATGGTGACGTCAATTCCCGCCGTGCGGGCCACCTCGACATCATCAGCTGCAGCGCCGGTATGGGCTAGATGGGCACCAAGAATCTGTTCAAATTGAAACCCTTGAGGTGTCTGCGCGGTATAAAGCGCGCTGCGCTGCTGTGTGCCCGTAACACGGGCATTGGCACCCACCCACAAGGCGTCGGTGACCGGTAGACCGGGGGCGGCACCCGGATGGCTGTCCAGCGCCGTCAGCACCTCCGCGATGATGTCGCCGGATACACAGGGACGGGCCATGTCATGAATAAGTACCTTTTTGACCCCATGCGCCTGTAACGCTTGCAGCCCCGAGCGGACCGATGCCGCCCGGTTCGCACCACCGATGGCCAGAACAAGCCCGTCCAATCCGTCGAATTCTCGCCATTGTTCGGCATCATCCGGATTCAGGACCAGACAAATCAGGTCAATCCCGGGTGCCATTCGAAACCGGTCCAGTGTCCAATCGGCCAGCCGCCGCCCGGCCAGCCTGCGCCATTGTTTCGGAGCACCGCGGCCTGCACGCGTACCGCGGCCGGCGGCCACGATCAGGGCGGCATTGGTCATGGTGAGGTTCCTTCCGGTGACGTTCGGGAAATCTCTGGGTCGGAAGTGCACGGCATGGCGATTGTATGTAGCCAGATGTTGTATGTAGCTGGGTATTTGCATATTTTTTAATCATAATATATTAAATTATATCCCCAATTCTGGAGGGAATCACTTGAGTACCGGCCCAGATACCGAGTTAAAATAATCGGTGCTGGGATAAAATAGACATGTTTATACAAGATTTGATACATTGCTTCTTTTAGTAGCTTTGAGTGCCGCGTGCTGCACAAAGCAGTCACCTTACTCACCTTACTGTCATGCTGGCGACATGGCCGGTACAATGGAATCCGCTGGTTTTGCCATCGGGTATCAGTTGGTGGGTATCACTTTGGGTCGTGAGTGAGGTGGTTGCCAGCCAAGAGCTGGCTCAGGTGAATTCATCAGGCAAATTCAGGCGTGTATGGGTAAAATTGAGTGCCGATGTGAAAAACATCGTCATCCAATTGACCAGGCGAGACCCGTAGTAGACGGCCCAAGCGGTGCGGCAGGTGGCCGACACGGGCATACAGCTCATCCACATCAATATGGGCTCTAATATTGGCTCTGCGATGAAATAAGGTTACAAACGATTTGTCGAGCTTGGCATTGTTGAAAACACTGAAGCGTGCACTGCGTCTAAATCGATGTGGTGGCAAGTGCCTTATCGGTGCCGCTGAAAATCAGGCTGGGATGAGGCAACGCCATGCTGAACGCGCCCAAGATTTTGCGGTGCGGGTGCGGGCGGCTGACTCGGGTGTTCAGATGGTGACCATTTACGGATGTACATGGTATCAGTTCTATAGGAATCACGCGAATCGGGCCGCGACCTGGCGGGTAAAATCGGCGGTAGGTGTGCCCGTGACTGCGGATGGCGGCACCCTAAACGCCGCTGAGGCGAGGAGTGCGGATGACGTGGTGATTGGCCACGAAGCGAAGGGACGACCGTGGGTTTTGGCCGAGGTGGCGTATGCGTTTTATGGCATACCCGCACTTTCAATCCCTGTCGGCGGTGCTCTGGTCGATCTGGTGGCCAGTCATTACAGGATGATGTTGGATTTTTATGGTCCCGGTCTGGATGTTCGCGCCGTGTGCAAGCGTCTGGTATTGCATATTGGTCCGGTTCGATCTGATACCGCCACGCTGCGGCGGGCGGTGCTGACGGAACGCGGTTCTGGAGGGCCTGTGCGTGTTACCGGATGTACTGACCGGACCGGTTGAGGTGGCCGCTTGAGGTCGAACGAACGCATATGGGCCTCGTTGCCGGTGCCGACTGTTCTGATAGACGGTAGTGACCGGATCATCGACGCAAATTCTGCCGCCGAAGGATTCCTGGGTGCCTCGGTCCGCGGCATTGTGGGCACGCCAGTCTGGGATCAGATCGCCGTTAATGCGCCAATCGAAGAGGCGGTGCAGCGCATTCGGGCTAACGGCACGCCGCTGTTTGTAAACGATGTCGATGTCGAGATGAGCAATCGCGCACCGCTGCAATGCGCGCTTCAGATTGCGCCGTTGGCGGGGGCACCCGGGACCATGATCCTGATGATATCGCCGCGCGAATTGGTCAGTCGGATGACCCAGAGCCATTCGGCGAAATCGGCAGCCCAATCGGTGATCGGCATGGCCGAAATGCTGGCACATGAAGTCAAGAACCCGCTGGCGGGCATCATCGGTGCCGCGCAGCTGCTGAGCATGAACCTAGGTGCCGAGGATTGGAAACTGACCGATCTGATCGTGGCCGAAGGCCGCCGGATCGTGAAGCTGCTTGAACAAGTGGAAGAATTTGGCAAGCTTAGCGCGCCGCAAATGAAACCGGTGAATATCCATGACGTGCTGGCCCGAGCACGCCGGTCAGCGTTGCTGGGCTTTGGCGCACATATGGAAATCATAGAGGATTATGATCCGTCGCTGCCATTGGCAGTCGGTGATGCCGACCAATTGATGCAAGTCGTTCTGAATCTTCTGAAAAACGCATCCGAGGCCGCAGATCTGCAGGGTGGGAAGATTCACTTGCACAGCTATTTCGAACATTCGTTCCGTCTGCACCGCAATGATGGAGCGGGCCAATCCTTGCCTTTACAGATCGAAGTCACCGACAACGGCCCCGGGCTGCCCGAAGACATCAAGGGGAATGTGTTTGATCCATTTGTGTCGGGCCGCGAGAATGGTACTGGGCTGGGTCTGGCGCTAGTCAGAAAAATCATATCCGATCATGACGGTTGGATTTCGGTTACGTCGATGCCGGGGCGTACCGTTTTTCGCCTGTCATTGCCGCGCGCAAAGGAAGTTTAGCTACGGAGGATATCCAATAATGGACGGGACTGTCCTTGTTGCCGATGATGATCGCAGCATCCGCACTGTTTTGACCCAAGCACTGACGCGGGCGGGCTGTAGGGTGCATGCCACCAGTTCACTAACCACCCTGATGCGCTGGGTTGCCGAGGGCAAAGGCGATGTGGTGATTTCGGACGTGGTGATGCCTGACGGCAATGGGTTGGAGATGTTGCCGAAGATCAGCCAAGACCGTCCGGGCCTGCCTGTGATTGTGATATCGGCACAGAACACCATCATGACCGCGATTCAGGCGGCCGATGCCTACGATTACTTGCCCAAACCATTCGACCTGCCAGATCTGATGAAACGCACGGCGCGCGCGCTGGAACAAAAACGCCGTGTGCCCAGGCCCAGGGATTGGGCCGCCGAGGATGACAGCTACCCGGATGCGCTGCCGCTGGTCGGCCGTACACAGGTGATGCAGTCGATCTATCGGCTGGTGGTCCAAGTGATGAACACCGATCTGCCGTTGCTGATTTCGGGGGAAAGCGGGACGGGCAAAAGCCTGATAGCGCGGGCTATTCACGATTTTTCAGACCGGCGGACCTTGCCCTTTGTTACTGCGACAGGCGGTGACCTGAAAGATACCGAAGGCCCGGTTCGGGTTTTGGCGCGGGTCAAAGGCGGCACGTTGCTGATCGATGAGATCGGCGACATTGATGATGAGCTGCAGGCGCGGCTTGCCAGGATTATGGATTCGCCCGGCACTCACATGCCGCGGTTCATGGCTACCTCGCAAGCTGATCTGTCGGCGGCTATCGAGTCGGGGCAAGTGCGGCAGGATTTGTATTCTCGTCTGAACGGGGCAAGGATCCACATGCCCGCTTTGCGGGAACGCGTCGACGACATCGCCTTGCTGGCCGAACACTTCCTAAACCGGGAGGAACGGGAGGGGGCACCGAAACGCTGGTTGGGCGGGGCTGCCGCCGAGCTCTTTCGTGCCTATAGCTGGCCGGGCAATGTCCGACAGCTGGAAAACGCGATTCGCCGACTGGTCCTGACCAGCCGAGCCGAGGAGATCACGCGGCCCGAGGTTGAGGTTTTTTTGGGTAGCCAACCGGAAATGGAACCGTTGCTGGATAGTGAGGATGCGGAGAAGCTGCCCGCCTCGGTCGCGCGGTGTTTGCGGCGTTACTTTGACCTATATGGCAAGACGTTGCCGCCCCCTGGGCTCTATGCGCGAATCCTGCGTGAAGTGGAACTGCCTCTGATTAAGATTTCGCTTGATGCGACTGGTGGAAATCAGGCGAAATGCGCGAATATTTTGGGAATAAATCGCAATACCTTGCGTAAAAAAATGACGGATCTTGATATTCAGGTGACTCGTTCTCGGAAATTGATGTAAAAAGACCACATAGTCGTGGCAAAGCGATCCCACGGCCGGAGAAATAACCCACGAGATATGGCGCGATTGGCCGTTCAGGCAGCACATCAGTATGAGGCTTGGCGGATGGAAAGCCGGTCACACGGGAACCTAATTGTGACCCTCAGCCGCTATTGGAAGCGTGGTCAGAATCTGGTGACAATTGGGCTGGTAACGCTGGCACCGATTCTGGTGCTGTCGACCTTTCTGATACTAGGTCCACTGGATCAGGGGCGAGCCACACCTGCACTGCGCGCCATTTTGTTGGTCGACCTGGTTTATGCGCTGGTTGTCGCCACTATGGTGCTGGGCCAAATGGCCAGGTTGTTTGCCGCACGGCGCGCGCAATCGGCGGGTTCGCGCCTGCACCTGCGACTGATCAGGGTTTTTGCTCTTTTGGCACTGATGCCCACAGTGACCGTCGCGATTTTTGCGGGACTCACGGTAAATATCGGATTAGAGGGATGGTTTTCTAACCGGGTCCGTCAGGTGGTTGGTAGTTCTCTAGCCGCAGCAGAGGCCTATGAGGCGGAACAGCGGTCAGATCTGCAACAGGACGCCGTTGCATTGGCCCAGTATCTGGATCAATCCCGTGTTATCAACCCGTTTGTGAACGATGCCGAATTGCGCACGGCTCTGACCCAGGGGCAGGGGCAAATACAGCGGGGGCTGCGCGAGGCGTATATCCTGGACGGCACCGGTGCTATCCGGGCGCGCGGCGAACGATCCTATCTGTTTGATTACGAAGAACCGACCGCCGAACAAATCGCTGCGGCCAATGAACAAAGCTTTTTGATCATTCAGGATTGGGACAACAATGAATTCCGTGCGCTGGTGCCGCTGGCGAATTTTGTCAACCGGTTTTTGTATGTCAGCCGCGATGTAGACGGCGAAATCCTGAACCTGTTGGATGAAACCCAGGAAACCACCCGGTTGTACCAACAGTTGGAAAACGAACGGGGGCGGGTGCTGTTTCAGTTCGGGCTGATGTATCTGGCCTTTGCCGTGATTCTGATACTGGCAGCGATCTGGCTGGGCCTTTGGTTTGCCGAACGGCTGTCGCGCCCGGTTGGACGGTTGGCTGGGGCGGCACAAAGGGTCGGCGCGGGGGATCTGGACGTACAGGTGGTCGAAGAAGACGGCGATGATGAGATTGCCATGCTCAGCCGGTATTTCAATCAGATGACCCGCCAGTTGAAAGGACAGCGCGAGACCCTGTTGGGCAACACCCGCCAGATCGAACGCCGCCGCCGGTTGTTTGACAATGTCCTGACCTCGGTTACATCGGGTGTTGTGGCCCTGGATGCGGGTGGTCGGATGACGTTGGTCAACCGGTCGGCAGAGCGATTGCTGGATTGGTCCGATGATGGACAGGCTACGGAAATTATTGCGGCTATACCGGAATTTAGCGAGCTTTTCGACGCCCTGCGGACCGAGGGCCGCGAGATGGTGCAGGGTGAGGTCAAGGTCACCCGTCAGGGTCGGCTGGAAAACCTGCTGGTCCGCATGGCAACCCGGCGCAACGAAGATGGCAGGCTCGAGGGTTATGTGGTGGCTTTTGACGATGTGACCGATCTGGTCAGTGCCCAGCGCATGGCTGCCTGGGGTGATGTTGCCCGCCGCATCGCGCATGAGATCAAGAACCCGCTGACGCCCATTCAGCTTAGTGCCGAGCGCATCAAGCGGAAATTCGCGCCAAAACTGAGCGAAGATGGCGACAGGCTGGAATCGATGACGGATGTTATCGTCCGTCAAACCAATGACCTGCGGCGCATCGTTGACGATTTTTCCAGATTTGCGCGGATGCCCGAGCCAGAACGTCGGGACGAGGATCTGACGCGCCTTTTGTCAGATACCCTGCTGTTGCAGGAAAGTGGCCAGCCGGATGTCGTCTTTCATGCAGAGCTGCCGCACGAATCGATTAAGGCAAGTCTGGACCGCGCGATGATTGGTCAGGCGTTGACAAATTTGTTAAAAAATGCCGGAGAAGCCATTGAAAGCTACACCCAAAAAGTTGCGAGCCCAGATTTTGTCCCGCAGCTGCACGTAACACTGGCACAGCAAAATGATCAGGTCCAGATTACTATTGCTGACAATGGCATCGGTCTGCCAGAGGATCGGTCACGTCTGTTTGAACCTTATGTGACCACACGTGATGCTGGCACCGGTCTGGGTTTGCCCATTGTGAAAAAAATCATCGAAGAACATGGTGGCAAGCTGACCCTGGAAGACGCGCCCGCCTTTGACGCCACCGGTCACATCGGTGCGATGGCCGTGATTCACCTGCCGATTGGCATCGCCAAACCTGGCAAGGCGAGACATCAAAAGCAAGAACAGGACTGACATGAGCGATATTTTGATAGTTGATGACGAAAGAGACATCCGGGAACTGGTTTCGGACATTTTGGAAGACGAGGGTTTTGCCACCCGATTAGCGGGAAACTCTGATGCTTTTATGGAGGCCATTCGGGATAAGGTCCCTGCCTTGCTGATCCTTGATATCTGGCTCAAAGACAGCAATATGGACGGGATAGACATCCTTAAAGTTGTCAAACGCGAATATCCGGATGTGCCCGTGGTGATCATTTCGGGTCACGGCAATATCGAAATCGCCGTTGCCGCGATCAAACAGGGGGCGTATGATTTTATCGAGAAACCCTTTAACATTGATCAGCTGATGGTGGTGATCCGCCGAGCGATGGAAACCTCGCGCTTGCGCCGGGAAAACTGCACCCTGCGGCAACGGGATGCCGGATCCACCGAAATGGTCGGGTCCAGCCACGCATTCCGTGCGCTGATTCAACAGTTGGACAAGGTGACCCGATCAAATGGTCGGGTGATGCTGCGCGGTCCGGCGGGTTGCGGCAAAGAGGTGGCGGCCCGCTATATTCACACCAATTCAAATCGGTCAAGCGCGCCATTTGTAACGGTGAATTGTGCGGGCGTGGAACCGGACCGAATGGAAGAGTTGCTGTTCGGGCGCGAAAGTGCCGAACGCGGTGTGGAACCGGGCCTGTTGGAACAGGCACATGGCGGGGTAGTCTATTTTGACGAGGTGGCGGATATGCCGCTGGGCACCCAGACCAAGATTCTGCGTGTTCTGGTTGATCAACAGTTTCAGCGAGTGGGCGGCAGCGATCAGATCCGCGTTGACCTGCGCGTGATTTCAAGCACCAACCGCAACCTGCAAGACGCGATTGCGACGGGCGCGTTTCGCCAAGAACTTTATCACCGACTGAACGTGGTACCGATTGCCGTGCCGTCACTGGAGGACCGGCGCGAGGATATCTCGATGCTGGCCGAACATTTTATCGGCGAATTGCATGCTGCACAGGGGCTGCCGCTGCGCACGCTCAGCGATGAAAGCGCGGCCTTGCTGCAAACAATGGTTTGGCCAGGGAATGTTCGGCAGCTTAAGAACATGGTCGAACGGGTTTTGATTCTAGGCGATGCCAGTGGCGAAATCGAGGCGCGTGAACTGCCGACTGATGACGGCGGCTCCGCAGATGAAGGCCGCGTGGCTCTGTCCGGGGCACTGGCCACCTTACCACTGCGCGAAGCGCGCGAAGCGTTTGAACGGGAATACCTGCTGACTCAGATCAACCGGTTTGGTGGCAATATCAGTCGCACGGCCTCTTTTGTCAGGATGGAGCGCAGCGCACTTCACCGCAAGCTGAAATCGCTGGGGGTGGTGACCTCATCCAAATCCGGTGGCCAAGTCGCCCATCTGGATGAACCTGTCGAAGCAACGGGATGACCTGGTTCACAATCTGATAGTTGCTGTCATGGTGTTTGATGGCACAGTTGGGCGGGATCAGTTGCGGCAACACCGGAACACGCGCTTTTAGCTATTTATCACAGGGGCAAGACCTATGCATGATTGGCGGATTGCGGACAAACCATTTGGGAGGCGTTCAGGGGTGGTTTGATGCACCTGTCGTTG
>JACOMT010000018.1 GCA_014623385.1 Paracoccaceae bacterium
CGTGATTCCCGATCTGACGGCGGCACAGGCCAGAAGATCATCGTGGGTTGCGAAAACGGCAGTGGGTCGTCGCATCAGGCACGGGCGCAAATCGAGGTCACGGCCGCAAAACAGCATGAAATCCAACCATAGTTGAGGACGCGTGCTTGTATGTCGGCCAACACCACCAGTCAGTCCATGAGTGCGTCAATCATTGGTCAGAGCGTCGTCTGCACCGATCTGTAGCGCGCAACAACAGGTACACCAAACCACCCTTGAACACCTCCCAATAGCATACCGGGTTGATGGTTTGCTCGCAATCCTCCAAATTACGCAGAGGTCTTTTGAACGGTCAACCTGTCCCGGAATGATCGGGTCAGTTTCCTTGAACCGATCAAAAACCGTCACATGCCCCCGTCACAGTTCCCAAGTTGTGCACCCAAAACCGTCAACGGAAGCACAGCCTACACAAACGGCCCGGCACAAGGCAGCTACACCCGGGTCCCCCGCGTACCGATACCATGAGCACCCGGCAAAAAACCGGGCAAAAATAAAAAAACCCGCCGCTTACGGTTGGGCTTGCTCTGTGCTTGAGCGATGATTGTCAGTCAATCATCGGCAATAGTTTGCCCAGCGATGCCTTGGCATCACCATAGAACATGCGGGTGTTTTCCCTGAAGAATAGCGGGTTTTCGATCCCGGAATACCCGGTACCTTGGCCGCGTTTCAACACGAGAACCTGCCTGGCCTTCCAGACTTCCAGAACCGGCATGCCAGCGATGGGTGAATTCGGGTCTTCCTGTGCCGCCGGGTTCACGATGTCGTTCGACCCGATAACAATTACAACATCCGTCTCCGGAAAGTCCTCGTTTATCTCGTCCATTTCTAACACAATGTCATAGGGTACCTTTGCCTCGGCCAAAAGCACGTTCATATGCCCCGGCAAACGCCCGGCTACCGGGTGGATGGCAAACCGCACCTTTTTGCCCCTAGTGCGCAGCTTGCGGGTCAGTTCGCTGACCGCTTGCTGTGCTTGTGCCACAGCCATGCCATAACCCGGCACAATGATTACGCTATCCGCATCGTTGAGCAAAGCGGCAACACCGTCGGCCGCGATAGCGACTTGCTCGCCCTCCACAGCCATTTGCGCACCCTGCGGACCTCCAAAGCCCCCGCCCAAGATCACGCTGATGAACGACCGGTTCATCGCCCTGCACATTATGTAGGACAGGATAGCACCAGACGAGCCCACAAGTGCGCCAACCACGATCAAGAGATCGTTACCCAAAGAAAAGCCAATCGCAGCGGCAGCCCAGCCAGAATAGCTGTTCAACATCGACACAACAACCGGCATATCCGCACCACCGATGCCCATGATCAAATGGCAGCCGATGAAGAGCGCCAGCAGAGTTAACAGGACTAGCGTCCAGCTGCCCGCATCCGACAGGTACATGATCGCAAGGATCAGCGAACAGCCCGCCGCAGCCGCGCTCAACAGGTGACCACCCGGTAGTTTGGTTGCCGCCGAATTCACACGGCCGGCCAATTTGCCATACGCGATGACCGAACCTGTGAACGTCACGGCACCGATCCAGATGCCCAGAACCAGTTCGACCCTGAGGATGTTGATCTCGACGGCGGTTTTCCTGGCAAGGATTCCAGAGAAGCCCGGGAAGGTTTGTGCAAATGCGGTACCTTGTGCTGTCGCCTCATAGGGTTGCGGGAATGGCAGACCCATATCGGCAAAGGCGGCACCGACGCGCGTCAGTTCGATATCGGCACTAAAGCCCACGAAAACCGCCGCCAAACCAACCAGCGAGTGCATGATCGCCACCAGTTCCGGCATCTGCGTCATCTGCACCCTGGTTGCCAGTTGGTAACCGACCCCGGCACCCAGGACGAGCAGAATAATCGACGCGCCCCACAAACCCCTGCCCGGCCCGATCAACGTCGCCAGAACGGCAATTGCCATACCGACAATGCCGTACCAAACAGCCCGTTTCGCGCTTTCCTGATTGGATAAACCGCCCAGTGCCAGGATGAACAGCACCGCCGCAACGGCATAAGCGGCAATCGTAAACCCGAATTCCATGGTTCCAATCCTGCGTCTTTACGATTTCCGGAACATGGCGAGCATGCGCCGTGTTACAAGGAAGCCACCGAAGATATTCACGGCAGCCATCAAAACGCCAAGTGCGGCCAGCAACGTGATCAACCATGAACCTGACCCTATCTGCGTAAGTGCACCAAGGATGATGATCGACGATATGGCGTTGGTAACAGCCATAAGCGGCGTGTGCAAGCTGTGCGCCACGTTCCAAATGACCTGGAAGCCGATAAAGACAGACAGCACGAAGACGATAAAGTGCTGCATAAAGCTCGCCGGGGCCACCAGACCCGCTGCCAGCACCAGCGCGCCACCGATCACCAGCAGGCTAATCTGTTGCCTCGTCTGCTTTTTGAACGTTGCAGCCTCTTCTGTCCGGATCTGTTGAGGCGTTTTTTCCTTTGGCTGTTCCCTCGTCTGCGCCGCAATCGCCTGAACCTTTGGCGGTGGCGGTGGAAAGGTCACCTTTTGTTCATGAGTAATCGTCGCGCTGCGGATTACGTCATCTTCCATGTCGTGAACAACCACACCGTTTTGTTCCGGTGTCAGGTCGGTCATCATGTGACGGATGTTCGTGGAATAGAGCGTCGAGGACTGGGATGCCATCCGGCTGGTAAAATCGGTGTAGCCGATGATTGTCACGCCGTTCGACGAGACGGTCTTTTCGCCCATCACCGTCAATTCACAATTGCCGCCGCGCTCTGCCGCCAGGTCAATGATGACCGAACCCGGCTTCATGCGTTCGACCATATCCTTGGTCCAGAGGCGCGGTGCCGGGCGGTTCGGGATCAGCGCCGTGCAGATGACAATGTCCATATCTGGTGCAATCTCGCGGAACTTTTCCAGCTGCTTTGCCTGGAATTCGGGCGAGGATGGTGCCGCATATCCGCCCGTCGCCGCCCCATCTGGCAGTTCATCGGCGGTGAATTCGAGCAAGACAAACTGTGCCCCCATCGATTCAATCTGTTCGGCTACTTCTGGACGCACGTCAAAGGCGTAGGTGATTGCACCCAGCGCGGTCGATGTGCCGATGGCCGCCAGACCGGCCACTCCCGCACCCACGACCAGTATCCTGGCCGGCGGAACCTTACCCGCCGCCGTCACCTGACCGGCGAAAAAACGGCCAAAATTATTCCCCGCCTCGATTACCGCGCGATAGCCTGCGATGTTTGCCATGGATGACAGTGCATCCATCTTTTGCGCGCGGCTGATGCGTGGAACCATGTCCATCGCGATGACCGTCGCCCCCTTGTCAGCGGCCAGCTGCATCAGTTCCCTGTTCGCACCCGGGTAGAAAAACGAGAGCAGGGTTTTGCTATTGTCGAGCCTGTTCACCTCGGTCTCCGTTGGCGGGCGCACCTTGGCGATGATATCCGCCGCGTTGTACAGTGCCGCCGCCGTGTTCACGACCTCGACACCCGCCTCTTGATAGGCCGCGTCAGAAAAGCCCGCCATTGCACCGGCACCGCTTTCGATGACACAGTCATGACCCAATTTCTGGAGTTGCAAGGCGCTCTCGGGCGTCATGGCCACACGGGCCTCGCCGTTGAACACTTCCCTGGGTGTTCCAATTTTCACAGTGCCCCCTTTCTGGTTCTGGCCGAACTATCCGGCTGATATCATGTGGTCCGCCCCGGACTAACCGCCACCCGAACGCGTAATAAAGTTCCGCAGCCCGATGCTGTACTGCAACCTGCATGGGGATTCGGGCCCACCCGATAGGCTCAAAACCAACATCAACCACAACAGGCGGCACAGGGGCAATGGCTCTGGCCAGAACCGGCATGAGGAATGTACCTGGACACGTTGCATTATGATGATACTTTTCAACCCTTTCTGCATCGGATATACAGGAAAAACTGTTGGGAACAGGGTCTGCATACCCACGACCAGCAAAAAGAAATTGACATGGCCGAACAGCGTTGCATAGATAAAGGTAGCTACGGAATCTATCCGCGTCGGCAAAAGCAATGAAAGAGTTCCGGCAGCCGTTCAGGACGAATGCTCCCGACTGCGGGAACTATGGTGTGTGCGGGAACTATGGTGTGTGCGGGAACTATGATGTGATTGCGTCAACTGGTATCGTAGTAAGCTACATCAGGATGGTGGAAACATGCCGACTGCCCGGTCATTGCAGTGAAAGCAGGCACTGGTGATCGGCAGAGGTACCGGTATCAATCGGGTCATAGCCTGGCATCTGGCGGCAGCGGGCGCGCAGGTGACCATTAACGGCATGACCGGGATGGTCATGGATGTTCGGGACGAGGCGGATGTCGTGGCCAGGACCGCCGCAGCCGTGGAAGTGTGCGGACCGGTGCAGATCCGCGTCGCCAGTGCCGGGATTGCCAAAGGCCGCGCGGTGCACAAAACCACGCTCGCGCTATGGCAACCAATCCGGACGGGGCATTCCTGACCATACGTGAATGTCTGGCGGGCATGCGCCAGATCAATTGGAGCCGGATGATCCCCGTCGCCTCCATCGCCGGTGGGCGCGGCCTGTCCGAGGCTGCCTGTTATTTCGCGTCCAGCCATGGGCTCATAGGCCTCACCCTCTCGCTCAGCAAGTACTACGCGTGCACGCCCTATAGTTTCAACGCAATATGCCCCGGTTATGTCGACACCTCCGTCATGACCCGCAATGCCAACGGGATGAATGCCGGAGAAGCCCTGCAAATGATGGTTAAAGCCAACCGCCATAAACGCCTGATCCACGTGGACGAAATCGCCGCCGCCATGTGGCTGGTCGGCCCAGAGTCCGAAAGTGTAAACGGTCAAATGATTGGGATTGCAGGGGGTGGATGTAGAAGGTTTGTCTCCCCAGGTGATCATTTGATATCAGGCAGCCGCTTGGCTATGATACCAACCAAATTCCGGGCTATTACGCAGAAAATGTCGCATTTTAATCCAGGCTTTATTTGGTTGCGTTGGTATCTTTTGGCTTTACTCTGTGCAGCCCGGTCACCAAAGACTCTAACGTGCGGGATAGAAAGTCTGAAGCAGGACATTACAAAAAAGGTCATATTTTCCCTGGTTTTGCTGCGTTTTATTGCGCTGGTCAAAAATAACATTTTGGCTTATCGTTTACGCCAATCCCAGGGGGCGTCCGGCTATGAGTCCAGAGCCCGGAAGATAGCCGTTACCTGATCCTTGATCGTACGCAACACCCATCTTGGGTTCACTGCATCGTTGAGCACAGCCACCGCCTTATACGTGTCTACCAGGCAGAGAGCTATTAAACGTGTAGCGCGACTCGGGCGTCCTGTATCACAGCATAGTATGTGAGTGCGTCGGCAAGTCGCCGTATAAGCGCGATTAGACTCTGACCGCGACCTTCCTTCGTCTCAGATAAACCGGCAATCGATTGCTCTTATTTCATCTTCTGAAATGCGAAACAGGCCTTCCCCCTGCATCGGCCAATACCAAAAAGCCAAAAGTGCTATCTGCGATGCGTCCGATGATGAACAGTATGCGCGATGCTGCGACTACGGTCACTGTGCCAGGATAATCTGTAACGTCAATTCAAAGCTCTCCGGGCTTTAACTCAACTTCAAACCTGATGCCTCCCGCTGCTGGAAACGTTGAAAGAAACTCTCCCAAATCTGAAACCGCCATAGAATCGGGCTCTTGTTCCGAACAGGTTCCCGGCCAATAGCTCGAGCCGTATTGGGCCGTATTGGTTGGTAAAGGCACTGCTTGCAGAACACATAACCGCAAGATCGGTTGTGCCTGAAAATATCTTTATCCTGTTTGACTTTCGCTCCGCCAATAGCCTGTTCTGCTTATGCTGAATACACCGCTTTTGCGACTTCGGCGGCGAAATTCTTTTATTTCTTTTCGATACTTTCACCAACTTCCAAACGGACAAAACGAGTGATGGTCGCACCCGACGCTTTCGCAGCGGCCTCGACGGTTAGGTCGGGGCTCACGACGAATTGCTGATTCAACAGAGTTGATTCGGTGACAAATTTCCTCATCCGGCCAGCGATCATTTTTTCGATCACCTGTTCCGGCTTGCCGCTTTCCCGCGCGATGCCCGTCTGAACCAGCCTTTCCTTTTCTACAACCGCTGGATCCATGTCCACCTCGCGTAGCGCGGCGGGGTTCACAGCGGCAATGTGCATCGCGACCTGCCTGCCGAACGTCTCATCACCGCCGGTCACGCCGACCAGAACACCGATTTTGCCCATGCCGGTGGTTGCAGCATTGTGAACATAGCTGACAACACTTTCTGCCTCCAACACCGACATCCGGCGCAGCGTAATGTTTTCACCGATGGTTGCGATTTTGTCGGTGATCAGGTCCGCGACCAGCTTGCCGTCAACTTTCGCAGCGGCCAGTGCTTCTACATCCTCAACGCCCAGAGCAGCCGAGGCGATACCACTAACCATCTGCTGGAATTCGGCGTTTTTGGCCACAAAATCGGTTTCCGAGTTAATCTCGACCGCGACACCCTTGCCGCCGTCAACAACAACCGCAACCAAACCTTCGGCGGTGGTCCGGCCCGATTTCCTGGCTGCTTTGGCAAGTCCCTTGGTGCGCAGCCAGCCAACAGCGTTTTCCATATTGCCGTCGGTTTCGGTCAGCGCCTTCTTAGCGTCCATCATGCCTGCACCCGTTGCTTCACGCAGTTCTTTAACCATTGCCGCTGTGATTGCCATGTCCTGAATCTCCTGAAATCATACTGGATTTGACACGGGTATTACCCCGTACCACATGTCAGATCCGCACCCCCCGCTCGCGACGGTGCCGGGTAGTCCTTCGGATCGAGTCCCTGAACCTCTTTAAACTGTTTTGGGTTCCCCGTCTTTGAGCACGCTCGCTCTGGTGGCGAGTTTTGCCCCCGAAATGGTTGCTTCCACGTCTTTTGCGGTGGCCTCGGTGCCCTCTTCGACCAGCACCTCCTCCATTGGCGCTTCTTCCAATTCGCCCAGATCTACGCCGACATCGCCCAGTTGCGCGGTCATACCGTCCAGCGCCGCGCGCGTCACCAGATCGCAGTAGAGCGCAATCGCGCGCGCAATCGCGCGGGCCGCATCGTCATTGCCCGGAATGATATAATCGACACCGTCCGGTGAACAGTTGGTATCGACAACCGCAACGACCGGAATGCCCAGCTTATTGGCTTCGGCAACGGCCAGCGCCTCTTTTTGCACGTCGATCACGAACAAAAGGTCCGGTATATTCCCCATTTGGCGGATGCCACCCAGCGAAGCCTGCAGTTTTTCCTGGTCACGTTCCATGCCCAGACGTTCCTTTTTGGTCAGGCCCTCGGCACCGGTTTCCATGGTTTCGTCGATCTGGCGCAGGCGCTGGATCGATTGCGACACAGTTCGCCAATTAGTCAGCGTGCCACCCAACCAGCGGTGGTTCATGAAATACTGTGCAGATTTTTCAGCCGCCTCGGCAATCGGGCCCTGGGCCTGGCGCTTGGTGCCGACAAACAGGACGCGGCCACCTTTGGCCACGGTGTCGCGGACCGCCATAAGTGCCTGATCCAGCAACGGAACCGTCTGGGTCAGGTCTATTATGTGGATGCCATTGCGCTGGCCATAAATGAACGGCTCCATGCGCGGGTTCCAACGTTGAGTCTGGTGGCCAAAGTGCACACCGGCTTCCAGCAACTGACGCATAGAGAATCTGGGAAGAGCCATGTGTTTATATCCTTTTCCGGTTTACGCCTTGGCGGGGGTGATAGAGCGGGTGCTCCAACCGGGGGACCTATGGGAATGTCTCCCCCAACGGCCCAAACCCCGCTTGCGATATTTAATAGCCACTTTATGGGCTAAGCGGACGGAATCTGCAAGTCCTTTACAAACAAAAGTGCACAAAGGCCGTACGATCACCCAAAAAATTGCACTGCCCAAAAAATGCGGTTGTCTTCTGTGCATCGCAATGAATTGCGCAGCCAGGGTTCCAGGCAATCCGGCAGCCTTCTTTTATCAGGATGGCGCGAGCAGCGTTTGCGCACAGCACCAAGGCCGACCCCGACAGATGCCGGGCTTTTATCCAACAGGTCAAAGCCAAGCACTCATTCCTTAAAGACCTCTGCATGATAGCGTGATGTTCAACGGAAGCTTTGACTGGGCCGTTCTGTCCGCTCCGCTGGCCTTACAGTGGGCAAAGCGATTTTGGTGATCTGGTTATGCGATTGCCGGTGTTTGCGGGGTAGGTTTTGCCCGATTGCCGCCAGCGCCAGTCGGGCGTTTTGTTTTGGCCAGCCCGAACTATCGGGCGGCGCGTCATCGTGGCAAAGCAGTGCGCAATCCGAAAGCGGCGTTTGGAAATCGGCCTACCCCCGCGTTGTTCCCAGGCTCGCAGGGGTCGATGGCGCGGGATCGATGACGGGCGGCCGTACGCATGATCCCGTCACGGTGGCAACCGCGCAGGTGCCCCAGTTGACCTTGCTGGCATAGGCCTTGTCGGCGGATACCCGCCCGCGTGTTCGCCCCTTCGACCATGGTATAAAACCCGGGGGCTCCCGGCCCGGTTCGCAGGTGTGGGACGGACCTTGTCGATAAGGCCTTCCTCGTTCGGGCCTCGTCCGAGCGGGCAAAGCCATTGGATTTCATCTTGTAGCCCGGCGTACGCTTCGAGCCGTTCCTGACCCACCGCGCTTGCGTGTCGACACTGAAATGGCTGTTGGGGCGGGGCGGCACTTTGCACCAGTGTGGCGCCGATGATCGCCGCTTCGGCCCGTGATCCCCGATCTGACGGCAAACCTTGATCATAAGATCATCGTGGACACCGCTCTTCACCAGCGCGTTGCGAAAACTGCCCGATCAGCAGACACTTGAAGCGGGCCAGCGGATCATAACCCTGAGGCCCGATCCCGAAGCACCCCAACCCGCGCTTGCGCGTCGGCGAACACCACCGCCAACCCATGAGTGTATTAATCTTGGTCAGAACGTCATCTGCACCGATCCGAACCGCGTTCGAAACGAATCACAAAAAACAGGTGCATCAAACCACCCCTGAACGCCTCCCAACAGCACATCAGGTTGATGGTTTGTCCGCAATCCTCCAAATTATGCAGAGGTTTTCCTTATATCATTTTTCGCATTAGTCCACGTGCATCGAAGCTCATCAAAACTAGGGTCTGCTGTTTCAAATTGACATCGCGCATAAAGGCAGAGATGAAAAACTGTCAGAATATCAGGTTGGGCGCGCCTGGCTTTGCCGGATCATCATTTTCGGACATCTGCTGAAACTTTTCCTGCTCTGAATCGCCGAATCGCCGCGCATCAACCGACCGCGAACAACAGCCGCCGACAATTACCTGACAGAATACAATGTCGGTATTGGCCAACGCATAGGTCGCGCCTTGGCCTCGCGGCATAAATGGCACAGCGGCCCAACCCAGGGGCATTGACAGCTATGACATGCAAGGCACCGCCAGGTTATGCCAGCCTCTCCAGTGGCAACGCGCCATTCACACCAGCACCAAGGGTGTCATCGTCGTCAAAGAATACGTCGCCCGGATTGATAACGACACGAATACTGAATGCTGTCATCATCCCGGCTGTCAGATTCGGCATCGACCATTACCCGTTGGGTGTCTGTGGCATAGTTCTACGGCCTTCTGGATGGGCCCGCCTTCGGCCAGCATGCCGTCGCCGGTTGCTTTAGCGACACACCCACCGTTCTGGACGATTTCAAGAGTCCGGAATGGATTTGTGCTATCGTTTCTGCAGCAACAAAATGCCGTTTCATACCGCTCGATCAGGCCATGGTATCCGACCGTATCAGCGGCCAGAGTGGCGGGACAACAACGTTCCATGATGCTGGTTCAGCACAAATACCACGTATGCAGCACAGCAATTGTGCCGGACGGGGCACAGGTGTAGGCCGGACGCGCATAGCCGTGCCAACAGTGCTGGTTAATCCTTGCCGTCCATCTTGGAGGCGTTGAGCTGGACATATTTTTCCGCACCGAGCCGGGTGTGCAGGTCCAATTGGGTCTCAAGGAAGTCGATATGCCCTTCCTCGTCCGCCAACAGCTCTTCAAAGATGGCCATCGACACGAAATCTCCGATCTCACGGCAATAGGCGTGCGCCTCTGCGTATAATTTTCGCGCGTCGTATTCGGCAGCCAGGTCGCATTTTAGCGTCTCTTCCGGCGTCTGCCCGATGCGCAACGGATCAAGTTTTTGCAGGTTCGGGTGCCCTTCCAGAAAGATGATCCGTGCGATCATTTTATCCGCGTGATGCATCTCCTCGATGCTTTCCTCGCGGCTTTTCCTAGCCATATGGCCCAAACCCCAATCTTCTTGCAGGCGGTAGTGCAACCAATACTGGCTGACCGCTGTCAATTCACTACGCAAGGCTTGATTGAGATACTCAATGACCTTTGGATCGCCTTTCATGCCGAAGCTCCTCATTTAGCTGGGTGTCGGATTCAGGATGACTGTATACCGGTGATCGCAGATTGGCAATCCCTGCGAGGATAGTCAGGTTTTCGTTTTTGCGCATAATGGACAGAAACAACGGTAAACACCCGCCGCAATCGGCGGCCTTACCAAGGGCGCGGTAAACCTTGCCCGGGGTGATCAGCGTACAAGGGTCGGATGCCCGCATCCAATCAATCGCGGCATGGATATCGTGATCTGTTATGGTCTGACAATGACAAATAATCATTTGGGGTACCCTGATGCGATCACCTTGGGTAGCTGACTGAATTTATCAGGGGAAGTCAATCCGACTGTTTTAGTTGGTTTTTTACATGCCCGTCAGCGACAATCAGATGCAGAGCAGCCGCCAGCACCTTGCGGTTTTTCCATTCAGAGACAGGCAAAGGGGTATGATACTCTACGACAATGTATCCCTGTGGCCATGTTGCCAGAACCGACACCAGGTTCGATGCAAAGCCCATATCGCCCCACCAAGCGTAATATCCCGGCGGTTTGCCGGGGGGAGGCATGTACACAACGCTGATCGGTTGCACCCACATACGGTTTTTCAGATCGCCCTGAAAAAACGCCTGAAAGAGTGTCGGTTTAAAGTCTAGCACCCGATTGCCATCGGTTGATGTCCCTTCGGGAAAGAACAACAACCGGTGTCCATCGGACAGGTGGTGCTGAAACAGGATGGTCTGTGCGTCGGCTTGGCTTCGGTCCCGGTCGATGAACACCGTGCCGGTGCCCCGTGCCAGCAGCCCAATGCCGGGCCAGTTGGAAACCTCGGATTTCGACACGAAATAAAGCGGCCCGCCAGAGTTTAACGTGAAAATATCCAACCAGCTTGTGTGGTTCGCCACCATCGCCCCGGGCTCTGTCATCGGGTGCCCGATCCGACGACATCGCAACCCCATTAAGGCCAATGTGGCGCGACAGACCATGACGGTCAGCCAGGGCGTGATGGGTCGTTTCGAGCCAAAGACCGGGCGCTCGACCAAGCGCAAGGCCAAAAGGATCAGAAACCCGCCAAAAACAATGATCACAGCGGGAACGCCCCTGACCACGACCCGCATCCATCCCCGAAATCCAATCAGGTCGGGTTGCGGCCCTGTGGCCCCGTCCCAGGCGGGTATCATGCCAGTCGCGGCGCGGTGTACAGTCGCTTTTGCCGCGCATTCATTTGTGCGGTGTCCACAACCAGAAATACATCGGTTGTGTTGAAACCATGGTCGACAAAAGCACCGTCACCGACACAGCCCCCAAGGCGCAGATAGGCCTTGATCAATGCTGGCGTTTCTACCATCGCACGGTGCCGATCAATCTGGTCCAAGGGCAAAAGATCCATCCGTTGATAGTGGTCGGATTGAGCGCGCACGCGCAATTCCGGTGGTGCCAGATGGGCGGCATGCAAATAGCTGAGCGGTTGCGCCAGCGCATCTATATGCGTGCCATGAAAGCTGGCCACGCCAAACAGAACATCAATGTTGTGGTCCGCCACGTAGGCGGCCAGCCCGAGCCACAGATGGTACATTGCTATACCCCCGCGATAGTCAGGATGCACACAGGACCGGCCCAGTTCCAACAGGTGCCTACCGCTTTGCCGCAGGACGGTCAGGTCATATTCATCTTCAGAGTAAAACCGCCCGGCACGCCGCGCCTGGTCTTCGCGCAGCAGTCGATAGACCCCGATCACCTGCCCCGTCGTTGTATCAGTGGCGATCATGTGGTCAAAGAACGGGTCAAACCAGTCCGCCTCAATCCCCGCCTCGTGATCGATCAACGGTCCGGTACCGCTCAATTCTCGCACAAACACATCATAGCGCAGGGCCTGCGCGGCACGCAGTTCCGAGTCGCTGTCAACGAGTTTTACGTGAAATTCCGGGCCTTTATCCGGCATAAACGGTCTCTTGTGTGCTATATTTGCATCATTTGCATCGTGACATTTGCATCGTGAAGTGCTGATACCGCAGGACCGGACCACACCGCAACTGTAAGTTGCTGTCGCCACTATGGATGTTAAGGTTTTATAAACCAAAGATCACGTATCGGGGACTGGTACCAAAGCAATGCGTGTCCCGTCAATAACGACTTTTCCTGCTTCGCGAAAGTTCACCGTTATTCTGCCAGCAATATTGGATTGCACCTGGCCCAGCCCCCATTCAGGATAATCCGGGTGGCACACCAGCATCCCGGGTACAAAAATAGCGTTCAAGTCCGTCACGGGGATCGAGTGCCATGGTTTTGGAAATCGGAAGATTATAATATATGCCTGACATGGAAGCCGTCAAGCTTGCCGACCTGATCGGAGCACGCATTTGTCATGATCTGGCAAACCCTTTGGGTGCAATCAATAACGGGTTGGAGCTGATGATGCTGCAAAACAGTGCGACCGGGCCGGAGGTCGCGCTGATGTCAGCCAGTATTCAGGACGCTGACGCGCGGATACGGTTCTTTCGGCTGGCTTTTGGTGCGGCGGATAATGGCCTGGTATCGGCCCGGGAAACCGAAACCATCCTGGCCGGATATACGCGCGGAACCCCCCGAGTGACGGTCAAGGTCAATGCTTTGGGTGATCTTGTCCGGTGGCAGGCCAAGCTGGCCTTTCTGGCCGTTCTATGTTGCGAAACCACTGTTGCCACGGGCGGCGCAATCACCGCAACCAAGTCCGGCACCGATATCGTGGTCGAAGCCAGATCGGACCGGCTGTCACTGGACCGGACCCTATGGGCGGGCCTGACCCGGCCCGCAGGATTATCGCATATTTCGCCCGCCAAAGTCCAATTCGCGCTGCTACCACTGACAGCACAGGATCTGAACCGGGCGGTCACGGTCGACACAGGACCAGATCACGTGCGACTGATGGTATGACCCCTAACTGCGTACGGTGCCCGAACCACTGACCAGATATTTGAAGCTGGTCAATTGCGCAGCACCAACCGGACCACGCGCGTGCATCTTGCCGGTCGCGATGCCAATTTCTGCCCCCATGCCAAATTCCCCACCATCGGCAAACTGGGTTGAGACATTATGCATCAGGATCGCACTGTCCACACGCTCGAAAAAACGCGCAACGGACTCCGCATCCTCGGTCAGGATGCAATCGGTATGGTTCGAGCCGAAACGACCGATATGATCAATCGCTGCATCAATATCCGGCACCGTCCGCGCGGCAATGATCATATCCAAGTATTCGGTTCCCCAATCGGCCTCTGTCGCAGCTTTGGTGCCGGGGATTGTGGCCAGGTCAGCATCGGCGCGCACTTCTACTCCTGCTTCGATCAACGCGCGAATGACACCCTGGCCAATCGTCTGCAGAATGTCCTGGTGGATCAATAGGCATTCCACCGCGCCGCAAATCCCCGTACGGCGGGTTTTTGCGTTCAGGACGACGTTCAATGCTTTCTCGGGATCAGCTGATTTGTCGATATAAATATGCACAATCCCTTCGAGATGGGCAAAGACCGGCACGCGCGCCTCGCGCTGGACCAAGCCGACCAGTGCCTTGCCCCCACGCGGGACAATCACATCCACATGGTCGGTCATGGTCAGCAATGCCAACACCGCCGCCCGGTCGCGCGTCGGCACCAGCTGGATCGCCCCCCCGGGCAGGTCGGCGGCACGCAGCCCTTCGACCAGACATGTATGACAAGATTCATCTGAATCTAAATTTGACTCTGAAGAAGAGGTCTCTGGCCCGAAAATTCCGGCTGACGAAAAAAAACAAAGACGCCAATCTCCATATCGTTCTCGAAATATGCACCGAGTTTCAGAACTATTTTCCCAGACCCATCTCGGGATGGGCAGACTTGGTAACAGTTGCTGAGAAACTGTCGCCCATGATTGGGATTGATCCACCTGTCTTCAACGAAGCGCGTGTTCGCATGGGCGCTGCCGCTGCAGCAACAGCCGTCCTTTGCATCCTTGAACGTCTTCAAGACATTCGAAGCCCTGGTGCCTATTTGCGCAGGCTGACGCAAAAGGCGCAGGCAGGGACATTTTCAAGCGCACCAATGTTGAAAGCCCTGGAAAACAAGCGAAAATCGGGAAATTTTCAGCTGACAGCCGGAAAAATAGCGTAAAAACAATGGGATATGGTGATTTTGTAATTGTCAAACTAATGCAATTCGCAGTTTAAGGGCTTTTGAGGTCACTATGAAAGGGATTTCAAGAGCTTGCCACTTGCACAATGGTTTTCCCAGTGATACCTGTATTTCAGGTTGTTAACCTTTCTTCAAATACGGCAGGCGAGGCTCTTGCTTGTACCAGAAAGATTCGAACACAAAAACGTATGACCACGGACCCTTTTACCGACTTGTCAGCTGACAAAACTCACGCCAATACAAACGAAACCCGGATACCTTCCGTCAGCCTGCGGATTGACATGGCAACGAAGGTAAATTTTGCCTCCGCACAAAATGATGTTCCTGTTCTCAGGTCGCTATCAGTGGTGAATGAAACCGAGGATGCATTTGACCACGTACGGATCACCCTAACGGCGCAACCCGCAGTCATTAAGCCGAAGACCTGGGTTATTGACCGGTTGCCCTCTGCGGATAGTATTGACCTCCGTGATCTTGCAACGCCTCTGGATGTCCAGCGGCTGTCGGGTGGGCGACTGGCGGCCCAGACCCAACAATTGGAACTGTTGGCCAGGGATCAATGGGGCGGTGTCGGAGACATGGACCGGTTGCTGGCGGCCTTTGTGTCTCCGAACGATCCGGTGGTGGCGACAATCCTCAAGGAAGCGTCGGTTCTGTTGGAACGCGGTGGGCATGACGGCTCGCTTGAAGGGTATCAATCCGGCGACCCACAGCGTGCCTGGATGATCGCGGGCGCAATCTGGTCGGCGATGACCGGTATGGGTTTAACCTATGCTAACCCGCCGCCTCATTCGAGATCGAGGGCCAGAAAATCCGCGCGCCCGAGCGCATCCGCCGCGAGGGGCTTGCCACCTGTCTGGACAGCTCACTTCTGCTGGCGGCCGCGTGGGAACAAGCCGGGTTGCATCCGGTTATCCTGTTCAGTCAAGGTCATGCCTGGGCGGGAGTCTGGATAACCAACCGGGATTTCGGGCATGTGACCGAACCTGACGTGATCACTGTACGCAAGGCGGCGCAGGCCAAGGAATTCATTCCGGTCGAAACCACGCTGCTGACCCAACGCCCAACCGCCGGGTTTGAACAGGCGGTTGAGGCCGGTCGCGCGCGTCTGTCCGAGGACCGGGAGCAGGAATTCCTGATGGCCATCGACATCACCCGTGCGCGTTCGGCCCGGATACGTCCGCTGGCCAGCCATGTGGCCGATGAAGGGGACGTAGCTGAGAATATCGAAGCCGCCCCGGCGAAACTTCCTGATCCGATCGATTTTGGCCTGCTGCCTCCGGAAGTGATCAAGCAGGTGCCTGACACGCCCAAAGGCAGGATTGAACGTTGGCAAGTCAAGCTTCTGGACCTGTCGTTGCGCAACCGGTTGCTGAACTTCAAGCCAAGCAAACAGACGGTGCCGTGTCTGGTGCCCGATGTCGGCGCTCTGGAAGACGCCCTGGCAGCGGACAAAGCCTTTCGCGCACATCCATTGATGGAGGACGATCCCATCGGTGAGCGTCAGCTATCGCCGCAGGAGCGGGACACGATTATCAGCAGTGCGACCCAGGATGCGTTTGATCGGTCCCAGATCACGGTGCCGCTGGATCGCAAAGACACCAACAACCGCTTGCTGGCCCTGTTTCGCAAAGCAAAGAGCGACCTTCAGGAAGGCGGGACAAACACGCTGTTTCTGGCAGCAGGGTTCCTGCGCTGGCAGCGCGAGGGGGACAAGCGTAGCTATCGCGCGCCTCTGTTGCTGATCCCCATCCGGCTGGAACGCAAATCGGCGCGGTCGGATTTCCGGATCCTGCGCCACGAGGATGAGGTCAGGTTCAATTCTACCCTGCTGGAATTTCTAAAGCGCGATTTCGACCTGACCCTGCCAGAGCTTGAGGGCGAGTTGCCGCGGAATGACAGCGGCATCGATCTGCCACGCATTTTTGCATGGATGCGCGTTCGCGTGCGGGACGTGCCGGGGTTCGAAGTTGTGGAAGAGGTCGCGATCTCGACCTTTTCCTTCTCGAAATACCTGATGTGGAAAGACCTGGTCGACCGGACCGATCAGCTGCGTAACAACCGGCTGGTGGCCCATCTGGTCGACAACCCAGACAAGACGTTCGAGGGCGTGGCAGGGGAGGCAATGACGGCCGAACAAATCGACCGTCGGCTTGCGCCCAAGGACCTGGTCACGCCTCTGCCAGCTGACAGTTCGCAATTGTCAGCCGTTGTTGCGGCGGCCGAGGGGCGGGATTTCGTGCTGATCGGCCCACCCGGTACCGGCAAAGCCAGACCATCGCCAATACCATCTGCCAGTGCCTTGCTCATGGCAAAACCGTGCTGTTCGTGGCCGAGAAGGCGGCAGCGCTGGACGTGGTGCAACGCCGGTTGCAGGCGCATGGGCTGGGCGACGCGGTTCTGGAGCTGCATTCTAACAAGACCGACCGCAAACGGGTTCTGACCCAGCTTGGCCGGGGATGGAACAGGGCCGCGGCCACAAGCGAATAGGACTGGCTGGATATCACCGAAAAGCTGCGGATTAAGCGGGACCAGCTCAACAGCTATGTGGATGCAGTTCATGCCAAAGGGACGCAGGGGTTTTCAGTCTTTGACGCGATTTCCTGGACGGCAGATGCGCCAAAGGGGCCGAAACTTTCCTTTGCGGACAAGGATGCCCATGATCAGCACAGCTTTGACCGGTTGCTTGAGGTCACCGAGGATATGGGCCGTATCCACGCCGCCGTGGGTGACGGCGCGCCACTGCCCTTGATCGGAGAGGCAGAATGGTCTCATGCTTGGGAAGACCAAATTGTTGAACGAGCCAAAACCCTGCGGGCGTGTATCGACCGGGCCATGCGGTCTGCCTCGGATCTTGGAGGCAAGCTGGCCCTGGCCCCCGACCGTGCGCTTACGCCGGACCGTCGTACTCTGCTGACCGGCCTGTCGCGCCGCATTGACCCCGACGCGGACGATCTGCGCGCGGTGCCACGCCAGTCAGAGCGCGATCTGCATGCCGAAGTTGATCAGTTCGAAGCCGCGCTTGTAGCGTTTATGGACGCGCAGGAGACGTGCAGTGCGACCTACACCGAAGAAAATATGAAACGTCTGCCGCTGGATCAGTTGGATGCGGACTGGCGCGCGGCTGAAGCGGGGGTCTGGCCGTTTTCTGCCTTGAAAAAGCACAAAACGCGCAAGCTTTTGCAAACATATGCCCGCGCAGGGCAAGCCGATCCGAGCACCGATTTGTCGGCGCTGGACGCAGCGCGCAAACAGCTTGCAACGTTGGAGGATAGCCCCGTTGCCGAGGCTGCCGGGACGGACCGGTCGCTGCACAAGCTTAAAGGACGGGTCGCACAGGCGATTTCGTTGCGCGCCACCTTGGCCGGTGTGCAATCTGAAACAACCGACACCGTAGCCTTTGGTGCCGCTGTCGCTGCGCTGGAAGAAGGCCCCGCAGGCGACATTCGTCTGGCGATGGAGGATTGGCAGGCGGCGGACAGCGAATTGAACGCGGCGATCACGGAGTTCACGGGGATAGGCGGCTGCGTGGACGCAGACCTTTCCTTGCGCGATCTGCTCGAATCCGTGGATCAGACTCTGGTGCAGCGCGCACGGCTTAGCGACTGGACCCGCTGGGTCGCCGTTCGGAACACCGCCAAAACCACCGGGCTGACGCCTCTGGTCGAGGCGATGGAGGCGGGACATTTGCATGGTGACCCGGTCGCCGAATGCCGCAGCGCTTATGCCCGCTGGTGGTTGCCCTTGGCGATGGATGCCTCGGACCCGCTGCGCCGGTTTGCCCATTGGGAACACGAGGATATCGTCGCCGCCTTCCGCAGTCTGGATGATGAAGTGGCCGAACATGCGCCGCGCGAAGTCATGCGGCGCATTCACCACCGCCTGCCGACGCAGGACAGTGTGCCCAGAAAATCGGAGCTGGGTGTCCTGCGCCATCAGTTGAATCTGAAACGCCCATCCATGGCGATCCGGCCGCTGCTGGAACACCTTGGGGGCGTCCTGCCCAAACTGGCCCCTTGCGTGTTAATGTCGCCGCTGTCGATCACGCAGTACCTCCCGGCGGGGCAGGCCACGTTTGACGTTGTAATCTTTGACGAGGCCTCACAGATCACCACATGGGATGCGATCGGCGCTATCGCGCGGGCGCAACAGTCGATCATCGTAGGCGACCCCAAGCAGTTGCCGCCGACCAACTTCTTTGGCCGCAGCGACGACAGAGAGGATGAAGCCGAAGGGATGATTGATGACATGCCCTCGATCCTCGAGGAGTTGGCGAATGTCGGCATCCCGACACGCTACCTGAAATGGCATTACCGCAGCCGGGATGAGGCGCTGATCGCGTTCTCGAACCATTTCTATTACGATGGCGAGCTTGTCACCTTTCCCGCGCCCAGCACCGGCAGCGACGCGGTG
Source organism: Paracoccaceae bacterium (assembly GCA_014623385.1). Taxonomy (GTDB): domain Bacteria; phylum Pseudomonadota; class Alphaproteobacteria; order Rhodobacterales; family Rhodobacteraceae; genus JACOMT01. The sequence continues at coordinate 18,993 of JACOMT010000018.1, forward strand.
CGGTTCCACAAGATCGTTGGTACCTATGCACGCGGGGCAGGGCGGACCAATGCAGATGAGGCCAAGGCAATTGTGGCGATGATCCGCCAGCGCCTGACCGCCTGGCTGGACCTCCCCGAGGAGGACCGGCCGACGCTGGGCGTGATCACCTTCAACGCGCAGCAACAGGGGCTGATCCTGGACCTCTTGGACAAGGTGCGGCGCGATGCGCCCGAGCTTGAATGGTTTTTTGCCGAAGAGCGTGAAGAACCAGTGATCGTGAAAAACCTTGAGAATATTCAAGGGGATGAGCGTGACGTGATGCTGTTCTCGATCACTTTTGCACCCGACCTTTCGGGCAAATTGTCGATGCATTTCGGCGCGCTCAACGCAGATGGCGGCGAAAAGCGTCTGAATGTTGCGGTTACGCGTGCGCGGCGCGAATTGCACGTATTCGCCTCGCTGACTCATGATCAGATTGACCTGTCGCGCACCCGCGCTGCCGGGGTGCGGGATCTGAAGACCTTTCTGGACTATGCCGAACGCGGCCCGGTCGCTTTGGCCGCGCGCGAGGAAGGATCGCTTGGGCCGGTCGAGAACCCGTTCGAAGCGGCTATTGCCAAAGCGTTTCGCGCCAAGGGCTGGGAGGTGCGCACCCAGATCGGTGTCTCGGGCTTCCGCATCGACCTTGGGATCGTGAACCCGGATCAGGCAGGGGCCTATCTGGTCGGGATCGAATGTGACGGGGCCACCTATCACAGCTCGGCCACAGCGCGTGATCGGGACAAGGTGCGTCAGGCCGTGCTGGAAAGTTTGGGTTGGACGATCCTGCGCATCTGGTCGACCGACTGGTTCCGCGACCCGGCGGCGGTGGTTGACCGACTACATGAAAGATTGGAAGCACTGCTAGAAAAAGACCGCGCGGCGCGGCAGGCAGCAGAGCTTGAGGCTGCGGAAGAAGACCCGCCAGAGGTGCGGGCATTGCCTGCGCCCGAGCGGCCTGCGCCCGATAGCGCGCAGCCGCAACTCGCGCTGGATGAGGCAGATGCGCCCCAGCTTTTCGCTTCGGGGCCTCATGCGCCCGGGTTGGCCGGAGATGACGGGCCAAAGGCCGAGCCGGACCGCTTCTTTGATCTTGGGTACATGGAGACTCTGCGGCAGATCGTTCACGAGGTTTTGGTGGATCAAGCCCCGATGCCGCTGCGCAATCTGGGTCGCGAGGTCGCAAACCGCCACGGGCGGCAGCGCACCGGGTGCCGGATCATGGACAGGGTGGAGCACGCGCTTGGCACCGCTGAACTGCATGATGAGTTCGGCACTCTGTTTGTCTGGCTGGCAGGCACCTATCAGGATCGAATTCCGTATCGCGGGTTGGAAAACCGCGCCGTCCGCGATGTGTCCCGCACCGAGGTCGCGGCTGTTCTGGATGAGATCGGCACGGACCTAAAGGCGTCAGAGGATCCGGCGGGGGATTTGGCCCGCCACCTTGGCCTGTCGCGGGTCAGCAGTTCGGCGCATCAACAGATTGAGGAGATCATGCGGTGGTACGAGGCGGGCAATGAAGATTCTGCACACAGCTGATGTTCATCTGGATTCACCGCTGAAATCGCTGGCCCTGCGCGACCCGGACTTGCGGGACCGAATACAGACCGCCAGCCGGACCGCGACGCGGCCATTGCCGAAGAGGTGATTTCAGGCTTGCCTTGAGCATTACAAGGGCGGAACGGAAGCCTTGCGCTCTGCATTCGAAGCCGCTCTGGCTGACAAGCACGCTGAAACCGTCAAGGCTTTGATCGACATCCTCGCGAGGCGCTTCTGTGATGGCGATGGTTTTGAAGGCGCAGAAGCATGGAATCCTGACAACCGGGTCTTGCGGCAGCGTGACTTGAGCGCTGTCGTTCAGGATGCCATCGTGCCGTTCATCTGATCCTGGTTCGGTGCGGTAGGGGGCGTTCAGTCATCGTCTCCTATCGGGGTGTATCCACCACGGTATCTCGCATGCTTGTTTGAAGTCCGGCGAGCTTGTCGTGAGCCGATAACAATCATTCGTTCTCACATCGACGGTCCTGGACTTGGTGTAACTTGTTTCTTGTATTGGTCTTGCGCCTTGACAGCTTTCTCGATTTTCTCTTGCGTGTCTGCTGGGAGATCGAGGAACTGCCGAGCAAGAGGTGGGATGGGCTTATCCGACTTTGCCTCGCGAGCCTTGGCAATTTCAAGTGCAAGCGCCAGTTCTGCTTCCTTTCGACCAGAGCGTGGAATATTGCGCTCGTAGTCTATGTCGCGCATCGCCAAAACTAGTTTGCGTTGATCACGAACGGAGAGAGTGACTATTCCACCCCAACATGTGCGAATGTCGGATGAGAAGTTCGGATAGGGAACGACATCCAAGCCTACTCGGCGGAGCAGTTCGGCCTTGTAGTCGTGATCTTGTAGACGAACGGTGAGCTTATACAGCTCACCTGACCCCTGTGGAGCTTCATTGAGCCAGTTGCTGACCCATTGTTTTGCGAGGTGGTGGTCCCGGTCGTTCGGAACAACCTTCTGAATGTCAGAAAGCCGAGCTTGCAACGCGTCGTAGGCTGGGCGGACAGGCTCAAGCGCCTGATCGAGCTTTGTGTACTCATAGGATAGCTCAGCGTGATCATCATATGCGCGTGTTGCCAGTTCCTGTGCTTCAGCGGTTTCCTTGCGCGCGTTCTCAAGTTGGTTCTGTGCTGCTGAAAACGCCCGGTGGGTGTCCTGAACTCGTTGCTCAATGTCCCGGACGCTTCGACGCGCATCGATCAATTCAGCACTCTGCGCTTTCCAGCGTTTGGCAAAATCTCTGATTTTCCCGAAAACGGTTTTGACAAGATCAATGAGATTTGGGGAAAGTGGGAAGCGCTCACCATCGATTCCATGCAGTGACAGGTATGCCAACCTCTGATCGCGCGTTACCGATCCGTTATTTTGGATGAACAGAGCATCAGCTGACGGTGCTGTCGGCATCTCATCACGCCAAACCAAAGTGTCGAAGGACAAGTCAAAGGCGCGTGTTATGGCTTCGCCAAATATTTGCGTTAAAGAGGGCAAACCAAGACGACTGCGCTTCGAGATCCAGTGTCGTCTGTCGCGCACGTCGCTCGGCCTCTTCCAGTTTTTTGAGACGTGCAGGCCATGTCGCAACCCTGTCCGCCTCTTCACGTTCTGCCGACGTTTGGCCTCAGCTTCCGTGCGGGCCGCTACTTTTCGGGCGGCAGCAATGATCCCCTCGGAAATACGCGTGGCATTTTCTGTCGCGATGCGGAGTTCGTCTTGAATGAGCACAGCGCAGCGCTCCCTGAAGGCGGCTTTTTCCTCTTCAAACTTTCGACGGTCTGCTTCCAAGTCTGCACGCTCTTCTGCGATCGCTGCCAGGTTTGCCGCCTGCTCTTCTTCCAGATCTGCGAGGTGTTGCTTCTTGTGTTTTGGATCCGGGTACTGGGCTGGCTCAAAAGAGGCGAGGGAGTATTCGAGGCCAAGCGGTTTCATTGCATCAGCATAGGATCGGCGCAGACGTTCGAAACTGTTGTACTGGCCGAGTACCTTGTTGGACGACCAGCTTAGTGTCTTGGCACCAGCTTCATGCTTCCACTCCTCGCAACGTTTTGCGAAATCATCGTCCGTTTCTCCTTTCTTTTTCCGATCCGGCTTGCACGACTTTTTCAGACAGGTTGGGCAGATCGCGAGGTGAACATGCGGCGTGGTCTCGTCCCCGTTGTAGATGGCTGAAACGAGATCATCGCCGAATGTTTCTACGATCTACGTCTTTGTCAGGTCTTTCCATGCCGCGAGACGCTTGGGATCTTCTTCGCCGGGAGCTCCGTCATTTGGCCGGAAATATTCCGGAGATGCGCCCAGAATGATCGTGCAGAAGGGGAAACCAGAACTGTTCTTGAAGGTCGGTTCAACCACGTCTTTCATACAGGTATTTACATCATTCAGAATATGCATGCCGCTGCCAATCCAGACTTCATTGAGATGCACGCGGTTCAGATCAATCGCGGACCAACCATCGGGGTTCCGGTTGGTCTGATGCGGTGTCGCGCCTTTCAGGCTGGCGCGGGAGGCTTGGCGAAAGTTGGTGACAATAGAACCGGTGCCAGCAATAGCGCGAGATGAGATCAGAGTTTATTGCTCATAATGAAACTCCGCGTGCGCTAGAGTGTCAATGAGGATCATGGGGAACTGCTGCGCAGCCTCCCCCCGACACCCCCACAACAGCCGCAAACAGAGTTTGACTGCTGGTCAGGGCAGGTCCCAACACCCCTGCACTACGCGCCGATCTGTGCCGGATCGCAGTTGGCATGTGGAGAATATGGAAGCTTAAGAGCCGCTCCCGGTGCGTGTTTGCTGACAGTTGGACGCTCAAATATCCACCACGAACTCCGGTTCAAACCCGATTTCTTCCCCCGGATATCCTTCCGGATCGGCCCGTGATCACCTGCGCCCGTCCAATTCTCACCTTCATGGGAATGACCACAGATCCAGGTGTGGATGTCGTGAACCTTGATGTCGTCCCACAGATCGCAAGCAAAGCCGTTGTTCATGGCACGCTTTTCTTCACCGTCGATGGTGCGCCAAGGGGCGATTAGCTGTCGTACTGGCAAATGATGGGACATGACAATTGTGGGGCCATCATGAGGTCTGCTCAAAGCCTCAAGTATCGCAGCCTTGTCCCGGCGATGGCGTTCCAACATGTCAGGAACTGTAAACCGCGTCTTTGGCGCAGTGCGTATCGCGCGATAGTCCTGCAAGTAAGCAGACACCATCATCCGGGCCAGATATTCGAAGGGCGGATAGAGCTTCAGATCGGTCCATAAAGTCGCGCCGATGACACGAACGCCTGCAACCTCGGTCGATGCGCCATGCAGCACACGAATGTCGAGGCCTTCGGTGCGCAACGCCTCAAGCTGGCGTTCCTCATCCGCCATCAGTTCTGACCAGATCGAGCCATAGGGTTCATGGTTGCCCAAGATCAGAACAACAGGGCAGCCATATTTCCGGGCGGCTCGTGCAGGAATATCCAGATGCCGTCCCTTCGTATGGGTGTCGCCCGCAATCAGAACCCCGTCCACCGGCGTGAGCAGGTCGGGAAGATCAAATCCTTCCCAGAATTCATCATGCAGGTCGCTCCAGACCAGAAACCTCGCCATCGCTCTTACTTCCGCATGATTTCAGGAAAACGCTTTGGGTCGATCCACTGCTTTCCATCTTTTGGTGCCCCCATGGGTTGCCGAACGACTTACCTGCTGGCGGCTGGTCACAGGCACTCACAGCGCGTCTGGCCCGTTTGTGTTCGGCCTTCTTGAAGGCTTTGTCGCTTGCAGCGGTGGTCATGCCACAGATGGGCGTCTTGCGATAAGATCGGGACATCTCAGAACTCCTTCGCGTTGTGCTCGACATCCTGCCAGTGCTTGTTCTGGGGTAACGATTTGGCACGCCGCGCAAGGTCCTCAAACCGCACGGGCATATTAGTCCCAGACATCGACACCTGCGTTGACGCTGTTGCTGGACCCTTTCCAGTTCTTGTGCACATGGCCAAATATCTGTAGCGCACCACGCCGGGCACGGTTCCAGGTGATCATGGGATAGTGGCACAGGATATGCATCTGGTTGTCAGGACCATCTTTGACCTCGGCCATGTGAGAGATGCTGTCCCATGGCAGGGCCAGTGTCGGCTCTAGGTCATGATTGCCCACAATCAGGTGTTTTTCCGCACCGGGCAGCTTGGCAAATAGTTTGGTCAGCCATTCGCGGTCCTTGGCCTTCTGTCCAAAGGCGAAGTCACCAACGATCCACAATGCATCCTTGGGGCCAACCATCGTCCACAGGTTTTGCATCAGAACCGCATCCATATAGTTTGCCGAACGAAACGGGCGATTGCAACTTGATGATGTTCTCGTGCCCGAAATGTGGGTCTGTCGTATACCAATTGATCATGTCTTTAACTCCGTCATGCCCGATGGCGGCGGCGTCAGAGACAGTGCGGGGATGGGGGATCATCGCGTGGCGAACAGCTCGAAGCCGCCCGCCATGCTGCGGGCGCTAAATATGGGTGATATGTGCGCGTACTGTGATCATGCTGCGGCATTCATAGAAGCTTTGTTGCAACCTGGCTATCCGCGAAATCACGGATCCATATCCGAGGCTTCAACCTCCTCGCCGGTCAACGCTTCGACAATCTGACGGTCCAGTTCTTCCATGTGCATCCGACCGAGCTCGTAATCATCCAGAGAGAAGGTGATTGAGGTCATGCCAGGGCTGACCACGATAGCTGACTTTGAATGTCGCGACGCAACCGGGTCTGATCAGCTTGTCGCGCGGATACTCAAACCGGTACTCGACAGTGTTGCGATAGTGCTGATCCGAGCCGCACAGCTCATATTCGGTGATGAGCTTGCCGCCTGGACTGGTCGTTTCCTCACGTCTGATTGGCCCAAGCGCATCAAGGTCGGGAATGAAACCGTCCGTGCTCCAGGCATAGGTCAGCACCATGTCGCGGCCGTTGAGTTCTGCGCGTGAGGGCGGCCCGTAGGTCTCTTCAATCTGAGCTTTCAGCTCCAGCGGTTCGGGCAATGCGTTGCTTGGCTGACGAATGCTGCGATAGATCGCCATCGGTCGCTGTCGCGGCGGCACCGCGCGCGGGCCAGGTCTCGCCCTCTTCCGGTACATGAATCTCACATCCCTCCCACGCTTCAGGAAGCGCTCCTTCTTTCGCCGCAGTCATTACAGCCTCGAGATACCCAGGATAGCGTAAGGTTCCACCGACTATCACAATTCGGTTTGGGTTCAGCAAGCAGATGAGACTGCCAATCGCCAGACCCAATGCACGGCCCGCATCTGTGACCGCTTTGGTGGCCAACCTATCGTCTGATTTAAGTCGACGCCCTATTTCATCCACATCGCCCCCGATTTTTTTAAGTAACGCTGCGCCACCAGCAACATCATCCAATCGCACTAGGGCTCCGTCTGCTATCACAGGAAACCAACCAATCTCTCCCGCCCCGCCGCTTGCACCACGAATAAGTGCCCCCTCATTGATAATCGACCCGCCAATCCCAGTTCCCACGGCGACAACGACAGACAGGTCAGTCGGGCTGGACGTTTTGATCACTTCGCTTGCCAAAGCATCTGCGTCGTTCATGACACTGATGGTTGCGCAGGAAATATCTATTCGAGCTGGCTCCCATCCAACGAGGTTGGGTAAGACGTCACAGGCGATGACTTTTTGATCCGAAACCAAACCCGGTACTGCAATTCCAATTGCGTTTGGGGGATCAGCGAGTTTCGCAACAAAACCGCAAATCATGTGTTCAAGTTCTTGCGGGGTTATCTCGGCTCCGGTCGGAAATCTTGAGAACACTCTATGGTCAGGTGGGCCTGCACAAATGCACATTTTTGTGCCACCAATATCAATACCAATCGTCGTCATTTGATGCCCCAATAGCCAGCTTCTGCACCCTCGTACCTGTCGTGCGCAGATACAAGGGTCCTAAGCATTCAAAAGAGCCAAGGTATTACTCAGCATTTTGGCGGCATGCCAAGACCCAGCAGATCACGCGTCATACTGTGCCCATCGGAGCCAAGCCGCCGCCGTCCACGAGAACGACTTACCACCTGCCGGGGCCCCAGTCATGGGGTCGAAATACTCTGAGAACCCCTGCTCTGCCACGAGTTCTCGGATACGGGCCCGGAGGGTTGGCTCTTCCGGTGCCTCGATGTCTGCAAGACCGATGCCAATCAACAGATTCATGCATGGCCATGTCGGACCGCGCCAATAGCGATGTGAGTCGAATACGGCACCGTGGATGTCATAGCTTGCGACAGGGTACTGCGACAGGGTACCTTGTGCCCGACAGTGCCTTTTGCAGCTGGTCGCGCATTTCTGGACGGTCCACGCCCGCATACCAGCACAGATATGAGCCGCAACTCAGTGAGCCCGCGAATTCTCCGGTTTCGACGTCGCGCGCATCATAGGCCTGGATGGCTGGATTCCAAAGGCTTTCGGCCCCCGCTTCAAGCACCGAAATGTATTCGGCCAGTGTTGCGCTGCGTCTTGGCCGAACCACCTCGTACAAGGCGTACAGGTCCCGCACGGCGCGCAAGGTGATGAAAGTCATCAGCTGGGTCTGCGACCTTGAAAGGCGTGTTCGCGGCAATCGCGCCGTCATCCCAGTTAGCATCGCGGCCGATCTGCATAAGCCACACATAAAGATCATAGTCTTTCTGGGTTGGACGATGATCGCTGTTTACATGTTTGATGTCTTCTCGTGTGTAGCTCTGCACGCCCGACGTATCTATGCGGGCGGCGGATTTGTCCCAGTCCGGGGCGTTGTCACGGCCCGCCTCCCAAGGGTGACTGGTGAACACCGCGCCTTTGTCATCCGACCGCCAGCGCATGAACCAGTCAATCCAGCCGCGCAGTTTGGGCAGCAGGGCTTCCATCCGGCTTTGGCCAAACGCCTTGTCCTTTTCCCAGATCAAGCGAGCCGCGGTAACCGCAACGGGGGGTTGGCTTATGCCTGATGACGGAACAGGCCCCTGGCATTTCCAGACATCAGATCCCGGAAAATACCCGTCTGCTTTGGTATGAAACAGGATCTGCGGGACCATACCGCTGTCCCATTGCCCTGACATGAGCGTCTCGATCTCTTGTCAGGCATGATCGAGGTCAAATTCGGCTATTCCCAGTGCCGAAATCGCGCTGTCCCAGTTCCGCTGATAGGGATACAGCCCGTCAGTTGGGATCGTGTATCCGCCCCGGTCGTTTGTTTTCAGAACATCAATGGCACGCTGAGTGACGGCATCAACATCGATCATTTCTGGCTGTCTCCAATGGCCGCGCGTGAGATTGCCTAGCTGAGCGGTCACATCGCGCTTTTCGAATCTTCCTTAACAGTCAGAAGGTCCGAAATCGGTTTCGGCAAGGGCAACCAGCGAAACTGCTGCCGAATATCGCTGACGTATATTCGAGCGGAAGGCGCAGTAGATGAATGACAAATGCCCCGCCAGCGTCAAAGGCGTGGCAAGGCATTGATGGTTCAAGCTGATCTCGAAACGTCTTCGGGTCAGGAACGTTACGCTGCAAGCAGCCTTTGACGTGCATTCCCTAAGGCACCCAGCAGGTCGTCACGGATCTGATCGGTTGCACCTACGGCAATGTCTGCCTTTTTGCCTTCCAGACAGGCCAGATCATAAGCGTTGACCGAAGCCCCCGCTTCGCGTGCGATCAACCAGCCTGCCATACCGTCCCAGGCGTTCATGTTGACCTCGCCATATCCTTCCTGTCGGCGGGTGCCGATCCAGGCAAGTGACAAGGCCCCCGCCCCGGCGCGGCAGAACTCATAGCCGACATCCAAAAGCTGTTCGACCTGATCTTTATAGGCGCGGAAACCGTCCCCTCTGCGCCAGCTCAGCTCGATCACAGAGCGTACTGCAGGCACATCCCGGCGGCAATCCAACGCTTGCGCGTTCAACCATGCACCCGCATCGCGTTGCGCCACAAACAACTCATCCAGCGCAGGCGCATAGACAAATCCAAGCATGGCCTGACCGTCCTGCACCAGGGCAATCGAAACGCACCAATAGGGTGTTCCATGGGCGAAATTCGCCGTGCCGTCGATTGGATCCACGATCCAGCTGATCCCGTCGATCATGCCCCCTTCTTCTTCACCCAAAATGTTATCTTGCGGAAAAGCCTCGGCGATCTTTGCGCGCACAAGCTGCTCGGTTTCGCGGTCGGCATTTGTCACCCAGTCCTGCGTGCCTTTCATGTCAACGGCAAGCTCTTGGATGTTCTTTTGTTTGGACAGGGCGAATTCACCAGCTGCCCGCGCGAGGTCTTCGCCGAATTTCCGACGCTCTTTCAGATCGTGATTGTTCATTTCACTTCGTCTATGCGTTGATGAATGCCAAATGTTCTGGCTTTAGCTGCACCGAGACATCTTCACCGGGTTGGTGCACCGAACTTGCAAGTTCGTGGGTGATGCCGAACATGCGCCCATATTGAGTCTCAAGTGTGTATTGAACCT